>DATLJN010000077.1:0-9571 GCA_035538835.1 Magnetospirillaceae bacterium
ATTGTCGGCCTTACGACTGCGATTGTCGCGACGTCGATTACCCGAGCCCAATCGTCTATCAAAACGCAGATCGCATACGCATCTATCACCCAGATAGGTATAATGTTTATCGAGCTTGCCGCAGGACTTGAGTGGCTTGTGCTTTTACATTTTGTAAGTAATGCTAGTCTAAGGACGTATCAGTTGCTCATTTCTCCGTCGGTTGTAAGCTACCTCATTCATGATCAGTTTTTCTATTTTGTCCGGCCTATCCAGAAAATTAAAAACACCTTGCTTGGAAAAATGCGCGCTACATTGTACGTTTTGAGCATCAAAGAATGGAACATGAATACTGCCGTTAGCCACTACCTATGGAAGCCGCTCAAGGTTGTTGGCCGAGCATGCGCTGCTTTGGATTGGCCGCCCATTCAGATAGCTTCGCTGGCTCTCTTTTTAAGCTTCGCCAGTATTGCTATGCTTCTTACCAACTTAGTATTGTTTGCTTCTATTGTGGCGGCCGTTACAAGTTTAATTTTTTACATACGAGCTTACACAACCAAGGGCGCGGCCGCGGCTGCCTGGAACCTCATAATGCTCGGACACCTTTTTGGCGCACTCTTTTTGGCCTCGGCTTCGGTTACAAACTGGCAGTATTTAGTTATGTACGGTGTAGGAATCGTCGTGGCGTTTGTGTTAGGTCACATCTGCTTTTGGTATTTGAAGACTAAGAACCAACCAAGTATGTTAGAAGACTATCAAGGTGTCGTATATGCGTTCCCAAAGCTTGGCAGTTTCTTTTTTGTCGTATCGCTTCTTTTTATGGCGTTCCCTATTAGCACCTCATTTTTGGCACAAGATATTCTTTTAAGCTTAATTTCAGCGAACCATATCGTACAGATCGGGCTTTTCTGTCTCGCCTACTTACTTGTGGGTGTAAGTATCATGCGGTTGTACACAAAAGTTTTTCTTGGGCCGCATAAGACGAGCTACCACGAAAAAGCGTACAGGTCTTCATAAGTATTACGGGCGGCAACCCGCCTACATCCCCTCAAAAGTCCTCTCCAACTCAGCAATGCGCTGAGGCTGCGTAAGCATTCCGAATACTTTCAGGCGTACACGCAAGGTTGTTCTTGCCTCATCGATAATCCCTAGCCATGAAATTATTACAACGACAAATCGTCCGAAAACGGCGATTTTTGTCGTTTTACATCTGTTAATCATGTTCGAGTCCCTTCTCCCTGGTCGGCATGGAGTCATAAATTAGAAGCACCCCGGCCAAGTGATCTGGCCGGGGCTACTCCTGCGTACTTAGTAGATGTACTTGAATGAACTGGCAGGTGCGGTTCTGGTTGTCACTCGATTCCAGCCACCGCCCTCGCTATTCATCTCGCTGATCTCCACCTGCGCGCCATTGGCGGCAGTCGATTCGCAGCTGGTTGGTGTTGTCGATGTGGGCGATGTACCACTGGTCGCCGGCTGCGCATTGAGCGTTGGCTTTGGCGATGTGCACGCCGTGCTGCCCGCGATTAAGGCGAGTGCAAACAAGCACACGCGAATCACGCGTTTGGTCCTCATCGTGCCATAACCTCCTAAGCGTGAGCAAGAGTCGCTGTTCATTATAGAATTAATGAAATAGCGTGGCAACTTTAGTTCGTATAGAATTACAAGTCTGCAAGCTTTTTAGGCATTCAATAGTTCTTTAATCTCTGTAATTTTTGCTTTGTCTATCGGCTTATCGTTTAGCTCTCGCTCTACGAAACCTTATCTCCAGCCATGACTTGTCCTCAATCAGTTCGGAATTGAGGATAAATCGAGCACTGCATGAATTAAGCAGAACAACTTGTCCGACTTAGCGAACAGCTACTTCCGACCTAGAGAGTGATCAAATTAGTCTTGAGCAGGCCATTCTTAGGAAACGTGCTCGCCATCTGTGATGATATTAGCAACTCATCATCGGCTCAATCTCGCGCCGAAAACAGTTTCTAAGAACACATCGAAAATATAAAGGAGCTGATCAAAGAACTTGAAGCCGGTATGATAGTACATGGGCGGGTACTCGGTTGTTGAAATGTTCCATAAAACAAACGCAAAGGCGGCCAGAACAAAAGCTACGCGACACCATGTTAACCACTTACGCGCGCCAATTGGTAGCAAGATAATTATAGCTGTCGCCGTTAGGACAATACTCGATGTTATTTTATTGGCCCCCAAAAGAACTATGACGCATATTCCGATTAGTACGACCCCAGCTACTTTTAGCCAATAAACAATGCTTGGATTCATTTTAATAACTTTGTCCTTCCTTTGTCACACTATACCCTAAAACTTACGCTTAAGTTAATAATCAGAATGTCCCGAGTTAGTGATTGTCCATCAATACCGCGCTTAAAAAATACGTTATTCTATATATGTAATATGCATAAATATATAGTTTTTATCAGAGGTATAAATGGCGGCTTGACGCTTAAGATGTCCAGTCTGCGCGAGCTTTTTGATAATTTGGGTCTTAGGGATAGTAAAACCGTACTGGCAACAGGTAATATTATTTTTGAAACGGCTCAAAGCGACAAGAAAATTCTTGCCAGGCAAATCGAGCAGGCCATTGACCGCGTTTATAACTATCAAACGGTAGCAGTTTTATACACTGAGGCTGAGCTTCGGCTGCTTATTAAAGCGGATCCGTTTCGAGGTATCACGAGTACGTCGCAGCGTAGTCATCAGGTTAGTTTTATTCAAAAAGGATCTGGGAGGCTGCCGTTCGATTTACCGCATGATGTTCCTCAAAAAGGTTACAAAGTCATTTGCCAGGTGGGCGATACGATCTGCAGCCTTATGGATCTTTCCGGAGCAACACGCCCCGATCTTCTGGCAGTGCTCGACCGGGCGTTCAACAAACAAGTAACGACTCGTAATTGGAAAACTGTCGAGCGCTGCTGTCAGGCAATGGAGAAATATGGCAATGAGCAATCTCCATAAAATTCGTAGCTCCGGCGCGCTCTTGGTGAAGGAAGTCAGAAAATCGATGGCCATTACAACAGGCAAAGAGCTAATAACACCTGATGGTTGCTGGGATATTATGGTATATAAGCACCAGGGATCGACCAAAGTCATGCTGGTTAGCTCACCGCTGGTATCTCCAGCCGAGGTGCCGCACTTCGCGGGTCAGGAGATGTTAGTTATTACTTTTGAGCCAGGAGCATTTATTTTTGCACAGTTACCATTAACAGTAGCCGGTATGCACGAACTAAGCTTGGTGGGAAAACGGTCATTTTGGCTTGGCTCTAGTGTTATTGAAATTCCCAATTTTGAAAACGCTGACACATTCGCAGATAGACTACGACGCGACGGATTTCTTATAAATGACACGGTTGTCGAGAACGCATTAGTTGGCAAGTCCGACGAGCAACAAAGTCGCACTCGCCAGCGCCACTTTCGGCGCGTAATGGGTATGAGCCTGGTTTACTTTAGGCAAATCGAACGAGCTAACGCGGCAGCAGATAGGCTTCGACGTGGCTCGCCAATTTTACAGGTAGCGCACGATCTGGGCTACAGCGATCAGTTTCATATGGCTAACTCTCTGCGGCGGATTTTGGGTCAGACACCGTCAGCCTTGCGTCGTGCAACCAAGCCGCTTTAGCTTGCTCGGCTGCGCATTTCATCGTCGAATGTTTTTTGCGCGATAATCATGTTGTCGATATATTTTTGTTCGCCTGCGCGGCGTCCTTTTTCCTCGTCACTTACTTCTTCTACCCTAGTAACAATCCACCAAATATTGCCAAATGGGTCTTTGACACGGCCACCGCGCTCTCCAAAGAAACTATCTATTACTTCTGTGATAGACTCAGCGCCGGCTGCAAGCGCTCTCTTAAATCCTTCATCGGCATTGGGTACGTAAATCCGTAAAAACGCTGGCGTAACAGGCCAAGCGTCCTTCGAATCGAACATTAAAAGTACGCTATCGCCAATGCGGACTTCGGCATGGCCGATTGTGCCATCTGGGCTGGGGACGCGAAAGTCTTCTTTGGCACCAAATGCCTTCTTTAAAAATTCTATAAACTCAGCCACGCCCTTCACTGGAAGATACGGATCAACCGTATTGTAATTGGCTGGCTGCCAGTTTTGTATTGTGTCCTTATGCATTGGTTTTCTCCTTAGATGTATATATTAGTTAAGCAGACCAGGCGACTGAGCTTATGTATAAAAACGACAGCCAGTCCGAATCCTATCTCGCTATTATGCAAGTGCTCGTGAACTTGAGAATTACGACAAGGCGGTTGTTGTGTCCGGTGATGGGGATTTCCTAAGCCTTTATGAGTATTTGAAGGAAAAGAATAAGTTAGGTACGATCCTTATTCCTAACAAGCAAAACTATTCAAGTTTACTTAATAAGTTCGCAAAACATTTTGATTTTGTGTCTGTTAACAAAAAGAAGCTTGAGAAAATTGAGCACAAAAAATGACCGGTATGAACTTATAGGACGAACACTACAAGGTAACCGGTCGTGGTGATACTTTAAATATACATTATTGGTGCAGCGTAGTCAAGATTAATTTTTTATGTCATAAAAGGTTTGAAATACACCCTCCCTCCCCAGCATACTCACAATAAAAATAGCTTCATCATGGAGTCATTTTTATAATAACTGCTCATCATTTCAGCACTATACTCGGTATATCATTCATTACCTCTGAGGCCTCTGTCGACGAGACTTCTCTGATTTGAAGCGCTGAGAGTGTACCCACGAGTCCTTCCGCTTCTTTGCGGTCGGTTTTGTCCACTTCCCCTCCAAGCTCATGCCAAAGAAAATTGCCCTGACCGTCAGGAGTGCAAACCGCTGTTGACCCTACGGCGTCTGAGGCTGCGATGAGTGGTACTACCTCGCCTTTGTCCGAGCGGAGGAAACCTAAAGGTGACGCCCCTTCTGATTTAAACGTGGTATTGATGAAACGTTTGCTGGCGACCGTTTTGCCTTCGTTTGCATTAAGCGTTGCAACGGGTAAACTGACGTCGTCACCCACGGCTCGCGTGGTGTGGAGTAACGGGACTCAGCCAGCACATCAGCTGGCTGAGTCCTTCCGACCTCACGATATTTTATTTTTTATACAGCTCGTTATACATCCCGAGCGGCATAATATTGTTATCGGCATAACTAAAATTATGCTTGCCGTTGCTTGGAGCTTTTGTGGTATCGTATTGGGTTACAAACACGCTCACTAAGGATGTGACGTTTTGTAAAGGATCAACACCTTCCATAATGTAGCCTTCGCGGTGTGGCGTAGCAAACATGACCGACTGACCCACTTTTATATCGGCAACCGTTATAGGTGCGCCTTGGTTATAAAAGGTTATGCCGTTTGTAAGTGCAAAGTTTTTGTTAATCGTTTCGCCCCCCCATGTGTACGACAGCGTAAGCGAGTCACTACTAACCGCGATAACCTTTGAACTATGCAGATCGACATCTTTGGTGGTTGGATTACTGTGGTAAAAATCCAGCACAGCATCGTTCTCGCATTGGGTAAGCAGGGTTTGTTTAAGATCTGGCTCGCTTATGTGCGGTTGGCCAACAACCTTAAATTGTACATGTTTCATGTCTTGGGTATCTGAGAAACCTGGGAGAAAGGCGTTTTTACAACTGCTCAGATCAATGGTTATAACCGAACCGTCAGTTTTGACACCGACGTGACCGTCGAACCAGTTAACCGCAGCGTAGGCGCCAACACTACCCAATGTTACGACGGTGAGTGCAATAAGCGCACCGGCGGGTTGCTTTAAAAACGTATGTAATCGCATAGGAAACTCCTTTTGTGGTTGGCCGTATCTTTTGGCCTTAGTCGAGCGCGCAAGTGTGCGCTCCGTAAAATTATGAGAGAGTGTGCGTGCAGGTTTGGTGGTGTATTTACTCATGACAGCATCTCCTTAAGTTGTTTTTTTGCACGGTGGACCCTGGCTTTAATAGTGCCTTGAGGCGTTTTGAGTATCGTGGCTATTTCTTCGTAGGTTTTACCCTCGAAGTAGCGTAGGTTGATCGTTTGGCCGAGTCGGGTCGGCAGCTTGGCGACCGCGTCGCGGATTTCGTTGTTGCGCGCCAGCTGGTCTGTCGCAGGCAATGTGCTTATAACCAAATCAACCTCGTTTTCTTCGAGGAGGCGGGGCTGTTTGCGACGCAAAAACTGCAATGCTAAGTTGGTGCCAATTTTGTATAGCCATGTGCTAAAACGATAGGCTTCGTTGTATTGGCCGAGGTGCGTATATGCGTGGATGAATGCCTCTTGAGCTATATCCTCCGCCGTTGCTTCATCGCGCACAAACTGAAAGCAGTGTCGATACAAACCTTCTTTGTAACGGTCGATTAATACGCCATATACGTTTTCATCGCCGTTCAATATTTGATGAATAATCTTTTGTTCGCTCTGTTTCATGACTGGTATATGCTTATAAGAGCGAAAAGGTTGCGCTGAATGCGCTACTTTTTGTTCCATACATCCAAGCTCCTGTAATCCCCTATTTTACCAGGGAAATATGAGTGTAAAATAAACGTATGGCTACAAAAATTTCTGGCGGCACCGTACACGCCATGCCTGCGGATTTACGCAGGGCTTTGGTTGCTAGTCCAAAAGTGCGTGCACTCTGGGAAGACATTACTCCGCTCGCGCGTAATGAATATATTTGTTGGGTCGAAAATTGTAAGCAAAGTGAAACCCGAAGTCGTCGTATTAAAAGAACGGGCGAAGAGCTTTTAGAAGGAAAACGTCGGCCGTGTTGTTGGGTAGGTTGCATTCATCGTGCAGATAAACCGATAAGTCCGTCGGTGCAGTGGGTGTTGAGTAAAAAGGCAAAGCCGTAGTTATCGTAAAAAGCGTTGTCTACCGATTAGTCTGAATTAAGGCCCTACCGGTGCACTGGCTGTATGCCAATGCACCGGTAAGTCAACGTCAGCCGCCTGTGCTGCGGCGCATCGCCTCGTCGTATAGGAGCAGCGAATGCGCGGCCTTCATGTCCGGCCGCTTTCCGTTTACCACCATGCGGGGCAGGGCGCTGGCTGCCCGGCCGCTGAACTCGGTAAGATGTATGGTGGTGTGTTCGCCCTCTTGCGTGAGACCGCCAGTACGTCCTTGGAGCCTTACCAAATCATCTGACGTGACACGCACATGAACGGCGAAAAACGTTGTGTCTTCATCCGATCCTCCGGGTGTCACTACCTCAGGCAGATTGACGCCGTACACCATTTCGTTGAGGTTGAGAGGTGTGTCCCATTTCAACGAAATGGCGAGCTCCTCGGCCAGTTCGCGTAGGGCTGCGACCACCGCCGCCTCATCGTCGTCGATCATGCCGGCGGCGTTTGAACGCACGATCTGCCCGACTGCCACGCGGGGTTGGTCCACGTGTACCAGGTAGGTGCGGTTGTCACAGGTGAGCACGGTCAGAATATCGACCGTTGCGCCACGCAGTAGTACTGCGTGGTCGTATGCTCCGTGGGTGATGCGGACCTGCATCATGCGGATTGCACCGCCCCAGCTGAATGCATCGGTCACGGTTACCCGCGGGATGCTCCAGCCTTCAACGCGGCTCACCCAGCTTCTAAACAGCTGACTTGCGCACACCTCCGCTGTATTCGCCCGCGGCGTGGTGCTGACAATCTCCATCTGTCCTCCCTTGGTAGACAACGCTTAATTATATCACTTGGACTTGAATGATATCCGCTCAAATTACGTTTAATCAGACCCGAGTCGACTTAAGAACTGGTTTTACGGGAGATAAGCATCTCATACGCCCGGTCTATAGTTGCGGGAAAGTCGCGCGAAACATCAAAGTACGGCATGCGATATTGCCGTGCTTGTGTGGCTATTTGGGCGCTAAACATAATGCGTTCATTAATAATGCAAAGCTGCTCCTGGGTGGAATAAGCGCGAGTCCAATCGTTTGTACTAGCGGCGCTGAATGCGTCGATCTCGGCCAATTTTGTTGCGGGGTCCGCAGTGTGGTAGCCCAAAAAACATGACACAACCTTAAAATCGAGTGTGTTTATAAGTTGCGGTATAAATATTTCACCTTCCAGGATGTAATGTGTTTTTGAGTCATAAATGCTTTGGACGAGTTCAGAGATAAACGGCCACTGTTTTTGAGCAAACAACATAAAGTTTTTGCCGTTAGGCACGCCATCACGTGCGCCATGAACATGCAAATGTGCAGCAGCAACTTCAATCGGTCGACTTAAAAAATCAGTCGAGAACCAGCCGGCCTGGTAACTTGCCGCTAATCTTTTAGCCAATATTGTTTTGCCGGCGCGCGAAGCGCCACCGATAATAAAGAGTATGGTTGCCCCGTGTTTTATTATGTATCAGACTTAACTATATCAGAGCGGTTTGTATGCAACCGCATCCTGGGGCGTCACGATTGAGGTACGTAGTTTTAAAATGATACGAATAGCTCGCCTCCACCCGCCGTTGCTGCGGGTGGAGGCGGGACTCCGTAGAATGGATTGGTTGTAGCCGAAGCTACTTCGAGGTGTCAGTGGTTCTCGTTGACAGCCACCGATACCGGCACGCCGATAATCGCGGCGGCCAGCATGGGATTGATGTTGAGTTCCTTGAGGCCCTCGGCGACATCCTGCAGGGCTTTCAGTTTCAGTCGCGCCGCTTCGCCGGTCTGGATCATGCGGAGCGTTTCGCCGTACGGGGAAAGGTCGCCGAGTCTGAACGAGTGGACGATCAACCCCCAATCGGCTAGTTGCTCGCGGATCCGCTCGGCCAGTTTGTCGCTGAGCTCATGTGCGTTGCCGCCGATGAGTTCTTCGTACGACAGCTCCCGGATGACCTCGCGCATGACGCCGATGCAGTATTGGCGTACCGCCTTGTACAGGTCGTCCACCACGAACAGAGCCTTGTAAAGGTCGTCCGGGGTGTCGCCCACGGACATCACCAGGATGCCGTCGACCGTGAAGACCGTTTTGTCTTTCAGGGTGATTTCTTCGTCACCCATGTTGATGACGGTCTGCCGGACATGCGTTTTGGCAAGCTTGTCGATGACCGGAATGATCAGGTTGAAACCCGGTTCCAGCACACGGTACTCACCCTTGTGCTCACCAAACCGGGAGCGCGTGGCCTTGCCGAAGCGCTGCACGAGAGCACGGTCGCCCTCTTGCACCCAGCGCACACTGCTTGCCGCACCACCGAGGCCCAGTACACTCAGTACCGGAGTTATCAGTGATCCCAACAACGCGATATCAATCACGTCAATCCTTCCATTTGTGGGATGTCGCTCATCAATATAGCACACAAAAAGTCATACATCATAGCCTGCGTGATTTGTTATGATTGATGAAACACAATGTCGATGTTGCTAGCGAATGGGCTCGTCCCTCAAAGTGTTTGACGCACTTGAGGGACGAGCACCACTGTGGAGTTAGCCCAGCATTACAAACGCCAGACCAGGGATGGTGAGTATAGCTGCGACAACAAGGAGCGGAATTGCGACGGAATGCGCCTTTTTATACGCCGTAATGACGGGCGTACGACGGTTGGCGAGCCAGCTGTTCATGATGTACTGGGTGAAATCGCTGACCACCAGGAGATCCCAGTGGTTGCGATTTTCG
>DATLJN010000078.1:0-2172 GCA_035538835.1 Magnetospirillaceae bacterium
GGCGCTGACCAGCCTGTGCCAATTGCCAGCGTCGCCAAAGCTGTCACAGCGCTGGCCGTCTTGCAAAAAATGCCGCTCGCACCGGGCGACCAAGGCCCGCTTTTTACCGTCACCGCCGCCGATGTTGCCCTTTACGAAAACTACGTGGCAAAAAACGGTTCCGTGGTTCGGGTTGCGCTAGGCGACCAGCTCACTCAGCGGCAGATGCTCGAGGCGATGTTGCTACCGTCTGGCAACAACATCGCCGACAGTTTGGCGATTTGGGCATTTGGCTCGCTCGAAAACTACAGGACCTACGCTAATGCGATGGTCGCAGAAATCGGTATGACACATACCATTATCGGCTCTGACGCCAGCGGATACGCGCCAGACACTACAAGTACGCCATCTGACCTTGTGTTGCTGGCTCATGCTGCAATCACACAGCCCACAATTGCCAGTATTGTTGGCCAGTCATCTGCTGTTCTACCCACCATCGGAACGATCACCAACACAAATTCGTTACTCGACAGCCACGGCGTTATCGGCATCAAAACCGGCACCTCCGCACAGGCCGGCGCGTGCTTGTTGTTTGCGGCCACGTATGTCGTGCACGAAGGCCAAACTATAACCCTGGTTGGCACGGTGCTCGGTGCCACCAACCGCAGTGACGCCCTTGCCAAAAGCGCCTCACTTATCGATTCGGCGGCCCACGGTTTTAGTTACGAAACGCCCATCCACAAAGGGGACGCTATAGCCACATATCAGCTCCCGTGGGGCGGCGAAGTTGTTGCGGTTGCTAAAGACGACATTTCATTCACGCGCTGGCAAAGCGATACAGTGCAGATACGCGTCGCTCCTGCCACCCTTAACCAAAGCGTTCAAAAAGATGCGCAACTAGGCACGCTTACCGTCACCGCAGGCGATAAAACCTTTACCGTCCCGCTTGTTGCCGCCGCTGAGGTAGCAGACCCCAGCCTGTTGTGGCGGCTTTTGCGGCATTAACTTAGCCAAGAGCAAGGATAATAACCCCGACAATCCCCACAATCCCACCAATAAGGGGAACGAGCGGGATAGTTTCTTTGAGATGTCGCAGTGCCAGGAAGATTGTAAGAGCAGGGTAGCACGACGACACAGCCACAATTACCGCGGCCTCGCTCGGCTTGCGAACAATGCCAACATTAAGCGCCAAAAGACCAGACATTTGCAGCAGGCCAGACATCCACACCACGGGCAATCGTGCGCCTTTTGCTAATGACCCAAGCGTGACGTGTTCGTCGCCTTTTATACATGGTAAGCCAATGAGCAGTACAACCGGCGCGACAAGAAGTTCGATAAGCAGCGTGCCCTGCCAATCCATAAGGCTGAGCGCCTGCGATATGAATCCAAGACCCACACCCCAGCCAAATGCTGGTAATAAAGCAACAAGCGGCCCTTTGCCCAAGCGGTGTTTTGACTTTTCGAGTAAGCCTGATGCAACCATAACCCCAGCCACAATAAACACAATCCCAACAACCTTAACCACCGACACGCCTACCGCAAACAATATCACCCCAACCAATAAGGCCACGAGCGGATACGTGCTACTTATCGACGACACCAACCCGACCGGCCCAAATCGCATGGCCTTAAAAAAGCTCGCCTGCGCCCCGGCAAAAAAGATACTGCCAATCAATGCATATATCACACCTTCGCTAGTAAACGTAACATCTTTGGCGAGGAACAAGACATAAAGTATCGAGTAGACGACAGCTTGTATGGTATTTACGAGCAGAGCAGCCTTGGCACTCCCGAGAGTTCGCGCCGATTTCCCCACAAAAAAGTCGGCGAATCCCCAAGATCCGGCCGATATAAGCCCGAACAGCACCGCGGCAAATTCAAACATCTGGGGTTATTTTAGCACTCATTTGCAGCTTACCGGAGCGTTTAATAATTTACTGCAGTACGCTTATGACGCACTATTGGCTAATGAACGACAAAATAAATACTAATATTGTAATTTAATCAACTATAAGTTAAGATAACCATTAGCCAAAAGGCTCCTGTCGGATACAGGAGTCGGGAGGAGTCCGTGATGGACTTACTTGTGTTGCTCGGCAAGATCGGGCTTGTGGTGCTGGTTGCCGCCCTAGTCGTGTGGCTTGTGTACGTGATCGTATTCAAGGCATTCTCGATGATCGTCAAGCACAACAC
>DATLJN010000079.1:0-2641 GCA_035538835.1 Magnetospirillaceae bacterium
GAAGCGTCTCGAATTCGCGGCCCATATAGGTAGGCGACACGATACGGACGCCGCGTCCGGTGAGTTCCTGGATCACATAGCTGCCCGGCTCGATGAGGAACACGCCGGTATCCGTTGACAGCCACGTGTCAGGCTCGTCACCGGGCGCGATTCGCCCCAGTACGAGCGCGTTGCGGACGCGCCACAGTTCCTGCACGTCGACCATTTGTCCACGCTGCGACCAGAACGCGCTCACTACCGAGGCAATGGGGCGATCTGGAGTTGCGTGCACCACGGAGCCGAGGCGGAATGGCTCGTAGGGCTGCACAACAACCGGCGCCTCGCTGCCGATGATATCGACAGGCGCGACGGTAAACTGGTTGCCAGGCTGGGTCACGACTTGATAGTCAAACCGTCCCAGATGCAACCGTGCGCAGAGTTCACCCATGAGGTTGCGGTTTTCCAGCTGCGTATTCGACACGGTCTCAGGCTTGGTACAGGCGAGTGGTGTGTTGGGGCGCAGAATGGCTACCAGGTCCGTCGTGCCAGGCACGAACGGCGGCAGATATGCGCGGCTATCAGAACGAAGTTTGTACTTGAGGTGCATAGGGATACTCCCGTTGACGATGAGACAAGCCTTAATCATATATTAAACTTTAAAATATGATTTATGTCAATTAGGTCTCCCGTTCCCTCGCCACCCAAAAGCTGGTACAATAATGGGCAGCAAAAGAGAGGGAAGTGCATCCGACATGGCCGGCATTATCATTGCGGTAACAAATCAAAAAGGTGGCGTGGGTAAAACAACGACGGCAGTAAATCTGGCGTATTATTTGGCAAAAAGCGGTAAAAATGTGCTACTCGTCGATTTTGACCCGCAAGGTAACGCCACGAGCGGCCTGGGAATTGATAAGCGCCGTTTGCAGTACACCGTTATTGATGCGCTCGAGCAAAAAGTTCCGTTGCAACAATGCATTATCGAAACATCCCAAAAACGGCTGCACTTGCTGCCGACAACACCACAATTAGCGAACAGCGAGGTCGAGCTTGCTAAGGCCCAGCACAAATTTACCCGTCTCAAAACCGCGCTGGAGTCGCACACCTACGATTTAGTTATTATTGACTGTCCGCCGAGCCTTAGCTTACTTACAGTCAATGCGCTGATTGCCGCGGACCACTTGTTGCTCCCCGTTCAGGCCGAATTTTATGCACTCGAAGGTTTGGGGCAGCTACTCGAGACAATGCAGTTGGTTAAGAAGGGCTTGAACCCTAAATTGGGGTTGCTTGGTGTCGTGCTTACTATGGTTGATGCTCGTACGACCCTCAGCGCCCAAGTCCAGGCTGAAGTTACTAAGCATTTCCCTGATAAGGTTTTTGAAACCGTTATTCCCCGCAATATTCGCTTGGCCGAGGCGCCAAGTCACGGCTTACCGGTTGGCGCTTATGACCGCTGGAGCAAAGGCGCGCGCGCATATAAACTGCTTGCCAAGGAGGTAATTGGTCGTGTCTAAAAAAATGCCTGCTCGTGGTTTGGGCCGTGGCTTTGATTCACTAATTCCGACAACCGTGCTCGATGAAGCCTTTGACCCAAGCGCTGCTGAAGATCGGGCGGTAAGCGAATTGCGCACTATCGCGGTTAATACTGTATCTTCTAACCCTCATCAGCCACGCCGTTTGTTTGAGCCGAATGCCTTGCAGGAACTCGCTAACTCAATCAAGGAACATGGCGTGCTGCAGCCAATTGTAGTTACCCAAAAAGACGATGCGTCATATGAACTCGTTGCCGGGGAGCGCCGTTTACGTGCATCGCAGTTGGCGGGGCTTGCCGAAATCCCGGCACTTGTCCGCACTTATAAAGACCAGCACAAATTGGAACTTGCCCTCATCGAAAACCTCAACCGCGAAGATTTAAATCCACTCGAAATCGCCACCGCTTACCTTAAGTTACAACAGCAGTTTAACCTGACCTTAGACGAAATCGGCAAACGCAGTGGTGGCAAAGCGCTCAGCACTATTAGTAATACTATGCGCTTGTTGGCCTTGCCCGAAAACGCTAAAACTGCGCTTATTGGTGGCCAGATTGCCGAAGGTCACGCTCGCCAGATTCTGGCCATCCAAGAGCCGGCGGTTCAGCAGGAGCTACTCGATTTAGTTATTCAACATGATTGGTCGGTGCGCAAAACGGAACAGTTTGTGATTGGCTACAAAGAAGGCAAAAAGAATCGCCTCGCGGCCGCGGCTAAAACCCGCACCGAAACTCCCAGTACGGAGCGCTTGGCAAAACGTCTAGGCACAAAAGTATCAATCCGCAATATGGCGCATGGCGGCCGGCTTATTATAGAATTTACGTCCGACGACGACCTAGAGCGGATCACAAGTTCGCTGCTTACTTAGTAGATTGTTATTATGATTTGTCAGAGCAGGATACTCTGAACATCAAATTATATTAAAATTTGTTCAAAACAATTGTGCTTTATCGAACGGCAGAATGCGGGCCCATAACCGCCCTTGGATTTTATTCCCGTCAATCGGCCCAAAAGCCCGCGAGTCGTAACTGCCGCCTTGCTCACGGTTATCGCCCATAACGTATACGTAGCCGGCCGGCACAATCAGATCGATCGGGCTTTCACTATAGGTCGGCTGTAAGTTAGTGAGACCAAGG
>DATLJN010000080.1:0-13546 GCA_035538835.1 Magnetospirillaceae bacterium
GAACAAACCCTGGGGCGCATGTTTAACGTGACCGGCCAACCAATCGATGGCAAAGGCCACAAGTTCGACAAAGTTGCGCCAATCCACAACACGCCGCCAGCCCTTACTGATCAATCTGGCAAGACCGAAATTTTGGAAACCGGCATTAAAGTTATTGACTTGCTCGCCCCAATTGCCAAAGGCGGTAAGGTGGGCTTGTTCGGCGGTGCTGGTGTGGGCAAAACTGTGCTCATCCAGGAACTCATTAACAACATCGCTAAATTCCACAGTGGTAACTCGGTGTTTGCTGGCGTGGGCGAACGCACCCGTGAAGGTAACGACCTCTATCACGAAATGAAGGACGCTGGCGTTTTAGATAAAACCGCGATGGTCTTTGGCCAGATGAACGAGCCGCCAGGTGCGCGTCTACGCGTTGCGCTTAGTGCTCTAACTATGGCTGAATCGTTCCGCGATCAAGGTAAGGACGTGCTGCTGTTTGTTGATAACATTTTCCGTTTCACCCAAGCTGGTTCAGAGGTATCTGCGTTGCTCGGTCGTTTGCCGTCGGCGGTGGGTTATCAGCCAACGTTGCAACAAGAAATGGGCGCCCTGCAAGAACGTATCACGTCAACTAAAAAGGGTTCGATCACCTCAGTTCAAGCCGTATATGTACCTGCCGACGACCTTACCGACCCTGCCCCGGCTACGACATTTGCCCACCTCGATAGCACCATCGTGCTTAGCCGTGCCCTCACCGAAATCGGTATCTACCCGGCCGTTGATCCGCTCGACAGTAGCTCTACACTACTCGACCCCGAAATTGTGGGCGAAGAACATTACACCACCGCCCGCGAAGTCCAGCGTATTTTACAGCGGTATAAAGAACTGCAAGATATCATCGCCATCCTTGGTATGGAAGAACTTTCCGACGAAGACAAGCAAACGGTTAACCGCGCCCGCCGTATTCAGCGATTCCTCAGCCAAAACGTGCACGTGGCCGAAGCATTCACTGGCCAGCCCGGCGTGTATGTGCCACTTAAAGACACGATCGCCAGCTTTAAAGAGATTTTGGAAGGCAAGCACGACGATAAACCAGAATCGGCGTTTTACATGAGGGGTTCGATTAAAGAGGTGAAAGCGTAGTCATGAAGTTAGAGTTTGTGACCTTAGCGGGCGCGAAACTACAGCAAGACGTATACGAGGTCATTTTGCCGACGGCCGATGGTAACATTGCGGTGTTCCCGCAGCACATGCCGCTTGTTACAACACTTGTGGCAGGCGTAATTACGGTGCGTCACAAAAAAGGTGACGCCGATGACGCCCGCGAGGTATTTGCAAGTAACGGTGGTGTTGCCGAAATCACCGGCAAATCAGTGCGCATTTTAGTAGACGAAGCTGATCGCGCCGAAGATATTGTGGAGCATGAGGCAAAAGAGGCGCTCGCTGCTGCCCATACATTGAAAGCCGAAGCTAAAGATGAGATCGAACTTGAGCGCGCCGAAGCATTAATTGATCGCCAAGCCGTGCGTCTTAAAGTTGCGGAATTGCGCCGTGGCCGCCGGGCAAAGATTTAGCCCAGTCTTGCGAGTATTGTCCGCACTTCTGTGATGTCTTTTGCATCCATAAGTTGGATGCGTAATTCGCTGGCGCCATCAAAGTCGCGGATGTAGATTTTAAAGAACCGTTTGAGTGGCGCAAAGGTCATTTTGTGATCAGCAGCCTCGACCAAATCGAGATGCAAGTTAAGCAGCGCGAGCAGCTCTTCGCGGCTGTGTGGGCGCGGCTTGGCCTCAAAGCAAAACGGGTTGGTAAATACGCCGCGGCCGATCATAACACCATCGACCCCTGTTTGTTTAATGCGTTCCAAGCCTTCGTTGCGATTCATGACATCGCCGTTGCCAATAATTAACGTCTGTGGTGCAATAGTGTCGCGCAGTGTTACGGCTTTTGCAATTTCGTCCCAGTCGGCTGGGTATTTGCTCATGTCTTTTTGCAGGCGACCGTGTACGGTAAGCGCCGCCAAATCCTGTTGTAACAAAAATCCCAGCCATTCTTCGGTCTTTTTGGTTTTAAAGCCGATGCGGGTTTTAACGCTCACGGGAATGCCGCCTTGTTTTGCGGCGGCGATAAGTTTTGCAGCAAGTTGTGGTGTTTCAATGAGTGCCGAACACGAGCCGGTTTTAATTACGTCTTTTACTGGGCATCCCATATTAATGTCGATTCCCACGAAACCACGAGTGGCAAGTTTGCGTGCCATAAACGCGTAATGCTCGGGGTTGGTACCCCAAATTTGGGCGATCATTGGCTGTTCATCGGCGCTGAACGCCAAGCGGCTGTCGGTACTTTTGCGGCCAAATTCGCTATAAAATGCCGCAGCATTAGTGAATTCAGATACAAACACATCGGGCTTGGCGGCGCGCGCCACGACATGCCTAAATACGACGTCGGTGACGCCGTCCATAGGTGCAAGCACAAAAAATGGCCGTGGGAGGTCTTGCCAAAAGTTTTTCATTATGACTTATTATAAACGAGAAGCGTCCCCGGAGCCAGAGTATGGCGCCAGGGACGTTCGGCTCACTCGCCCGCTCAGAGGGCTACAGAAGAGGGATAGTTTGGATACGGCCTTTGGGCCGTCGGCAGTCGCTAATAGCGCAGAAAAATCCGCGCTGTTCACAGCTGTCGCAGCGACGCTTGTCGAGGCCGAGCATTTGGCTCCTGTAGCCTCGCCCGCCACAATCGCCGCACTGGTTAGTACCCGTGTGCTCGGGGTCTGTGCAGGGATCTTTTGTCAACTAGCTCACCAACTTCGTCGATGTAGTTCTAGGAACTTCTGAGGAACCGCTCGGTTATTCTAACAGGTCCTGCTCAAAATGCAATATTCCTTTATAGCTCGGGTCGTAGCTAGAGGTATCGGGGAGGTCGAGGGCTAGGATTCGCTTCCAAATTCCACGGAGGAGGTTTTTAAATCGTAGCAGCTCTTCTGGATCGAAGGTTAGGGTGAGTCGGTGGAGTTGGCCGTCGGAATCAGGTTCGACAAAGTCCAGTACACCCCGCTCCACTTTGTAGCCGCGGTAATCGCGCGCGTTTTCTATCAGTAACTTATAAAACATAAGTTGCTGGCGGTATTTGTGGAGTTTTATCTTCTCGAAATCGGTTTTGCCGTGCCAGTCAGATAAACCTTTGCCGGTTTTGTAGTCGGTGACGACGATGAGTTTAGCGGTGTCATTGATCTCCATGAGGTCGATCGCCCCGGTGAGCCGCACGTCACCAAGCGCAACTTGTTGGCCGGCAAAACTACGCTCGGCTTTTTGAGAGGTGGTGAAGGTGTCGTAGCGGGCAGCTAAGAAGCGTTGCAACACGTCACTTCCCTTTTCGAGCAAGTAGTTAAATTCGCGTTCGCTGAGACGGCCTTGCTGTAAGTGCAGTTCAAAATCATGCAAAATATCTTCGAGCGGTCGCCGATCGCCCGTGGCGCTCAAGTGGGTGTGGGCACGCTGCAACACGGCATGAATTGCCTTGCCGAATACTTGGCTTGGCGTCATGGCCTGCGGAAAACGTAATAGATTTTGTAGCAAAAACGCCTGCGGGCCGCCGCGGGTAACGTCAATAAAGTTGTTGACGTGCGTTGCGCTCAGGTAATAGTTTTCGAGTAGCGGCGCAAGCAGTGTTGATTGGCTGGTTTTTGCAAGATTAAAATGGCGTGCCTCCCAGCCGGGTTGTAATTGTGCGACTGGTATCGCGGCGTCTTTGTGGGTTACGGCGGTGAGTTCGGCATGTTCCAAGAATTCAGCAGGCAGCACTTCTTTACCGGTGGTGTCGGTATAGTGTGTTGTGAGTAATAGGTGTGCTTTAGCGCGCGTCATTGCTACGTAAAACAAGCGCAGGGCGTCGTCGAATGTGGCACCGGCCGGTTCGACGGGCAGGTTGTGCGGGAAACTGAGACTACTGTGGGGATGGCGTGCTTTGCGGCCCCAAATTTCATCCTGGGCACTCAGTACAATCACCGTTTCAAATTCGAGGCCCTTGGCTTTATGGGCGGTCATAAGGGTGACTGCGTCGTCAGCTTCGCGGAGTGGTGCAGTATCGAGTACTGGTGTGTTAGTGCGTTCGTGCAGTTCGGTAAAGTCGATAAAGCTGCGCAAATTGGGCGTGCCTTCGGTGTGCCATGCCTGCAACGCGCGGCGGATAGCACGGAGGTTGCTGAGCATCGTGAGATATTCGGTTGGACTTTTTTGCAGCCGTTCTTGATTAAAGTAATGTGCGCGCAGCGGTGACACAAAGCCTTCGGGCGGGCCGTCGGAGCTGTTTGGCGATTGTTCATCGTCGGTTTCGGGCGCTTGGCGCTCAAAACTACCTATCAAAAAGTCGAGCATAGTATCGAGCGGCTGGTGCTGCGAATGATGTGCGGCCAGCACAATGCACTCGGCAATGGCATGCAGTTTGCCCTCACCTTCCAACATAAGTTCAAGCCACATGCGACGCTGTTTGTAAGCGTTAAGCGACAGCTGCCAAACTTCTTGCGGTGTAAGCCCCCAAAAATCATAGCTCAGCAGTTCGGGCAAATGACTTTCGGCGAGGTCGAAACGTTGGTCTGCCAGGTGAACGACGACGTGGATAAGCGTATTTAGCTCTTTAATAATCGGGCTTTCGAGCACATTATTGCGGCGTTCGTATGTTACCGGCACACCGGCGGCATGCAGGTATGGAACGAGCGCGACGAGCTGTTTGTGGTTGCGTGCCAGCACAGCGATGTCGCTGCGCGGTTGCCTGGCGGCCAGGCGTTCGGCAATCCATGAATATTCGGCTTCGGGCGTGGCAAATTGGTGCAGTTCGGCGGTTGTGGGTGCATCGTGATGGGCGTTTAGTTCTTTGTTGATTGATTCTAATGTGGTTTCGAGGCGTTGCTCGGCTAAGGTTATGACCTCGCGCGAGTGCTTAAGAATCGGCGCCGTTGAGCGATAATTATCGGTGAGCGTGACGATTTTGGTGTCGCGGTAGCGCGCGGCAAAGTCCAAAATGTTACTCAGTTCGGCGCCCTGGAAACTGTAGATAGCTTGGTCGTCGTCGCCCACGGCCAGAATGTTGGGGCGGCCTTCGTGTACAGGATTGTCGGTGAGTGTCCCTAGCAAGCGCATTTGGGCGCCGTTTGTGTCCTGAAATTCGTCAACCATTATATAAAGGTATTGTTCTTGCAAGTTAAAACGCAGTTCCGGCACGGTCTCGAGCGTGTGCGCCACGGTGCTGACCATGTCGTCAAAATCAAACAGTGATTGCTCTTCGAGTGAGGTACGGTACGATGCGTAAATTTTCGCCAAAGCCCGCAGTTTTTTAGTGCGTTTGCGGTCTTTAAATACGAATTCGCTGGCACCATTTTTTTCGAGCCAACGGTTGCGCCAAGCAGTTAGCGAAGTGGTTTTGCCGCTTTCGGCCGCCGCGCCCAAGGCTTTGACAAACTCGCTAGTACAGAGCTCATGTAAGGATTTTACGCCGGCTATCGTAAGTTTTTTAGGAACAAAATTCGCCATAATTTCGGCGATTTCGGTCAGCCGGGGCACTTCTTTTTTACTGAGTCGCTGGGCAAAAGCAATAGCCAACCGTGGCTCCAGTGCGTCGCAAAACGCCTGGTTGTGGTCCAAAACTGCGAGCAGCTCGTCTGGTAAAAGTCCCGCCCGCTTGAGGTGCGAAATTGCTATTTGGGCATCACGCAGGCTAGTAAATTCGCCGTTCATGGTTTTAGCTAATGGCGAGCTGTGTGGCAGATTCTCGAAGATATCTTGGAACAGTTCAAATCGCGTCAGTTCATCGGCCGGTTCAAACTGTGCGCCGTTATAAAAATATTCGCGGTGGCGGTTAATGATATCGGCGCCAAAACTGTGAAAGGTGTGCACAGCTATAGTATTGCCATCGGGTCCCATTAAACTAATGAGCCGTTTGCGCATTGCGGCCGCGGCCGAATCGGTGAATGTGAGACATAAAATGTTATGCGGCTGTGTATCTGTTAGCCGCACGATGTTTGCCGCGCGCATACTCAGTAGCTGCGTTTTGCCGGTGCCTGGCCCAGCTACGACCAAAACCGGGCCGTCAATTGTATCGACCGCCTCGCGCTGCGCAGTGTTGAGCTTGTTGTACGCCTCTGTAAAGTCCATCTTGATCAATTGTAGCGCAGGTTGTGTAATAGTATTGATGTAAAAAGCACTTGTGGCCCCGGGCCGACCGCGTTATGCTTAACCTATAACTATACTTGGAGGAATCATGCAAGGCTTAGAAAAAATGTTAGAAGGCGCGTTCAAGAGCGTGCCACCACTCCCAGAAGAAGCTCGTAAGGGGTTGGCGACCGCGATGCCCTGGCTGGCTCTTGCTGGCGGCGTACTCTCACTGATTGGCGCTTGGTACCTGTACCAAGCAGTTGCCTGGGTTGACCGTTGGGCAAACTACGCGAACGAATTGTCACAGGCCGTTGGTTACAGCTCACCTGTTGCTGGCGTCGGTGTGATTGCCTGGATTAGTATTGCGATCTTGGTACTACAGGCGGTGCTTTCGTTTGTTGCCTTCCCTGCCCTACGTACCAACAAAAAGAGTGGCTGGAACCTCATGCTTTTGATGGCACTGGCTACAGTTGTGTATGGTATTGTCGCCAATCTCTTTAGCGGCTACATGAACATTGGCGGGTTTGTATTCTCGCTGATCGGCTCGACCGTTGGATTGTATCTGCTCTTCCAAGTTCGCTCATACTTTGGTGGCGCAGCAACAACTGCACCCACCGCTAAGCCAGTTGCCCCTGCAGCTGCTGCACCTAAAACTGACAAAAAGGCATAAACTCGCCCCTACGCGAGCTATAGAGGCGCCCAGGTGGCGCCTCTTGCTATACTACAACTATGAACGAAGCCCTACTCGACGATTTGGCTATAGAAAAAACCTGCAAAGAGCAGTTTGATCGCACATTAGACGTCGCCGACGTTATTGTGCGCGGTATGCCGGCCGGTGTTGCAACCCGCGCCACCCTGTTTGTGACGACCAAAGGCCAGGTATTCTTGTTTGTCGTCTCGCAAAGTAGCCTGGTACTCGACGATGTGCGCAAAATTGTGCACCGAATGCAGTGCGAAGCAGAGGTGTTCGTGCCGCCCCACGGCGAACAGGAATACTTTGAGCGCATCGGCCGCGCCAAATTTAAGGTGATGTTTCCAGGTAAACACATTGTGGGCGAAGACGACCTGCGCTATTACAAAAACCTCGCGCCATATAACCCCGCGCTTATTTTACTGAGCCGCGTTAAGGGCGAAGTCCGCGGGTTTGAGGTTGAGAGCAAAACTTGGCGCAAAGCCAAAGATTATACATACAGCAAGATCCGTACCACGTAAAGTCCGCTTCACTAGATGTACTGTGGCGAGTCTGTCACACTCTGGGCAAGGAGTTACTATATGAGTATCGAGTCTAAAGTCCACCAAGCGCAAGTCGACATTTTGCATGTGCTACTGTTTAAACCCGACGCGGCGTTTGCCGAGCTGCAAAAAGCCAGCGGGCTGAGCAGCGATCATTTTACATTTCATATTAAGCAACTACTCGAACAAGATTTAATCGCAAAAAATCCTAAAGGTCATTACCACCTGACGCGCAAGGGTAAAGAATTTGCAAATCGCTTTGATACCGACGCCCGCACCGTTGAACGTCAGCCAAAAGTTGCGGTGTGTTTGGTGATTGCCCGCGACGATGGTAAAGAAATTGTGCAGCAGCGGCTCAAGCAACCATATTACGGCTATTGGGGTCGGCCGACGGGTAAAATCCGGTGGGGCGAGACGATTATTGCCGGCGCCGCGCGGGAATTATTAGAAGAAACAGGACTCACCGCCGATTTAGTGTTTGATTCCATATATCACAAAATGGACTACAACCAAAAGACTGGTGAATTACTTGAAGACAAAATATTTTTTGTAGTGAACGGCACTCATCCCCGGGGAGAGTTAATCGAAGCGTTTGAAGGCGGTCGTAACACTTGGATGACGCGCGAGGAATATGCCGCTCAATCTCTTAGTTTTTACACCAACGATACGTTTGACAACACTGCAGAACTGCCGAGTATCACTATTTACGAAGCGCGGCACGATTACGCGCCCGAGCATTACTAAAGTTGTATGTGAATGGCCGCCTGAGTAGGCGGCCATTTGTCATTTTGCAGGTAGCCTTTTTACCAGCGCGTCATACGTTTCGGGGTCCAAACCTTTGAGCCAGTCGATCATTCGATCGGCCTGTACCTGTGATGACCCGTTGCGCCCAGTCACTTGCCAGGTTTCTGGGAGGTTGCGGATTCGCGCGCCTTCTTCGACTGCTTCGCAGAAAGCATCAACAGCGGGATGGTTGCCGAACTCGGCGACCAGAGCTATGAGCTCCTTGGGCGGTGTAATCCAGATGTTTTTGCCGCCACCCTTTCCTGGTTCGGGCGAATAGAGACCTGCATTACGACAAACCCTAACAAGTTCATTGCCGGAGACCCGCGCGTAACGCAGTGTGCCACCGCTTGCGTATTCATGGGGCACGCCGTCGACGACAATCTCTTGCAAAGTCGCATTTAGGTAGCCCTGAAGCCACTGCGTACCGCGGCTACTGTTGAGGTATCGGTCGGGCCGCGCAAGCATGATCGCAAAAGCCACGTAAGCCAGTTCACGCAGAGCGAACTCGGCGAGGCTGTCACGAGTTACTTTGCGCCCCGAGGCGTCCCCCCCTGTCAGTACTGCCTGCACCGTTCGCAGGATTTCAGCTTGGGTAAGTGCCATTGGTTCTCCAGACTACTCGAAATGACGAACGACTAATAATGTATAAGATTTTTAGTATTAAGGCAAATAGCTCAGATGTGGGGTATACATTGGAAAGGGCCCCTCGAATGAGGGGCCCCAGGGTGTGGCTGGAGATTATTTCCGGCCGTTATAGCATTGTGGCCGTTGGGCCGTCGGCACGCCGTTCACGAGTGCGATGATGTCGTCCGGCCGGAAGGCACGTACGTCGTCGAACTCGCGTTCTTCGGCCGCGGTTTCCACCTCGACGGTGAAGCCCTCGATCTTTTTGGGGTTGCCACCGGCGTCGAGCTTGCGGTCCGCCTCGAAGGTGCAGCCGGCGAAACTGAAGGTGGCCTCCACCTCGGTGTCGGACGAAGCGGTCTTGCTGACCCACTTCTTTTTCTTCTTGTCCCACTTGAGCTTAGCCTTGGCCGAGGTGTCGGCCTCGATCTTGACGTCGGTGGGGGTGAAGCCGAGGGTGCGAAGGTCGGTCTGGAAGTCGG
This sequence comes from Magnetospirillaceae bacterium, assembly GCA_035538835.1. GTDB lineage: Bacteria > Patescibacteriota > Saccharimonadia > Saccharimonadales > EFPC-124 > EFPC-124. The sequence goes on from DATLJN010000080.1 coordinate 9,251, forward strand.
CGATCTGCTGCTGGCGCGTGTACGATTCGCCGCTGAAGGCGAAGATACCCACACACAGCAGGAGAGCCAGGGCAGCAACGCCCGCTACGATCCAGACTTGTTTCTTACGCATAGCAGTCCTTTCAAGAACTGGTAGATGCGGCTTGTAATGCGGAGATAATTAAAACATAACGTTTGGGTAGATGCAATAGGATTGTAAAATATTACCGCCGGAGCGCACTATTGGCGGGCTGATCTAAAAATTGTATAATGACAACCATCCCACCCCGGGAATTTTTATTGGGGAGTCGCCAAGTGGTAAGGCACCAGGTTTTGGTCCTGGCATTCGGGGGTTCGAATCCCTCCTCCCCAGCCAAGCATAATCACAATAAAAGACTTCCTCGGAGGTCTTTTATTTATGCGCCTATCTTCGATGCCCATTCCAGCAATGCTATAATTCGACCATGCCTCAAGATCATCTCAATTTTGACTTTAATACACCCCTTATTTTTGCAGATGGCACTACCTTTTGGAATAAGATCGCAAGTGAAAATGTCGTGCATACAAAAGGCTATTTTATCCTCGGCCCATCTGGCGCGGGTAAAACCCATTTTGTTAAAAATCAGGACAAGCCCCACTGGCTTGATGGCGACAAAATGTGGGCAGGTGCGAACGCTTCTCCGTCAGGTGAATGGTGGCTGCGCAGCGGTAAAGATATTAACATCATCGACTCAAGAAGTGACGTTATGACGGTTCAGGCAAAAATGCTTGGCCTGTGGGTCGTTGGCGCTTCTAATTACTGGCTAAAGCCAGATGCCATCGTCATCCCTCATTGGAGTACTCACCAAAAGTATATCCGGCATCGTGAACAGCATAATTATGATGGCGGCGCAAAGTCAGACGCGTTCGAGCAGGTGCTTTGGCATCGTCGTTGGATTATGCGCTATGCAAAACAAGGAATTCCGCAGTTTCGTTCTGTGCGGGAAGCGGCTGATTATTTGGAAAAACTGAAGTAGTTCGTTCTGATCTGGTCGATGGCGCCCAGCCAAGCATAATCACGATAAAAAACGACTTCAGTACGAAGTCGTTTTTTATCGTTTTGTTATGTTCTACTTGAAGTTTACCGTTTTCTCAGCTACTACCTTATTATCGGAATCATAAGTAAAAATCGCCTCAACCCTCTTTCCCTCTAACATTTCCGGCAAATAATACTTACTATCATCCCACATCTCTCCAAAAGGAATCTCCGTGATATCAAACCAAGCTGGTTCAATCTCAGCGCTTGCGATCGGTTCACCACTCCACTCATCAACAATATAGACTTCTACTAGCTGGTTCCACTTTGGCTTATTGGGAAAAAGAAAAGTTATCTGGCCTACATGGCGATAAGACGTAGCTGTCACACCAATTTCTTCTTGAATTTCTCGCACGAGCGCTTGCTCAGCGGTTTCGCTTTCCAGACCTTCTAGATCCCCTACTTTTCCGCCTATGCCACTCAAAATTCCCTGTCCCAAACCTGTTGACGTTTGCTTGCGCCTCCCCAGCAATATTTGGTTTGAGTGCACTAAATACCCCACCACCATTGGGGTGAGTTTGTGTTCGTTTTTCATGTTGTCTCCTTGGGGACTAGTCTAGGCTTATTGATTATCGTAAACAATGCACATATTGCACATAAAATTCACATGAGCTACCATGCCAAGATGAAGATCTACTTTACTTGCTCCACAGCTGAGTACGGGACATATCGCACAGACTATCACGCGATACGGAATTATTTGGTGAGCCAAGGGCATATTCTCACTCGTGACTGGCTTGATGAGGTTGATAAACGGATTGCGGCTGACGTGACTGACCTTCAAGATATTAGGCAGATTTATCAAGCTTGCGCCACGGCCATTAAGGACGCTGATCTCGTAATTATCGAAGACACGGTGTCCAACTTTAGCACTGGCCATCAGATTACACTTGCTTTGCGAGCTGGTAAGCCAACACTTGTGTTGTGGCAACACAAAAATCGTCAGTTCAATCAGATGTTTATTCATGGGATTGAATCAGATATTTTACAGGTTTCAGAATATACCCCACAAAACCTAGAGGAGATTATCAAAGTATTCATTACTAAGTTTGAGCGAGTAAACGAAGAAAATCGTTTTCATCTGGTAATCGATGGTGTTGAGCGCAAATATTTGGACTGGGCGCACTTTAATACAGGCAAGAGTCGGACAAAAACAATTCGGGCAGCATTACGTCAGGCTATAGAATCAGATGAGGATTATAGGAATTATTTGTTGAGCTGAGACTAATAGGCGGCTATGAGTTTCGTTCTGACCTGATCGATGACGCCCAGCCAGGATTTGTTGATCACCTTCAGGTGGTCGGCAAATCCTGGTTTTTGGTTGATAGGGATTCGAACGGGAGTGCCAGTGGCACTCCCCGAACCCGTAGGGGCGAATCCCTCCTCCCCAGCAAAGGTATTATTAGAAAATATATTTTTTAATTTATAAAGTTTTACTTTGCAAGAGTTCGAATCCTTTCTGGCTGATATAATCAGCGTATGAATATTCTCTCCTTATACACTCCGCATATCGCCGAACTTATATCCGACGTAAGCTCCGATATCGAGCCATGGGAGCTTATCGACCAATTGCCCGAAATTTTAACGAAGTTATCTACTGAGCTAGGCGAAGAATACGAGATCAAGGGCACCACCTTCATTCATCGAACGGCTAAGGTGCACCCGACGGCCATATTACAAGATATTGTCATTGTTGAAGCGAATGCTTCAGTCGGTCCGCATGCCATGCTCCGTAATGGTGTCTGGCTGGGGCAAGGCGCGCATATCGGCGGTTCAGATGAAATTAAGCAAAGCATAATTGGTTCAAATTCCACAGTAGCGCATTTAAACTACGTCGGAAATTCAATTATTGGTGATGATGTAAATATTGAAGCTGGCGCTGTGCTGGCAAACCACCATAATGACTGCGATGATAAAAGTGTTTGGGTTTTGATTGATGGCGAGAAGATCAAGACGGATGTCAAGAAATTCGGTGCTCTCGTAGGTGACCATTCGCGGATCGGCGCAAATGCAGTGACAGCACCAGGCACCATTCTTAAGCCTGCTACGATCGTGAATCGCCTTGAGTTAGTACTGCAGATTCCTGCATAGACTCAGAATAGCTATCACTGAGCGCCTGCAATTTTTGACACACTGCCGTATATAGCGTGGGCGAATTTTGCGAGCTGTTTGGATGCATGCGCTACTGAATTAAAGTTGCTAAGCACGTCCACTAACGACAGTCCCAGCTCATCCAAACATGAAGATCGAAATACTTGATGCAAACAAAGCTGTTAATTTTATGATTCACCTTGCTAAAAATACACAGTGTGAGTTTACATAAAGACGACATAACACCTCAATGCTAAAAATCAATTGCAAAATGTCATCCTTAGAGTATAATATGTTTGCAATCTTCTAGAGAATCAGCTCAAAATCAAAAAATGTCCTGGTCTCGCTAAGAGGTCACTTTTTGGCGGTTTCGCTGCTGACAGCGTTTATTTTTAGTCACGCATCGAATCCAGAGGATATGTGTCGCATTAACTGAGTATTGGTTAGCTATGTCACAAAAACAACACTTTCTTTTTGACGAGCAGCATCTTTTGCATGAGCTAAAGCACTACTTGCCCACCCAAGGTCCGCTCAAGGACTTTGTTCACCATAATACGCTTCATGCGTTTCAGGATAAAAAATTCTATGACGCTATTTTTAAGGCGTCCGCAATTTTTGGTTACCAAACAACGTTTTCTCTTGCTGAGTACAGAGACCTTTATGCAATTAAACGGATCACTCCGGGGATTTTGAAGAGGGCGATAAAAGCGAAGAAAGGTAAAGATTTCGAGGCGTGGCATTCAAAAGCACTTTACCAAGACTATGGTTCGTCCAGCGAACAGCGCGTCGGAAAGTTGCGCGGCGAATGGAAGCGACTACACCCCATAGATATGGATAACGCGGTGCAACCACTTTTGTTCCGTGTTGTCTGCAGCTATCTTGATCAAGGTATTGCCATTTCGCCATTCCCTTTTGAAGACAAGGGGCTTTTAAAGGCGCTGCGAGCCCTAGAAAACCATAGTCTGGTTAGTTTTTTCAAAACGCAAAAAGCTCGTAACCTGCTACACGATACATCCTGTACTATAGAAAGACTTTTAAGAATAGTAGTGGGTCACGAGGCATATTTTGAGCAATATGTGTACGATCAGCAATTTGCCCATAGGGGGTGGTCGGGAATTGTGTCCACACTCGAGGACAAGCCAGAGTCATTG
>DATLJN010000081.1:0-4401 GCA_035538835.1 Magnetospirillaceae bacterium
CTCAAAATGTACGATCGTTTTATGAAAAAGGGCTGGACACAGGCTATGGCGCGCGAAACCCGCGAATATCTCGCACCGCTTTTAGTTAAAGTTATCGCCCTTGCCTGGTACGAAGCATTAAGCCATTCGCAGGACAAATAATGCGCATGCGAGTTATTGCCGGCAAGTTAGGTGGCCGGTTTTTTGACTCGCCCGACACAACCACAACCCATCCAATGGGTGAGAGAATCAAGGGGTCGCTATTTAATATGCTCGGCGACCTTGACGGCCAAACAGTACTTGAGCCGTTTGCCGGCAGTGGTGCCTTAAGTTTTGAAGCACTGAGCCGAGGCGCGGCGAGTGCGCTATTGCTCGAACGCGACAAACGGGCACAGCAGGCAATTGCCGACAACATCACAACTTTGGGCCTCACTAAAAAAGCAACCCTCGTCAAGGCTAATTGTCGCAGTTGGTCGGATACCAACTTAGACGCTCAATTTGATCTGTTGTTAGTCGATCCGCCGTATCACGACATGCAGTTATCCACAGTAGCGTTGTTAATTCGTCATTTAAAACCCAAAGGGCTTATGGTATTATCCTATCAAGGTAGAGGCCCAGCGCCGACCGTTAATGGAGTTGTTGTGGTGAGAACGAGATTATACGGAGATGCGGCGCTGGCATTCTACCGTAAGGCAGCCTAAACGAAGGCTGTCTTTTTTGTGGTTTACATATCCGCGATGTAGGACTAGGATGGGGACAACAACGTAGTCCTATATGAATCTGACAGAGTTAGCGCCAATTGAAGCTCCCTTTAGGTCCCCCGAGTACGGGGAGAGCATTGCGATATCGTTTGCCGAGGCAGCCGAATTAAGCCACGGGCCGTATGATTCGCCAGAACAAAAAGCGCAGCGGGTGGCGATTGCAGAGTATTTGGAGGTAGCAATGCAGCCTGGTGCCGCAGTTTTGCATCAGGTTAATAGACTCGCTATTCGGGGTGGTACACTGCACGGCGCGCCGTCGGTTGTGCTACGCCCTTACGGCACTGAGCTTGCGTTAGCCCTAAGCTTTGACTTAGCTGGCGGCGAACGTATTGCGCACCAAGAAATGTATGTGAGAGATCTGGCTGAAAGAAATCGCCCCGGCGCGCCCAGGCCCTTGCCGCGGCTAGTTGTTGGCAAAGCACCCATCCTGGAGCATGTTGAATCAATGTATCATCGACAGCGGGCGGCCGAAAAGCAGCCTGGGGGCATTCCTTGGAATGACATCTCGCCGCTCACAGAACTTTATACATATGGCGCGTTAGCTACGACTTCGGTACGTCTTACGGATGTCGCGCCGGCAATTGCTGAGTCGCTCTGCTGGCAGATTTTGAACGATCTTGTTGAGCCAGAATACGCACATCTCGCTCCGATGCTCGAACAAGCACTTCGCGGGCTTGGGTACGAGTTAAACGGCCTAAATTGACTTCGACGCGAGATTATATTTTAATAGCCTTACATCTTCTGTCTATCCGTAGGGAGGACGCACATGGCAACACGGAACGGCGACCCCATGATATTCGCGCGGGATGCGTGTGTCGCTCACAAGTCGCTCGTGATGTTGGGCGTGGGCCATCGGCAACAACTTGTCGAGCTCGACAAGCAGATTGCTGGCCTGCTCGCGCGGCGCGATGCGCTACAAGAAACCGCCACTTGCCACCAAATCAAGCTAGACAAGTTGGCCGACGAGCAATACGAACGTCTGTATTCGATCGCCAAAATATCGCTCAACCAGTTGGAAGTGCTCGAAGCGCTCAAGCTGCTGTGGTCTGAGTTTGAGGGCCAGAGCGCCGAAGACATGGCTCCAACAGTTGCGGCCATCGCCACGGCACTCAGTTACCCCGGGGGTACCCCTGTAGTGTTAAGAGGACACGTCCTAGCTAATCCGAGTGGGTGGTTCGGCGAGCGTCTGTCGCGCCAAGGCCGGTTTTTGTGGGCGGGCGAACCCCACGACAAAAGTTGGCGGCTGCGGTTTGAACTTATGGCCACCGCAGGGCAGACGCCCGCAAGTTTCATGTTCACGCTGGATTCCCTGACGAACGCGCCGGGAGTTATGCAAAAACGCGGTGTGTACATGGGGGAATCGGCGATCACTGCATTGATCACGGAGCTGGCCGGAACAAAAGAGGTTGGCGCTCATAGCCTCCCCTTTATCCGGGCAGCAGTCGTGGGCGCGGGTCTCGCTGAATCGCTATGTGATCCATTAGGATGAGATGCAACGACCGGTTACTCCTCCTGTAACCGGTCGTCTGCAAAGTTTTATAGTATACTGTTTATATTCGCGCGCGAGTGGTGGAATTGGTAGACACGCTAGCCTTAGGAGCTAGTGCCGTAAGGTGTGGAGGTTCGAGTCCTCTCTCGCGCACCAGAAATTATTTCATGTTTTCTAACAGATGAAGCCGAGCTGCGAAAGCTCGGCTGCTGTTTTATTCACACCATTTTCTCTCTATGAAAATGGTTTGCATCCGATTAGGTCACTAATCTTTGCAGTGCAAACTTGATACAACAAGTTTGTAATCACAAAGGAGATTTTATGACCAAGCTATTAGCTTCACCTGCCTGTGAACCACGGCATCCGAGCATACGGTTGGTGGCCCAAGCCTGCATTGAGGTGGCAAGAATGCGGCTGGATGACGAGCAGCGAAAAGAACGCGTGATCTCGCGTGTTCATAAGCTCGAGCCAAGTATTCTGCTTGGCGAGCGCTTTGGCTATGAAGCACTCATACTCCGCGGTAAACCGGTGGTTGTCTTCTTCCGCGGCTCAGTCGTCTGCCAGCTGGAGGGAGACGAAGGTGCACAACTCGTCCGCAGTGGCAAGGCGACCTGGTGGCGATTGCCGGGCAAGAATGTGGCCTGCACTGATTGGGTATTGCTGAACCGTGAGTTATCCAGTGGTGAGACGGCCACGTGGGCGGAGAGGGCGGTGGTGCAAAGTGGGCTTGAATAATTTTTCAGAAAGGCCCAGAATGTATGCTATATGGGAAATTTTACAGTCGACGAAGCTCGTGATGTAATTCGGTTAACAAGTGAATATAATGGGGCGCGCACAAGATTAGCTGTAAGTACTTCACAACAGCGCAATAGCTTGCTGAGGGACTATTCACAGACGGGCCTGGCAATATTGGGCGGTACTTTGACGATCATAACCGTTGAGCCTGCTTTAGTGAAGACACCAACTTTGATGTATGTTGGGGCGGCCCTAACGCTAATAAGCGTAATTGTTGCCTTCATATCGAGGCACATTCTAAGTAAGTACTTAAAAACTTTCTTAGCTGATGAAGCAGCTTACTACTTCAAGGTTGTCAACCCGGCGAGAGAGGTTATCCGTGACCCTGAAGATTCGGGCGCTTCAAAAGTGCTAGAGCACGTAGCGAAAAATGAAAATGTCCCTAATACGAAGCTATCTTGGTTGGGTGAGTGGGGTGACCGTATAGTTGGAGCTGTGCTGTTGGGCGGAGGGCTGTGTGTTGCCATCTCTTTGATGCTTAACGTTTCTCTCTAATGTCTGCAAAGTTGATTAATGTCCTGGTCTCATGATCAATGTGTGAAAGACCCCCGATGAGGTGCACCAGAAATTATTTCATGTTTTCTAACAGATGAAGCCGAGTCCACAAAGCTCGGCTGCCGTTTTATTCACACCGTTTACTCTCTTTGAAATGGTTGCCGCTGTCTCAGTATGTATCAGCAAAATCTTAAGTAGCTCAGCTTTACTGGGTCTATAAAATTACACTCTCGATCGTGGGTATGAGAGAGGTTATACTAGGGGTAATGAAGGCAAAAACACTCGAAGAACAGGCGACGTACCTCCGTAACACCGGTAAAGGCTACGAGGCTGTTACCCTGTATGAACGGCCAAAACTGCATATGTGGCGGCTGGCGACTTGGTGAAGGCTGCCGGTTGCCAGCATATGATCGGCGTGAGTTACAAGATCGAAAATGATTTAGAGAAGGCACTGCCAGCGTACGAATTGGCGATGAGCGATTACAAAACTGCCGGCGATATGTTTGGCTCCGGCCGTGTCGAGCGTGATATTGGCGTTATGTTTGAATATCACGATCGTTTCGCAGACGCCGAGAAACATCTACGCAAAAGCGTGGCCGAACTGCAAACCGAGCGCGGCGCCGAGCTTGGCATGTCCCTTGCTAAAGTCGGCCTGCTATATACACATATGCAAAAGTTCGATCAAGCCGAGGCGCCGATTATCGAAGGCCTTGATCTTATCCGCAAAGTAGGCCACCCGTTTTACGAAATGACGGCGCTCATGCATCTCGGCGGCCTGTATCTGGCGACAAACCGTGCCGGCCGGGCCTTGGCTAATCTCGAGGCGTGTTTAGGTTTAATCTACGAATACGATATGCAACGCGAACAAACCCGGCGGCTAGC
>DATLJN010000082.1:0-4489 GCA_035538835.1 Magnetospirillaceae bacterium
ACGGGCAGCCATCGAAGCGATTAAAGGTGGTACTTGTGTTTGGACAGGATGGAGCGGTGGGTACCGTGGCGTATCTCTCAGCGATTTTGCGCGCGGCCGGCGAAAGGGTTGGAGTGCTCACCGGCCAATTTATCGAAATCGCGGGGGAACGGGTGCAAGGCAGCGATAAGGCAGAGGTGGTTAGCGACTCAAACCGCGTGCAGGCTCTACTCGCCCAGATGAAGCGCGCTGGCTGCACCTATGCCTTAATCGAGATTCCATCTGATTTGCCTGACCATCAGTTTGCAGGCATAGGGATTCACATGTTAATCATAAGGCGTTGTGGAGATAACTACGTAGATCAGACGGCTGCCGCTGCGGGACTGGCAAGACTTAATGGTTTGCTGGCGCGTCGCCCCCAATTTGTAGTATATAACCGCGATGATCCTGTTGCCGAGGGGCTGGACTGGCTGCGCGGCCAAGATGGTGCCATCTCTTTTGGGGTGCATCGCCGGGCCGAGTGCCGAATGGAACAAGTACGTTTGCATGCGCTGGGCAGTCAGGTGTCGCTCGTCATTGATCATCAAACACCGCTGACCCTTGTGACCGAGCAAGCCGGCAAACAGGCTGCATACAACATGGCCGCCGCCGCTGCAGCTGGATATGTGCTGCATGTGCCTGTCGAGGCCATCGAACGGGGGTGTCGAACAGGGGAGGCGATCGCATCACAATTGCAGGTGGTGCCCATAGCTCGGCCCTACATGGTGCTCGTTGACTCAGCTCTCACCCCTGAGGGACTGATGGAGATACTCGAGGTGGCTAAACATTTTAGTAAAAATCGCTTAATTGTCGTGTATGGTGCGCCGCAGGGTGTGCGACCAGCCTGGTTGCCGGCTATTGGTGATCTATTGGTTGCGCAGGCAGATCGCATTATTGTCACCGACGGCGAATACACGAGTCACCAGAGTCCAAAACAGATTCGGGAACATATCTGGCAAGGCATAACAGCTGCTGGTGGCGAGGCTAAAACCGAAGAAGTAGAAGACCGGAAAACTGCCATAGAAAAGACGGTTAGCATTGCCAGACGCGGCGATGTGGTGCTGGTTGCGGCTTCGACGCTACGACCATATCGCCAGCTGGGGAGCGAGCACCTCCCGTGGAGTGACCTTAAGATCATCAATGATTTATTTGAGGCGTAATTGCTTGTGGGCCTGATACACGCCGCGATATAAGCGGTACAACGGATGAGCGGGGAGTTCCCAGGTGCCGCGGTAGGCAAGATACTCGCCGCCGAATGATTTTTTGAACTGGCTGAAGCCACTCCAGGGGTGGTTATCTTGGCCCATTGGGGCGACCCCGACAAAATCAAAAGTCGTTTGCTTGCGTTTTTTTGCATCAAACATCATGGTGGCGAGCAGTGGTGAACCGGGGTGCAGTTTGCGCGCGGTTATTAAATTACCGGCATGGGCGTAATACCGGGTGGTGGGGCTGTCGAATACAATAGCGGCGCCGACAGGCTTATCATGGTGGTCGGCTATATAGAGATGAGCGGCGTTCCTCGGCAGGAGCACTTTGGCCATCGTCCGGTAGTAATTGTCGCTGTGTGGTTGCATGCCAGTGTTGGCGGCGACGTCGTGGATCATCTTAAGAAAGATGGTGATATCTGTCGGGTCGCTGCTGGCGCGAAATGTTAATCCCTTTTTGGCTGCATTGCGGTAGAGATTGCGGTTGGTTGGCGTAAAATCAGCCAGTAATTCATCGACACTTTTGGTGAGGCGCTGCACCCATGTTTGCGCCGGCTGAATATCTTTAAGTGCCGGTTTTAGTCCCGCTGAGGCAAGACCAACTCGTACCGCTGGCAATATTGGTTCGACGCGCACGAACATCGCCCGGTGTTGTCGGGCAAGTAGATGTAAGGCTTTAAACGCATTGTTGAGTGCTTTGGCTGTCTGTGCGGTGGGACCATACGGGCAATATAAACGCCGCCCAGTGCGCGATTTTTCTAGGATCGCCAAACATCGCCAATCTGTACCATGCGCATAAAACACAGGGTGATCGAGCGCCGTCTGGAACGCCGCCCAGTGGCTACTTTGTAAAAAGTGTCCGCCGTTTTGGAACAATGCTTTATCCCAGTCTGCATCGGGTATACCTTTGTGCCATTCCATAGGTATAGCGTAGCAGAAAGTTCCGATGCGGGCGAAGCGGATGATATAATAAAAGCTCGCACAAACTTGTTTGAGGAGGGAATTTGAATGAATACGGCTATTTTTAAGGCCTACGATGTCCGCGGCAAAGTAGGTTCTGAATTAAACGATGAAATTGTCAAACATATCGGGATCGCCTTTGCGGATTATTTGCCGACAGAAGGTACGGTAGCGGTCGGCTACGATATGCGCGCAGATTCTGCGCAGCTGGCGTCGCAGTTGATGGACGGGTTACGCCAACAGGGACGGGACGTTCTGGACATAGGCCGCGTTACCAGTGACATGATTTATTTTGCGGTTGGCAAATGGGATTTGGCTGGTGGCGCAGTGGTAACGGCGAGTCACAATCCTGGCGAATATAATGGCATTAAACTGTACCGCGATAAGGTAACGCCGGTTGGCTTGGATTCCGGCCTCGATAAAATCCGCGACGCGGTTGCCAACCAAACCTTTAAGCCGGCAGCCACTACAAAAGGGACGACCGAAAAGCGTGATATCACCCAAGATTGGGTAACACATTGCCTGGGCTTTGTGACAGAACTCAAACCGTTTCACATCGCCATCGACGCCGGTAATGGCATGGCCGGTGCGATTTTGCCGCATATTTTGCCAAAACTGCCGCTTAAAGTGGATGAGATGTATTTTGAGCCGGATGGCACCTTCCCGAACCACGAGGCAAATCCACAAAACCTCGAAAACCTGCTCGATCTTATAAAAAAAGTGAAGGATGGCGGCTTGGATTTTGGTATTGCTTTTGATGGTGATGGCGACCGTGCTGGATTTGTCGATGACAAAGGCCGGCCGGTTTTGGGCAGCGATCTCATGACAATCGTGGCGCATTATTATTTGCAAAAATATCCGGGTGCACAGATTGTGCACGAGGTCCGCACCAGCCGCTCGACCACTGAACTCATCAAAAGATGGGGCGGTTCGCCGGTACGCACCAAAGCTGGTCGCGTGTACATTGGCGCCAAGCTGCGCGAACTCGGCGCACCATTTGGTGGCGAAACCACCGGGCATTTCTTTTTTACCGAAAACTTTGACGCCGACAGCGGCATGATCACCGCGCTTGTCGCTATGCAGGCCCTCAGCGACAGCGGCAAAAAACTCAGCGAACTTGTCGATGCGTACCACATTTACGCTATGGACCGCGAAATGAACTTTGAAGTTGACGACGCCAAGGCGGTGCTCGCGCGCCTGAGCGAAGCGTTTAAAGATGGCAAGCAAGATAATCTTGATGGGCTCACCGTCAGCTATCCGACAAAGTGGTTCAACTTGCGTGTCAGCAACACCGAACCAGTGGTGCGCCTGAACGCCGAAGGAGAGACACAAGAAGAACTCACGACATTTACAAAACAGATTGTTGACGTTATCGAAGCGAAATAACCAACCACAGGAGGATACATGGCAACGATACGCGAATCTCTATCGTACAAGCCGGTTGAGCTGCAGTTTGGTACATCTGGTCTACGCGGCTTAGTGAAAGATATGACGGATCTGGAATGTTACATAAATACCCTCGGTTTTTTAGCCTTTACATCGCAGACTGACGCCTTAAAGCCCGGCAGTAAAGTGTTTGTGGCGGCAGATCTGCGTCGTAGCAGCGTGCGGATGCTGCGGGCGGTGGATAAGGCGATTGTCGACAGCGGCTTCCGAACTGTAAACTGCGGTTTAATCCCCACACCAGCGCTTGCCAGCTATGCTATGTCCCAAAAGGCGCCCTGCGTTATGGTAACGGGTAGCCACGTGCCCGACGATCGTAATGGCATTAAGTTTTACAAACTGGGCGGTGAAGTATTAAAAGAAGATGAGTTAGTGATTCGCCAGGCAGTAACTCAAGCCCGTGCCACCTTGTATGCTTTGCCTGCAGAACAGTTCACCCCCGAGGGCATGTTGACTCAGCCCCGGGAACTTCCCGCCGAAGACCCAGCCGCACGGCAGCATTTTATGCGCCGCTTTGTTGGTGTGTTCGGCGGCACAACACTTGCCGGTAAAAAGGTGGTCTGTTACGATCATTCGTCGGTTGGCCGCGATATGTTGGCGCAGCTTTTAACGGATATGGGCGCGACCGTTGTGTCTGTGGGTCGTTCGGAAGCGTTTGTGCCAGTTGACTCCGAGAACGTTACGCCAGATGATCGTGCATACTTTAAAGTGATCGCCGAGCAACATCCCGATGTCTTTGCGATTGTCTCCAGCGACGGCGATTCCGACCGACCATTTATGATTGACGAGACCGGCATGTTTCACCGCGGCGATGTGCTTGGCGCCTTGGTTGCCGATTGGCTTGATGCTGATGCCGCCGCGTA
>DATLJN010000083.1:0-8756 GCA_035538835.1 Magnetospirillaceae bacterium
GGACCCCGGTGAAGACTGGAGTCTTCTGCACCACACGCCTTCGATTGCCGATGCCCTGAACACCCTCGCTGCCGACTAGACACAACAAGATGGCGACCGGAACCTGCTTCCGGTCGCCATTGTCACCAAAAAACCGCCCTTACCGGACGGTTTTTTGATTCTGCGCTACTTTTGTGTGTCGTACCGTTCGATACATTCTTTAATGATTTTTTTGGCGTGCTTTACGTCGCCCCAACCGGTCACTTTAGTCGTGCCAGGTTTTTTAAGATCCTTGTAATGGTTAAAATGGAACTCAACCATTTGTTTCCAACGGTCGCCAAGGTCATCAAGATTTTTGATACGATCGCCGGTATTGCGGTCGTCAGCGGGCACAACCACAACTTTGTGGTCCATTTCGCCGTCGTCCTCGAAGTTCATAATGCCAATTATGCGAGCTTCGAGCCACACGCCAGTCGGGATTGGCTCGTCGCATACAACAAGGGTATCGAGTTCGTCACCGTCTTCGTCCAGCGTTTGTGGAATAAACCCATAACTGCACGGTTTTGCGAATACACTTGGTTCGACACGATCGAGCATAAATGCCGCTCGCTTGCGGTCCCATTCAATTTTTAAAAACGAACCTTGCGGAATCTCAACAACAGTATTGAGCAAGTCGTCGTCAATTGCGCCAGGGGTTAGCACTTGGTTAAAATCAGCCATACAATCCTTTATTTACCAACACTAGTGTACCACGCGGCTCTTTGCTGTAACAAAAGTCAAAGGAGTGCTCGCGTGATGGGCGTTCAGGCTGTATAATACGAGGCAATCATGCAACTTATTGGACACCGCGGCGCACGCGGCCTCGCGCCCATGAATACGAAGGCCGGTATTTTGGCTGGCTTACAAGCTGGGGTCGATTGGATAGAATTTGACGTGCGTGGTACAAAAGATGGTATTGTAGTGCTTTCACACGACACCAATACACTGCGGGTCAGCCCGTGGCCACGCATCGTGAGTCGCACTAAATATACAAAGCTTGCCAAGGCAAAAACATATCGCGGCCAACCAATTACTACACTCACCGAAGCCTTCAAAGCGATTGGCGCCAAGGCAAAAATTAACGTCGAGATTAAAAGTAAGGGCTGTGCCCCGGCTGTTGTCGATCATATTGAACGGATGGTTAAAGCTGGCGCTAACTATGAGCGCTTTTTAGTTTCGTCGTTTAAGCCAGAACGTCTACGCGAGATCCACCGCCTTAACGACCATATCCCCCTATGCTTATTGCATGGTACAAAACCGCTCGCCTTTTTGAAATTACGGGCGCTACGCCTGAGTGCCGTGGGTTTTTGGCGCAAACGGTTACCGCAGCATGCAATTGAACAGGCTAAAGTGCGTGGTTTAACCGTTTTGGTATATACCATTAACAAACCGCGCGATGCAGAACGCCTCACCGCCCGCGGTGTCGACCGTATTGTGACCGATCGACCCGATTTGCTACAAACGTTCCGAGACTAAACTATCTCCGACATGGGGGTTACTTGGTGTCGATCTTGCATCTCAATATATTCGCGGATTTTTAGCGCCGCAGTTGCGCCCTCGCCGACAGCGCTGGCAATTTGCATAGTTGCGCCGCTGCGGACATCGCCACTACAAAACACGCCAGGCATATTAGTTTGCAAATCTTGGCCTGTCATTACAAAACCACGTTCGTCAAGTTTAATCTGGGAGCCTTTTAGAAACCCTGTGTTCGGCAGCAGCCCAATAAACACAAATATGCCGTCAGTTGGGAACTCTATTTTTTTGCCATTCTGCGTTGCGGCAACATGGGTAACTTTTTTATCCTGCCCAACAATCGCATCGGGAGTCACCCCTAAATGAATAGTTATTTTGCCTTCTTTTACTCGTTTGTCGAGTTCGTGCTGTAAAATTTCGGAGGCTTTCACTTCGCTGCGTACTAATAAATCTATGTGTGTAGCAAATTTAAGTAAGAATAACGCTTCCTGCACAGCCGAATTACCGCCGCCGACCACGACTAACTTTTTATCGCGGTAAAACGCGCCGTCGCAGGTAGCGCAGTAATGAACGCCGCGGCCGTAAAACTCTTGTTCACCGGGCACGCCCAGTTTTTTGTAGTCAGAGCCGGTAGCAATCAGTACGGTACGAGCACGCAGTGTGCCCTCTGTTGTTTCGAGGCGTTTGTAAGCGCCTTCATCGGTTATTTCTGTAACTTCACCAAGCCTAATATCTGCACCAAACCGCTCGGCTTGGCCTTGCAGCTGGTTGGCAAGATCCAGCCCGCTAATACCTTTTACAAAGCCTGGATAGTTATCAACCCAATCAGTCACAGCGGCCAAACCACCGATCACACCCTTTTCAAAAAGTACCGTCCCAATATCTTCGCGTGTGGTATACACTGCCGCAGCCAGCGCCGACGGGCCAGCGCCAACAATAATTACATCATGCTTTTCGGGTTCGGCCATTATGCCGCCACCATATCGCGCACCGCAGAGCCGAGTTTTGCTGGATTCCAGCCAACGGTAATATCCCGAAAGCTGGGTTCCACACCTGCTTCGACTTCTTCTTCGACGACTGTTACCGGTACCGTCATCGCGCCGCTCATTTCGATAACCTTTTGCCGGACTTCGGCCGGTTCTTCGTCCATGTTAATTACCTTGTAGCTCAGGCCCTTGCTGCCGAGCCATTTTTTGACCATGTCGCAGTAGGCGCAGGTGGTAGTTGTGTAGATTGTTATTGTTTTTTTCATAATCCCCTCCGTGAGACTCTCCCTAGTATATATAGCGCCAAAGTGCTAATGCAATACGCTACATGTTGTACTTTTTGACTATAAATCGCTTGTTGGGGCGGGCGGAGCGACATTAAGTAGTTCAACTTCAAACACGAGGTCGGAGTTGGCAGGAATAGTCTCTTGGGCTTCGTCGCCGTAAGCCAAACTTGCCGGAATAACCAACCGGCGCTTGCCGCCAACCTTCATGCCATCAATCCCTGTTACCCAGCCACGAATAACGCCCGGCTGCGTTGCACTTGGGGCTTGTAGTGCCAGCGTAATCGGCTCGCCGCGGTCGTAACTGCTGTCGAACTTAATGCCGGTTTGCGCCAACGTACCTTTATAATGCACAGTAATCGAATCGCCAACCTGTGCGACTGCCCCAGTGCCAACTTTAATATCGGTAATCCCGAGCTGGCCGACGGGCCCTTCAACTTTAAACGCATTCGGGTCGGGTTGACCAGTCGGTGTAGGGTTAGTAGTTTGATTTGTTTGATCAGTTGCGGCGTTGTTATTAAAGATCATCAAAAACGATGAACCGATAAAGCCGCCAGCCATAGCGATAGCGATGACCCAGATAATAATGCGGGTAGACTTTTTGGTGGATTGCATGGTGCTCCTGTGGTTAGGCAATGCGTTTTATTATACCCCTGTGTCGGATTTGGCGAAACTTGACAAAGGTAACTTTTTAATGTAAAAAATCATTGAATCCTGTCCTGAATAGACTCACCCCGGAGGAATCATGCAACTCCCCACCCCGGCAGGCACGATGGCAGTCCTGGTAGAATCGACGGATAACCTCCGCGATGCGGTTGTGAAGTTGGTCGCGGATGTCGACTACGGCACATTCCTCGCTGTCCTCACGGGCAGCGACGAGATGCTCAACATCATACTGAAGCCCGGCTGGGACTACGACGGATGGCTCGTGGCGACGAAGTAGTACAACGCCCTCACAGGCATGCTCAACGGAGCACACCTGTGGGGGCGCTTCTATATGGCACATTTTGGTGATGCAAGACTAAATTCGTTCGGCAGGCGTAACGGCGTTCACTTTTTGCACCATTGTATCGAGCATGTCGTTTGTTTCGGTAGTCGTAAGCGTGCGGTCATGGTGTTGCAAGGTGAGTCTAAAGGTAATTTGCTTGTGGTCGGTGTCGCCCGGGCGTTCGTATATGTCGAGCGGCTCAACCGTCAACCGTAATCGCTTGTCGCCTATAAACGCGTCTTCGATCAGCTTTTGAAGGTCTGCAAAGTTAACCGCCTTGGCTACTCTTAAACAGACATCTTGTTCGGTTTGCGGAAATTTAAGAAGAGGTTTGTACTGGGTGATTTTTTGATACTTAAGTAGCCGCTCGATATCAATCTCGAATCCGGCTGTTACCGCTGGCAATTTAAGCGCCTTAGCCACCGACGCTCGATATTCGCCCACAAATCCAGCAAACTCGCCATCACCGACATACACAAACCCGCTTCGTTTTGGCTCGAATGGCGCAAAAACTTGGCGACCAACAGCAAAACCAGGGGTGGTATCGGCGGGCACAATTGTGTACGGGATACCCAGAGTACCAAGCATATAACCCAAGTAATGTTTAGCGTGGTAGTAGGATGCGCCAGCAAGTGCGTCTTGACTAGCAAACACAAAGGCAATGGTTTGGTATTCGCGCGGCAGACCATCGCAATCAACTGCAACGTCATCCTTGATATGAATTTTGTTAATCTCGAATAAGCCGAACTGTTTGTAGCCAGCCTTAATATTTGGATGCACCTTTTCCAGTAAGCTTGGCGTGAGGCTCAGACGGTAGTGCTGTAGCTCTGGGCTGAGTGCATTTCGAATAGCAAACGCGCTGGCTTTATCTTGCCCGGCAACTTGTAGCAGGCGGGCCGGCACAAAACTATAGGTTTGTAGCTCGTTGGCGCCAGCGCGCGATAATATATCACGAACACGATTTTTAAGACCATCGAGGCGCGGTTGGCTTACCGCGATTGTTTCGCGCAGCGGCAGATTATGCGTGAGTTGATCATAACCACACAGTCGGCCTACTTCTTCGATGACATCTTCGGGGATCGCAACATCGGTGCGCCAAAATGGTGGCGTTACAACGAGTTCGGTACCGTGCTCTTCCACCCTAAACTCAACATTGCGAAGCAGCGTTGCAATATCGGCAGTATGTAGCTTACTGCCAAGCCGGCTATTCACAAAATCTTGCGTCAGCACAACGGGCGGGTGTACACTTGCGCGTTCCAGCGTACCGTCTGGCAGATGCATCACGTCGGCACTGTGGCCAAATGCACCACCGGCCAGCTCGATAATATCCGGGGCAGCTTTAGCCAATACGGCCACATTTTGCAACGGACTTTGGCCTTTGCTAAATCGCGTCACCGCGTCGGTAAAAATACCGTGATGCATGCTAGTGCGGCGAATCGAAAACATATCCCAACTGGCAGCTTCGAGGATAATCGCCGTGGTGGTGGCGTCAACTTCGCTGTTCGCGCCGCCAATCATACCGCCAACACATAGTAGTGTGTCACCAGCTGCAACCATCATAGTATCGGGGTGTGGAGTGATTTCTTTGCCACTTAGTAGGGTGATTTTTTCGCCCTGCTTGGGGTGACGAACCGTGAGTGCCGCGCTGCCAGCAATGGTTTTAACTTTATTATAGTCGTAAGCGTGCAGCGGTTGGCCAGTAAGTACCATGTAGTAATTTGTGATATCAACAACGGTATTAATCGGACGAATTCCAAGTTTTGAAAGCGTCGCTTGTAACCATAAAGGACTGGAGCTAATTTTTATCCCATCAATAACGAGCGCCGTAAAGCGCGGTACCAACTTTGGAATCTCATTTTTGATATGAATCGTCAGCGGTGATTGAGCTTCTGGCAGCTGCGCGTCGGCGCTATACCAATCGGGGCTTGCAAACGACAACCCCTGGATTCCAGCAATTTCGCGGGCAACCCCAAGCTGTCCAAAACCATCTGGCCGGTGTGTGAACATTTTATTTTCTATATCAATTATGGCGTCACCAGCAAAATCGTAAACATCGGCAAACGGAGTGCCTGCTGGCGCGTCGGTATCTAGTACCTGCACACGGGTGTGGTCGTCGCTTAGGCCAAGCTCCTTGCCCGAACCCAACATACCGTGGCTCACTTCGCCACGCATTTCGCGGGCGCCAATAATAAATGGCTCGACGGTTCCCCAGGTTGCTGGTGTGGTTGCGCCGGGCTGAATCCAACCAACTTTGTCACCAACATTTAGCAACTTATCACCGGCAATTACTTGTACTACTTCGGCGCCGATGTTCAGCGCATACACGCCAAGCTTATCGGCACGGGGGTGCTCACGGGCGGTCACAATGTCGGCCACGAATACGCCGTCATATTTGTGGCTCAAATCAACCACTTCTTCGACCGCCCCAAGCTGGGCGCCAATTTTATCTACCAACGCAGCCAAAGGCAGTTTCCACTGCTCTTTGTCTGAATAACGCTTCATTACATTTACAGAAACTTTCATACTTTGAACTGCCTTAAGAAATCAAGTTTACCGCTTTGAAAGTGTCGGATGTCTTCGATATCGTGTTTCATCATGGCCAGACGGTCAAGGCCGAGACCCCAAGCAAAACCAGTATATTCTTTGGGGTCGATACCACCTTCTAATAGCACATTGGGGTGGATCATGCCGCAGCCAAGTAGCTCAATCCAACCTTCGTATTTGCAGGTTGCGCAGCCTTTTTGGTCGCAAAACGGACAGCTAATGGCAAATTCAAATCCAGGCTCAACAAACGGGAAGTATGCTGGTTGAATCCGAAAATTAATATCTGTTTTATAGTATGACTGCAAAAAACTTTGCAGCGTTGCGAGCAAATGACCAACATTTACGCCTTTGCCAACATACACACCCTCGATTTGGTTAAGGGTGTGTTCGTGCTTAGGATCGAGGTCTTCATTGCGGAAGACGCGGCCAATTACCACTGTGGCGATTGGTGGCGTGCCGGCTTTGAGTACGCGGTTTTGCATGGTGCTGGTGTGCGCCGGAGCAATCAGGCCTTCTTCGGTGACAAATGTGTCGTAATCGTCGCGGGCTGGGTGGCCTTCCGGGAAGTTGAGCGAGCCGAACATGTGGTAATCGTCGTCGATTTGGCGCGAATCAAGCACTTTGTAACCCATGCGCGCAAAAATATCGGCGACAACTTGGCGCTCTGTGCTTAGGGGGTGTCGACTGCCGTGTTCAGTAGGTAATAATTTAGGGCGATCCGCCGGCGCAACATTAACATCGAATGGCGCAGTTACGTCGATTGGTGTGACTGCCGCGCTTTCAGCTGCTGCCTCGTGGCCAGCAACCAGCGCCTCAATTTCTTCTTTTAGTTCGTTAACTGCCTGGCCAAATGCCGCACGTTCGTCGGCGGGTACATCTTTAATGCGTCCATACAGCTCGCGCAGCTCTGGGGCTTTTAAGATATCACGCTTATTTTCGAGCGCTTCAAACTTTGTTTTTAGCATGGTGGCCGCGTGGGCGATATGCTGGTTCATAACTTGGTTTTACTATACCTGTTTGCGCCTCAAAAGCCTAGAGGCAGCCTCCTAAAACACAAACAGTACCAGGGTTCCTTCTGGGTACGTTCGGCGCAAAAGCGCCTTCATTCAAATTCGGGAAGAACAGCCCGGTTAGGAGCCCTGGTATTGTTTGTGGTTTTAGTATCTATGCTAATTGACTTATCTGGGATAATATGGGATTTTAAAAGAGTACGGCGACATTCGTCAAAGCAAGAACCTATCACCGGAGATGTCATGGGTCCTACCCTCTGGTGGTCCGGACGCAAGCTGATGCGGAATTATGCCGGTTATTTCGGCACCCTCTTAATTATTGCTGGGATTGTGGTCCTCATGGCCTTCTCCCCCGCACTGATAAGCGCCGCTTCAGCCAACAGCCGAACCACAGATCCAATCCCCACCCACCGCCTAGCCCCGTGGACCGGCAATCCGCAGGCATTTGCGAACGCCGCCCGCATCAGTCTGGATGAAGTCTGGCGAATCCTCGCAAGCTACAGCCATGGCAGGGCAAGTCAGACTAATTTCCCCCGCATCACTGTGGCAAAAGAAGTGACTCGTGCCGATTGCGCACTCAGCAACCCCTCCCAGACCTACTTCGACCCAATACACGATTTCGTCGACTTCTGCAAAAACGGCAGCGTCCTGTATGTTAGTCATTCACTAGCAATGACCTTCGAGGCGCAGTTCGGGCACCACATGCTTTTGGCCCTTGTGGTCGAGCAACTCACTGCCATCAAGGCAGAGCAACGCTCGAACATCGAAGGCTTCGCCGCTTGTGTGACTGGTGCCTGGCTCGGATATCTCCACAACAACCTTTGGCATATGATCGAAAGACAGGTTGTGAACGAAGTCCAGGCCTACTTTACCAACGATCGCGGGGTGTGGTTCCTCAAGGGTTACAACAAACGGTCGCTGGATCCCTGTCTCGAAATCTGACTCGCTAAAAGACGGGCGGGGAGAAAATGATTCTCCCCGCCGCGCGTGCCGCCGTACACGGCACATCGCTTTATACCCCATTAAATATAAATAATACAAACACCACCAAAGCAATCACCGCGGCAGTGATAACGCCGACCCAAATAAGTGAACGACCACTGGCTTCTTGTGAATCTTCGAGTATTCCTGAACCTACATCAGCCGGCTTATCCGGGTTTTTATTTTTAATACGGTCGCTCAGTTCGGCAGCAATTTTTTCTTGAAGCTGCGTGCGCCGTTCGTTTTGGTTTAAAAATAATGCCATATCGAAACCCAGTGTACCACAGCCGCCGCTACTTTTTGATGCTATGTGCATGATATACTAGCGCCAAACAAGGAGGGTATTTTTATGGCGAAGACCAAAGTAATAAAACAAAATAGCTCTGCAAGTCAGGGTGCAGACCAAACAGGAGTAGGCGGCGAGTTAGTACTTGGCGCATTGATGGCGGAATTATTTGGCACATTTGTGCTG
>DATLJN010000084.1:0-4437 GCA_035538835.1 Magnetospirillaceae bacterium
ACCATCATGTGCGCCCTGTCGGCCAAAGGCGTGACGGTCAACAGGAATGCAGCGTGCAAGCCGTAACACCCACCTGAGAATGGGGATACGGTAAAGCCCGGCGGTGGCTAAAAAGCCAAGGTCACGCCCAGTAGCCAGCCACAAGAGTACCGAGTCCGCAAGCGACGTATGGTTCGCGGCGAACAAGGCGTTGCTTGCTGGGATATTCTCCCGGCCTTCGACTCGAAAGCGGAAGAAGGGACGCATGAGACACCAAACCGCCCACAGCATCACTTTTCGACTCGTCGTGGTCATCTGTTATCCCTTCAGTCGGACTGCGAAATTATTTTAGCACTCTTGCATTAAGACTGCTAATTTGGCTATAGTAAGAGTACGATAATTTTTGGAGGTTATTACCATGAGTTCTAAACTCAAACCGCTTGGCGACCGTATTGTGGCCCAACGCGAAGCTGCCGAAACAAAAACAGCCTCTGGCTTATATTTGCCTGATGGCGCTAAAGAAAAGCCCGTGGTGGCTGTAGTAAGCGCGGTGGGCAAGGATGTGAAAGAAGTAAAAGTTGGCGACCGTATCGTGTACAAGGAATACGCGCCGACCGAACTGAAGACTGGTGGGGAAGAGTATCTGATTCTTAAAGAAGAAGACGTACTCGCGATTCTGACTAAATAATTTTGAAGGGGTCCTGGCTCTAAAATAGGCGCCAGGTAGCGCGCACATTAGCCCTTCCAAGTGGGTCCAGCGTAATGCAGCCCGAGAAGGTATCCCTTCCCGGAGCGAAATGCACACTTGGAAGGACTAATGTGCAGAGCGGGCTACTAAATCATAATTGAGATTTGAACAGGAGTTTCTATAACTATGGCAAAAAAGATTTTCTACGATGATGACGCTCGCCAGCGTGTGCTCGGCGGCGCCAAAGCGTTATACGACGCAGTAAAAGTAACTATGGGGCCAAAAGGCCGCAACGTGGTCATTGGTAAAGGTTACGGCGGCCCGACAGTCACTCACGATGGCGTGAGCGTAGCCAAGGCCGTTGATCTCCCCGAAGAAGATGACGAAACCTTGGGCTACAAAGTCGGCGCCGAACTTATCAAACAAGCCGCAAGCAAAATGAACGATGTCGCTGGTGACGGCACAACCACCGTTACAGTGTTGACCTA
This sequence comes from Magnetospirillaceae bacterium, assembly GCA_035538835.1. Classification (GTDB taxonomy): domain Bacteria; phylum Patescibacteriota; class Saccharimonadia; order Saccharimonadales; family EFPC-124; genus EFPC-124. Next base: position 1,156 of record DATLJN010000084.1, read on the forward strand.
CAGCATTTTGGCCGAAGCTAACCGCCTTATCGCGGCTGGCCACAACCCAATGGAACTGCGCAAGGGCGTTGAAAGCGCCGGCGGCGACGTGTTAACTGCGCTTTCTAAAATGTCCGAAGACATTGGTAGCAACAAGGCCCGCGTGGCCGAAGTTGCCACCATTAGCGCCGGCGACAAAGAAATTGGTACGCTCATCGCCGATGTGATTAGTAAAGTCGGCAAAGAAGGCGTAGTAACAGTCGAAGAAGGCCAAGGTGTTGCGCTGGAAGCCGAAGTTGTCGAAGGCTTTACAATGGACCGCGGCTTTGTAAGCGCCTACATGGCCACCGATACGACGCGTATGGAAGCCGTGTACGAAAAACCAGCTATCGTGATTACCGACGAAAAGGTGAGTAGCGTCCAGCAGTTCTTGCCGCTCCTCGAAAAACTCGCCCAAGCTGGCAAAAAAGACCTCGTGCTTGTTGCCGAAGACGTCGAAGGCGAAGTGCTGACCACGTTAGTACTTAACAAACTTAAGGGTGTATTTAACACCGTTGCTATTAAGGCGCCAAGCTTTGGTGATCGCCGCAAAGAAATTTTGCAAGATTTGGCTGTACTCACAGGCGCAACGGTGATCAGCAAAGACCAAGGTTACGACTTTGAAAACGCTGATCTCGATATGGTTGGCTCCGCTCGCAAAGTGATTGTCGGTAAGGATGAAACCACGGTTATCGAAGGCGCTGGTATGGCCAAAGACCTCAAGGCGCGCATGGAACAAATCAAGGCGCAGGCCGACGTTGCCACCAGCGAATACGATAAGGAACAGCTCGAAAAACGCGCCGCAGCCCTCGGCGGCAAAGTCGCCGTCATTAAAGTGGGTGGCGTCAGTGAAGTCGAGATCGAGGAAGCCAAGTTCCGCGTGGACGACGCAGTTGCAGCAACGAAAGCTGCACTGGCCGAAGGAATTGTGCCCGGCGGCGGTGTAACCTTTGTCGACCTCAGCAAACTTATTAAAGTCACTGGCACCGATGCGCACGCCGCAGGTCGTCAACTCCTTAAAAATGCTTTGGTCCAGCCATTCCGTCAACTTATGGCCAACGCTGGCGCCAACGCCGACGAAAAATTGCCAGAGGTGCTTAAGAATGGTAAAACGGGTTATGGGTTCGACGTAAATGATCTCGATACATTGGTTGACCTCAAAAAAGCTGGTATCGTTGATCCAGCGCGCGTCACCAAAGAAGCTATCATGAACGCAGTCAGTATTGCGGCTACAGCCATGACGATGGGCGCGCTGGTGGTAGAAATCCCTAAAGAAGAATTAGCTCCAGCCGGTGGCGGTATGCCAGGCGGCATGGGCATGATGTAAACAAAAGCTCCCTTACATGCAAGAAGCTCCCACTCGGGGGCTTTTTGTTATAGTAAACATACAGTCGGATGAGAGGAGAATGACTGTGCCAGAAGATTTTATGGCAGGCCTGTGTGCAAAGGACCGACAGGTTCTGGTGCGCATGGCGTCAGGGGAGTCGGACCGGGAGATTGTGGCTGCGACCGATCTGCCGCTGCCAACCGTTACGTCGGTAATTCGCAGCTTTCAGCGGTGGCTCCGAAACCACACATCGGTGGCCCGGATAACACGCGAGGTGATGGCGTTCCACATTATCGACAACGTGTTGACCGACGACGATCGTCAACTCTGGTTGCAGCGCGCCCAGCTGGACCACCAGCTTTTGCAGCGCTGTAACCTGCTTACCGATGAGGTCGTGCGACTGCTTGACCAAGCGGTCAAGCCAGAAAACTGGGGCGCAACACATGATGAGCTGGCACTCGCGGCCGGCGTAACGACTCGGAAGGTGAGAGAGATGCTTCGCCCGGCTTCCGATGCGCTGGGTAGTCACATCCGGCTACAGGTCGGCTTCTATCTATTAGCGGTCGTTCGGTAGTGTTTTGGCCGTGGGGGCCTCTCGCCCGCGGCCAACAACCTTGCTCAAAAAATTAAACAAGGTTTTATTTATCTTATTTTTATTATATAATAGCAAGTTAGTCCTACCCTAGGAGGTCCACCATGTCCCCTCGTGGTGAACGATTGGTCCTTAATGATCACGACCGCCTCCTCGCATTGTTGGTGGCGGAAGGATTGTCCGATGGCGAGATTGCAGCCAAAACCGGCATCTGCTTTGGTACGGTGTCGGTGGGTGTGAAATCGCTGCTGGCACGACTCAATGTTTCCCGTCTCGCGCTTGCGCTTGTAGTCCTGACCAGAGTTTTGAACGATAACGAAACTTTGGGCTGGACAAGCCAAGCCGAGGTTAACCGACAGCGGCTCCACGACGCGCGCGTGGTTGATCTTACCACCGCGCGGTTTGCAGCCCGCTTGGCCACAAATGAGTATTGGTTAGCGAGCGATGCCATTATTGGCCGGCACGAGCAAATGCGTGCGGATATGGTAGCTTACAGCCTTGCTCCCTGGGAGCGAGTGCTGGGCGGTCGTATTCAGATTCAGGTCACGATGCGCTTAGCGCCAATCAAGCCACTTTTTTGGCGCGCGACAGACCGGCATCGCTAACTATGGGCGAGGACAGGCCACGGAAATATCCGTGGCCTTCGTTCGTTTATGCGCTAAATTTTTCGCCGTCGATTGGCTTTATAAACGTGATGTCGTGCTGTTTAAAGAACGCTTCGAGCCGATCATAAGCTTGGACGCGAGCGGTATCGTTCCAGTGCCAGTCGTGGATGGGAATGATGGTTTTTGGCTTAAGCTCAGCGCCCAGTTCGGCGCAGCGCATTAATGTTCCCCACGGAGCAGTGGCGGCAAGCGCTAACACCTCTTGCGTTTCGGTAAGGTGATGGCTGTCGCCCGCGTGAGTGAGTTTATCAAGGTAGTGAAAACCAATATGTTCGGGTGCGACGCCGAGTGGTGCAACCGATTCGTGGTTTGTGGCGATGAGCATGACACCTTTTGACGCGATTACAGTTGCCGTAATATTTGACTCGGCTAGTTGCGTAACAACTGCTTGCGGGCCAGTGATGCGTACTTGTGGGAATCGAGCGATGAGCGCCTGGATAAACGGTAACCAACAGTGGTCAAAATGTTCGTGGGTGATAAAAATATCGTCGAGCCGCTCAAGTTTATTCGGGTCAAATAACCCTGACTCCCAAGAAAACTGGCCTGGATCGAATAAGGCAACGCGTTCAGGAGTTTCGACTAAAAGACATGAGTGAACGAATTTAGTAATCTGCATAGCATCAGTATACCAATCCTTTAAATGTATTGATTTTTATTGTATAATCCTTCAGTTCCTGGTC
>DATLJN010000085.1:0-14502 GCA_035538835.1 Magnetospirillaceae bacterium
ATACACCACCCGCTATAACATCGAGGGGCGTATGCACCAAGGCCATAACCCGACCAACCGATACAAGGATTGCCGCCGCTAACAATAACGATGACAATACCACGTTTTTAGTTGCTACCCACACCACGCATGCCACCGTAAATACCAGCAGTGCATGATCGGATGGAAAGCCAGGATTGGGCAAAAAGGCCGCACCCGGTTCCACACCCAGTGTTTCAAATGGGCGGTCGCCCTGGTAAAGCAAGCTGATGAGTTTGGCGAAAAGCAAAGCTACTAACCCAATCAGGAGTGCCCTGCCCCACGTTTGGTAGCGCTGTTTTTTGGGCACCATTAAAAGCGCCCCGAAGCCGACTAGTACAGTTGGTATCACGAGGTAATCTGCGATAAGCTTTACGGGGTCCATACCATAAGCATATCGCATACCGAGGGCCTTACGCTATAATATAGATAAATGTCTCGTTATATTTTGCTCGTTTGCAAACGGCTTTTAATTGTCACACTCATTGTCACGCTGTCGTGGTTTACGCTCTTTACTGTATTTCCGTTTGTTGATGACCGCACGCCAGTAATTGTGGCGATTGTTCTCACGTATTTGTTTCTGGCCTATATAGGCCTACCTACCTTGCTGCGGGTATATCATGCGCTGCATAAACCAACACACGTACCAACCCGCACGCACGCCGCAGATGGGTGGGCACTCGACCCCATAAACCTCGTGGTGCTGGCTAAGAACGAAAAAGAATTTACGCGGGCTATGCTAAAAGCGGGATGGATTCAGCCCGACCCGTTAAACCTGCATAGCACAGTTAAAACGATAGGCGCCGTTTTATTTCGTCGCCCATACCCCCGTGCACCATTTTCTAACACCTACATTTTTGGCAAAAAGCAAGACCTTGCCTTTCAAATCCAAATAGACGAGAGCTTACAGCACCGACATCACGTGCGTTTCTGGCGCCTCGGCAAAACCGCCCTCAAAGAACACGAGCACGCAAGTTTCTGGCAGAAACTCCTAGTGAAATTCATCCGCAAAGAAACAGAAATTTGGATAGGAGCGGTGAGCATGGAATCCGGGATCAACATAACCCGCCGGTCACTACAAATTACCCATCGCCAACACGGCGACACCGATGCATCACGCGACTTTTTGGTCTCCTCACTCGTAACCGCGGGTGTTAGCAAAGATGCATTACAGATTAAAGCGGGTGAGCCTCTTCACACCAGGTACCAGGGGTTCCGAGAAAAAATTATTGCCGACGGCTACGTGACGCTGTGTGAAATCAAACGCCAATTTCTGCCACAAATTCAGACCAAACAGAAATAAAAAAGGCCTTACCGGACCAATGGCGTTTGCCAATGTGGTGGGAGTTACTGCTCGGCGCGTGCGATTTTATCAATGACATTCACGTAAATTTCGAGGTTTTCGCTACCAATTGACGGCACCAACCAACCCTGGAGTTTTTCGGACACTTCTTTTTCGATTGAATCAACGCTGGGGCGAAAAGTCTCGGTGAGGCGCACAATTTTTGCGCGGTTATCCTGGGCGTGACTACTACGGGACACAATTGCCTTGGCTTCCAACACATTAAGTGTTGTTGTTACAAAAGCTAGCGACGTGTCGAGCCGGTGTGCCAAGTCGGATACTCGCATACCAGTCTCGCCGGCACCATACAGCGATCCGACAATCGCCCACTGCATCATTGTCAAATTATGCGGTCGTAAAAAATACGACAATTTGGTTTTAAGGGCCCGATGTGCTCGGGCCTGGGTTAATGTAGTCTGGTAGGTTGTGGTATCTGAAAGTTTCATAAGTGTGCACAGTATAAATAACTTTGCTTATTTTGGCAACATGATTTTTACTAGACGTATAATAGCAGCGGAGGGCCTATGCAATTAACGAGTTTTGCATTCAACAACAACGATGAACTACCGCCACGATATAAAGGCAACATGAATCCACCTCTGGATATTAGGGGTGTTCCTGAGGCTGCCAAAAGTCTCGCCCTTATCATGCATGATCCCGATGGCGTCAGTGGTGACTATATTCACTGGACCGTCTGGGATATCGACCCCGCAACAACCGAAATCCTCGAGGGTGGCGCACCAACCGGCTCGACGGAAGGTATTACCTCGGCTGGTATACCTGGTTACGTTGGGCCCAAACCACCTCGTGGAAGCGGTCAGCACCATTATACTTTTGAACTTTTTGCGCTTGATCGTGTGCTCGACCTTCTTCCCAGCACCCGTGTCGAGGACTTACAAAGCGAGATTACCAAACATCAACTTAACAAAGCAACTCTTATAGGAGTAGTCAATGTCTAAAGTTCAAGAAACGCCACGTTCAAAACGCACCACGCTTCTTATAGCGTGCGCCACAATTGCACTGCTCGCTACAGCCGTCATTGTTATGGTCATTATGATGGCCGCACGTACCCAGGCGCCATCAGGGGATGTTCAAACCACAGTTGCTGGAGAATTTGTCTGCCTGCCCCACAAAAATACTGATGGCCCGCAAACACTTGAATGCGCTTACGGCATTCGCACTGACGATAACCGTTACTACGCGCTCCAGTTCACCCCATTTCCAACTGACATCGCAACAGGCAAACGGGCCGAGGTAACAGGCACACTTACCACCGGAAGCGATAGCATCTATAACATTGTCGGCACTATTAAGGTTGAATCGTACCACTACTAACATGCCGCCACTTGCTGAACGGATGCGTCCCAAGACGCTCGACGAGGTCATTGGCCAAACCCATCTGCTCGGCAGCGGCGAGATTTTGCGCCAGATTGCCAAAAATAAACGGCCGGTAAGTCTCATATTGTGGGGGCCACCTGGTAGTGGCAAGACAACACTGGCGCGGATTATTGCAAAAGAAGTGAAGGCTGATTTTTTTGAAGTCAGCGCGGTCACCTCTGGCATGGCCGATGTGCGCACTATTGCAAAGCAGGCAAAGGTGAATCGAGAGGCCGGAGTCGCCACCGTGCTTTTCGTAGACGAAATCCACCGCTTTAGCAAGGCGCAGCAGGACGCGTTTTTACCCTATGTCGAAAGTGGCCTTATTACGCTTATAGGTGCCACCACCGAAAACCCAAGTTTCGAGGTCATTCGTCCCCTGCTTTCGCGCAGCCGAGTATTAGTGCTTGAACCGCACACCAAGGACGACCTGCTCGCAATTATCAACCGGGCAGCAGTTCAAGAAGGCTGGACAAAACGCCTCACACCAGAAGCCGCCAATATCCTTGCCGAGTTATCTGGCGGTGATGCGCGGATTGCACTTGGCAATCTCGAGCTCGCTGCCGGATTTACCAAAGGTAAAATCACGCCGGCCATCATTAAAACCGCCGCGCAAAAACAACTCCCCGATTACGATAAAGGTGGCGAAAACCACTACAATATCATCAGCGCGTTCATTAAAAGTATGCGCGGCAGCAACGTTGATGCCGCATTGTATTATCTGGCGCGTATGCTCGAGGCCGGCGAAGACCCTAAATTCATCGCACGGCGAATGATCGTGTTCGCCTCAGAAGATATTGGTCTGGCTGGCAATGGCGCGCTTGCCCTGGCTGTTGCCACTTTCCAAGCAGTTGAACGCATCGGCATGCCGGAATGTAGCTACACCCTTTACCACTGCGCAACTGCACTCGCCAAAAGCGAAAAATCACGCCGCATCGCCGACGCCAAGTGGCGCGCCATCCGGGTTGCCAATGAGTTCCCCAACGCCGCCGTACCCCTGCACCTGCGTAATGCGCCGACAAAACTCATGAAAGATCTAGGTTATCAAAAAGATTATAAATGGCAGGCCGACTTTAAACATCCCGAAGGTTTTTTACCATCCGAAGTCGGCAATCCGCAGATTTTTTAAGCTTGTAGTGCGCGCTATTTAATGGTTGAATAATCTATGGCTTCGGCCACGCTTAGTCCAGCAGATCCAACGACCAAGGAGTGTGCATGCACACAGAACAAATCAGGAAGTTGGGATTGGTCTTCGGCCGCCCCGACGACCAGTTCGTCACCACCTTTGGCGACGATGGTATCCCCGAACCGAGTTCACTCCGCATGGCCTACAGGCACATCATGCCCACTACTCTCGGGTTCCTCGCCGGAGCCACCAAGCTCCTGCTTGACCCGTGGGTGGTGCACGCTCTGCAAGTAGCACTTGCAAAGAGTGGCCGATCGCTCTTTGAGCATCTGGTCGACATCCTCAAGGTCAACTTGGCCGCCGTATACGGCGACGAGGCAACGTTGCGGTCGCTGACCGAGCTCATCACAACCACACACCGGCGCCGATTTCTCGCTGCGGACCAGCCCGACTGGTTCGTCGCAACTACAGGCGTGGCCCGGGACTTCCGGCCTCACGACGAGCATCTCATGCGGGCCACAACCATGACGATTGCCGCGGCTATTGGCCGGGCGCACCATGAGTGCGGTCTGCTTACGCCCGGAGATATGGGCGTCGGTTATGGCCAGGACCTGATGAGTACGATCGGACGCGTTTCGGGTCTCCCCAGGCCCATCGCACCGTTCAACACCTTCAACCTGCAACGCGCCGACATTGATCGGACGCTCCCGCTCATGAACAATGCTCAACTCCGCACCGCCGGAGTCCCAGCACTGCTCATGGATGTCCTCGACAGCACAATCGACAACCAGACGGTTGGCGAGCTCGCGCAGTTGTTCGTAGGTTTCATGCACGACTCGGACCGTGAAGCGCTCGACCTGACCTGGACCACTGCCGACCAGCAAAAGCTCGATGCGTGGACAGCCGGCTACGCAAAAAGGACAAGCGCCGGAAAGCCGTTTGGACTGACCAGCGGCGACTTGTTTGAGGTCTCCTTCCGGGGAGTCCCGCAAGAACAGTAACCCTCGACACCTGTTGACAAAACGCCCCCGGCGCTTTGGCATGGTCGGGGGTGTTTCTTTAGTCCTTATGCAACGAAAACCGCTCGTAATGTATCTGCGCCGCAGGCATACCGACCTTTTTGAGTTCATCAATAAGACCGTACATCATAGGTGGCGGGCCACAAATAAATACGTCTCGCGTGCGCACATCCGGTACTAACCGTTCGATTTTTTCAATATCAATGTATCCTTTTTCACCTTTGTAGTCTTTTTGCTCACTTAGGACATTATACATAGGCATGGCAATTTGCTTGCCAAGTTGGGTGAGTTCATCCAAAAAAATCGTGTCATTCGCAGTGCGGTTACCGTACAAAAGCACCGCGTTGCCAGATTCACCTCGCCTGGCTTGATCTTCGATCATCGAGCGAATCGGCGTAATACCAATACCGCCCACAATATAGAGCAGTTTGTTTGTTCGCTGCTGCTCGTGCGTGAATGCCCCAAACGGGCCGTGCACCCATACTTTTGTGCCCGGCTGTAATTGCGGGATCATGTTGGTAAAATCGCCAACCTGCCGAATTGTCAGCCGCAGATGTTCGCTGCTTGGTAACATCGACAGCGAAAACGGATGTTCCTGAAATATAAATGGCTTAGCCAAAAACCGTACCAATACAAATTGCCCACCCTTTGCTTTAAACCGGTCTAGGTTTCGTACTTTAATATACACCGACGTCGCAGTTGGTGTTTCTTTAACAACCTTTTCGACAGTAAAATCGTGTCGCGTAAATTTAATAATTGTCATGCCAAATCGCCAGTACAGCACATTGAGCGCAGTGAATACATAGAGGACAATCCAGTAATTAGCAAAGAGCGGATTAGTCAAAAAATCACCGCCATTGGTAAGCTGGTGCCACGGCACAAGGGCGATCGCCAGATAATTAAGCAGGTGGACCACGTACCATGTCTCGAACTTGAGATGTTTGCGGACAATGTAAATCGAAAGTCCGACAGTCAGTATAAAGAGGACTTCGGCGATCATCGCCATCCAAACATAAGGAACATGTATGATGTCCAAAAAATTCGTGCTGCCCTGGAGCAGCGGGTGTGTCAGCGTCATCAGCGACGAATGCAACAATATGAACGAAATTGTCGCCATACCATTGCGCCTATGAAAAATCGCCAAGCGGTCAAGCCCAAATATTGGCTCCAGCCAGCCAACGCGCCCCATTACTACAAATTGTGTCAATGCGCAAAAAGTGGCGAACAACCCAAATAATCGTCCAACCGCATGGAACATGGTCGGCAAGTCACCGCTCACAACTTCTGGCAAACCGAGGGGGAGCCAGAATATAAAAATCGCAATAAGGTTAGCCGCCCAAAACGACCACGCAAGCGTCTTGTTTAGTGTGCGCTTGCGGGTGTTACGAGCGACGTCGATCATGTTATTCGACCACAATCGTACCGGTCATTTGGGAGGCGTGCGGCGTGCAGTGATAGGGAAATGTCCCGACGCTATCAAAGGTAAACGAGTAGCTGCCACCTTTACCAAATACCGGGTTTTGCGTTGGGAGGCCACCGCTATTATTGGCTTCATCGGCCACAACATTGTGTTGCACAAAGTCATCGTTAACCCACGTCACCTTAGTTCCCTTCTTAATTGTGAGTGTCGCCGGACTAAATCTCGTATTTTGCATATGAACGGTGACTTCGGACGCCGGTAAATCGCTTGCGGGGCCGTCGGTCCCCGTCGAGGTATTCTGGCTCGTGTTTTCTGGGACTGTTTGCGGTCGTGTAACCCATATGCCAAGTGCAATACCGCCACCAACAATAATTATAACCGCAATGATTAATCCTACCCGTTTCATGATTTCTCCTTTGTAGGCGTGCGAGCTGCCGTTCGCTGTGCCACTATTACATACCACTGTGCGCCAACTCCCCATATAACGGCAATGATCAACACAAAGGCGCCAATATACGGAATGAAGGCTGCCGCAAACAGTGCTACAAGCCCAACCGCCATAGCGATATAGGCATTCCACCCAAATCTTTTAACGACCATTTTGCCCAGGGTCTGGGCGCTTACTGCTAGGCCACATATCAAGCTCACCAGCCATATCAACATCAACAAGGCAGCGAGTGGCGCCCCAATAACTGTCAGTAATAGCATGCCGCCAACAAAGGGTGGCACTACCAATCCGGCAAAACCAGCACCAAGAGTAATAAGTGGCGATGTATTCATAGCGTCAGATGTCGCCTGCATAAACCGTGGTGCGACCGCTAGCAGCACAATGCCCAGCACAATAAAGCTTCCGAGACTAATAAGCATCGAACTAAGATACGATCGAGTACTCACCATTGCTGGCGCTTCGGGGATTTTATGATCGGTCTTACCAGTAACATGCGCGGTCGACGATACGGTGGCGTCTTTAGCGCTTGTGTAGGTAAAGTCGCCCGCTACGGTTGCTTTATCGCCAAGACTCACTGCCGTACCAATGACTTCGAGGTGACGACCGAGTGTAGCATTTGTGTAAAATGTTTCGGCGACAGCTTCGACATCGCGGCCGACTGCGCCATTTATAATCGCCTGTTGAGCGACAATAGTTGCGTCGCGGCCAATGGAACCGTTCGTCGATACGTCAACCTGCTGGCCAATCACCGAAATGCTCCCGGCGACTTTACCTTCTATCCTGTTCTGTTGTGCAGCAACACGTACGTCGCCTTGCACTTCGCCGCTAATCGTAATTTTTTGAGCGGCACAAATAACATCACCTTCGATAATGCCCGAAATATCCACCTCTTGCCCGCCACAAATCAGATCGCCTTGCACGCGCCCTTCGATACGAACAGTTGTGCCGGCCGCGTACAGCGTGCCGTCGATGGTTTCGTTTGACGTGACTCGCGGCTCATCACCAGTTCGCACATTGGCAGCCATAGCCACACCTGCCCATGCCAGGCTCGTGGCAACCGCTAGACCAATGAATATAAGTAGTGCTCGTTTCATAGGTACCCCTTTGTGGTTATTATAGCAAATTGCTTATGATTGTAAGGTTCTTTGCCGCACTGCTTCGTATAATAGCAGCGCACCAGATGTCGCAACATTCAGCGAGTTCACCTTACCAACCATCGGAATCCGTACCCGCACATCGGCGTGCTCTAACCAAAAATCGCTCAGGCCAAACTTTTCGGACCCGACAAATAGGGCGACACCGCCGGTCAGATCAGGTTCGGTAAACGGGATGTCTGTGTCGGGCGTGGCTGCGACGATTGTTACATTGTGGTCTTTAAGCCAGGCATACAGCGCATCCTGCGTTGTATCGGCAACCGGCACAGCAAATACCGCGCCTTTACTCGCACGAATAACATTGGGATTACCCCAATCGGTCACACTTGCCACCGAAATAACCGCATCAGCACCGGCCGCATCGGCTGTCCGCAACATGGCTCCAATATTGCCAGGCTTTTCGACCGCCTCGCAGACAAGCAAAAGCGGCTTTTGCGGCGGATTAATTTCGGCCAAGTCAGCCTTGAGCGCTGGGACAATCGCTAACCATCCATCGGCACCTTCGCGGTAGGCTACCTTTTCAAAGACGTCGCGGGATAGTTCGGTGATTGATATGCCGGCATTAACAAGCTGTTTAAGTCGTCCCGTTTGTTCCCCAGCACCCATAAGTTCCGGACAAACATATAACTGCTGTATAGTTGTACCACTGGCGAGTGCGCAGCTTAATTCTTCAAACCCATCAACAAGCGTCACGCCCGCTTGTTCGCGTTCACGGCGCCGGCGCAGTGCACCAAGTGCTTTAACTGCTGGATTTTGTTTACTTGTAATAATCATCGCTCCCTATTATATTGCCTTTGCACGCTTTAGAGAACCGCGTTACAATATGCTTATGTTTGCTAAGAAAATACTCGCATGGTACAAACTCGGGATAGCCGGTCTGGTTATTGTGGCTGTTGTTGCACAATTTATAGAGGCATCCACGCGGCCAACCTTCAATCCGGTTAACTTTTTTAGTTTCTTTACCATCGAAAGCAACATACTCGCAGCGCTCATTTTTGTCGGAATCGGCATTGCCTACTTAATGGGCCGCGATGGTAAAAGACTGGTACTGCTCCGCGGGGCGGCAACCCTGTACATGACCGTCACCGGCATTGTGTATGCACTGTTACTCTCCGGTTCCGAAGAAGCGCTCAGCACAACCATACCGTGGGTAAACTTTGTGCTTCATTACTTATTCCCTTTTGTGGCGTTCGCCGATTGGTTTATCGATCGCCCAGCAGTGCGCGTCACGCTTAAGCAATCACTCTGGTGGCTCATCTTCCCTATAGCTTATTTGGCCTATAGTTTAACGCGCGGTGCGCTGACTGGCTGGTACCCTTACCCATTCCTCAACCCCGCGAATGGTGGCTACGGACAAGTAGCGTTTGTTGCTTCGTTGATTGCTCTCGTTACTCTTGTTGCATGCGCCTTATTTGCCAAGCTCAGTAGCAGTACAGCTCCAAAAAAACGTAGTAAGAAATAACTTTTTATGGTATAAAAGGTTGACAGAGTGTCCGCTTTGTCATGCCATAGGTGAAGGAGGATGGCGTGGCGGCTCCCGCCGTACCGCAATATCCACATCTTGACGGATGGGAAATGGGCTGGCCTCTCCGGGCCGGGTGGCCGTGGTGGCTGCATCTTTTAGTGTTTGGACACGGCGCTCCGATCCCGGACATAGAAGTCCAGGAAATGAAGGACGGCTGGTTCGACACGAGCACCGACGATGCGACCAGAAAAGCCATGCTCACCGAGCTCCAGCAGCGGTTCAAGGAACGCCAGAGCAGCACCTTGGACACGTTCGTCAAGCTAACCATCATCGCCGCCCTCATAGTGGTCGTCCCCCAAACGGCTCACGAAATTTTGGGAGCGGTAGGCACCAAGGGATCCGCGTGGGTGTGGGCATCATTGGCGCTCATATTTTGCGCACTAGTGTGTACTCTGCTGATGATCACATCGAAATTAAAGGTGTGGAAAAGGCAGAATAAGTCACGACCCAGTGTCGGGCTCGAAATCGTCCGACGGCGCGATCTTAAGGGCTGGCCGGAATACCTCCGTCTGGCTCGAAAGTTGCGGCACCGTCAGCAACTCATCAAGCTCGAACGGCGGCTGCTCGGACTGACTAGCGTGCTAATCATTTCGGCGTTCGCCACCTGGATCATGGCACTCCAGGGCGTGTAGCGGATCCGTCCGTCCGCGCAGTCATTCGGCTGCCGCGGACGGACGTCATCCAATAACCGCCCTTGTCAGAGCGACACATTGCCGTCATAATCTTAACTATGTCTACAAAAAAATCAAACATTACCAAAAGCGCCGCCAAAGCGCCACGAACTATTTGGCAGAACCCTAACTTTCTTACATTTCTTGTCTGCGTTATCCTCCTGTGTCTGCCTCTGTTTGTTCAAATTATTAATCCATTAGTCCTTTTATCTGGATCTTATATATTGATTCCGTTTTACCCGCAAATTCTTGCCGTCGGGGTTTGGGGAGTATTTATTCTTATTGTCGCTGCCATTGGTTGTTTGCTGGCAATCAAATACTTAGGCAAGATTGGTGAAGCCATAACCCGCATTGCGGCAATTGCGGCCTGTGCCACATATTCTTTGCCCACCACATTCCTGGTGTGGAATGCTCATATCGACTTTAGCAACCTTCAATTTTAGAAGTCAGCCGTAGCGAATGATACCGGCGACAATAATAACTTCGATAACACAGTACAGGCTATAGGCAAAAATGATCGGCCGTATATTTTCGTGGACACCATAGCACAGCCAAGCAACACTCGATATCGCAAAATACGCCCATGTCAGTAACGAGACATCGGCAGCATTTTGGCGGGAACAAATAAGATATGCCTGTGGCAGCTCAAACAATGGTGTAGTAAAGGCAAAAAAGTATAAAATATAATCAAGCGGTTCTTTTTTAATCTTCTTCTTTTTATTTATATGGTGAAGCATTACCTTTAGTATAGCAACTAAGAAGCATGAATACTCATATCGTCGTCTGCTGGCTAAAAGTCGAAGGCATAAGGAGAACTTATAAAAAATTTACCAAAAACCATTCGTGCCGAGTCCCCTCCCGAGGACCCGGCCGTCTGCAAATGCCTGTCACCATACCTGCACGTTCAAAACTGCGTAAATTTGGCCGTTAATGACCGCATCGTTAACTCGTAGCCAACCGGTTTTGCCAGCCGACGTCTTAAAGCACACGCGCACGCTCTTTTGAGGCATAATCTGATCTTCGGGTTCGCGCTGTGCGGTAAGGGCTTTTGTGCAACGGCTGTATATCTCGCTGTCTGGCCCCTCGGTGTCGGCGTAGAACGAGCCGTTGTTGACCGTCAAGTAACCGAACTTGGTCATAAAGATATCGAAGTCGCCGTTGGGTCCATCCGTATCAACAACATCGTGCTTGCTGGCATCGAGATCGATACCTTGATAAGGTGTTAGCCGGAACTGAAACGTTGCGCCCGCTCCACCTGTTGATGGCCCGACAAGCGACAGCGCTCCCGCTACGCCGCCAGCCGTAATACAAACAATTGCCAGCAGAACACGTACACCTACCGGCTTCCCCCACTGGCGGATCAGCAGATATAAACCGACTGTAACTCCGGCAACCGATGCAAACTGCACGAACAGCGAAAAGTCTTTGTTGAACACCAGCACCGCTACGGCGCTAATGTCGGCTGCGACGCCAAGCGCGGTCATAAAGCCGGCGGCGCGCTGTTTTGCCTGAGTACCTTGTTGTTGTACCATCGCCTGACTTTCTGGTCCGATTTATTGGTGGGTGCATTCAGACAATGTTAAGTATACTAATTTATCCTATCAAACATAATATTTTATACCTTGGAGAACTCTCAATAAACAAAAGTCGTTCACAATTGAACGACTTTTGTTTGGAATAATCTTATGGCTGGCGAGGAGAGACGTTGTTCGAACTTTTTAATTATGCCTATTAAAATCGTAAGAAACGGTGATTATAGAAGTCGTCATCAACAACTCGAAGCATATAAAAATCTTGCTTAAGTAATTCCATTGCAGTTATCTTGTCGATTGGGATCAAGGTTAATATCCCAGACTAGTTGCAATACTCCATGCATAAGCGAGCCTTTGAGTGAGCATGGAGCCTTGTCTTCAATTAAGTAATTACAGACCGTCTCTCTACTTCGGAATCGGAGTCTTTAAAGAACAGGGGATCCTTAAAGGTTACTTCGTCACAATCTTCACCTGCACTAAATGATATATTTGTGGGGATCAGGTCGAATATAAGGTGTACTTGCCAAAAATCGTGAGCTTTCAAATACAGGATCATCAACTGCGACAATATTGTATTTAAAATCACCGCTTAGATTAACTTCTTCTTTCAGTCCACGAGCGATCGCAGACTTAAGATCTCCACCATTCATCTTTGCATTTGCTGGAGGGCTTCACTCTTTAGTCAATAGATGTGGTCTCTTAAAATAAAAAAGTCATCCGTTTTTTCTAACGAATGACCTCTGTAGCAATGGCATATATTTTCGAGTGGGGTACTTCTTGCTCTCCGTTCTCTGCCCGATGGGCAGAGAACGGAGAGCTATAGCCGACGCTAGATCAGGCGGGAGCCACGATGAGTGCAACCAGAAGGGTGTCTTCGTAGCGACGCGTAACCCGGCTTCCGTATTTCGCTTCCAGCAGCGGAAATACCGTGGCGTAGAAGGAGGCTCGCTCTGCATCGTGTGTTGGCGATCGGTAGTGCCGGAATACGATCTCGCGATGTTCCGGATGTCCGTAATACTGGTGGGCTCGGAAGCCGGCAAGCGACGTCCTGTGCGGAGGAATCTCCTCATATCCCGCATCGGTGAGGATCACTTTGATCTCTTCTCCGAGCGAATTTTCGTCAGTCACAAGGGCCTCTTCTCTAGTGGGCTTGTATTATATTATAGCATATATTAGTAATATTGGCAACAATTTTGTGTGTTGTGGTGATACGTCGCTTACTTATTTACATAAATACAATAATATCATTAAGGAGAAAAGTGATTCGAACTTTTTGTACTAAAAAAGACCACAGTTCAATCTGTAGTCTTTCTCATAATCTCATGGCTGGCGAGGAAGGGGTCGAACCTTCGGTCTCCTGCTCCAGAGGCAGGCGCCTTACCACTTGGCCACTCGCCATTACATATCTGCAAAGTACAGACGCGTTGCGGCGCCGATAACAGAGTGATTATACCTAAAAACTAACTCTTTGAAAAGCGTAGCGCACGGCGACCATCGAGTGCGACGTAGCTTATGGCGCCCATAATTACCAAACAAGCGCAGCCAGCTATTACCGACCAATCCAGCGCTACGAGGCTTTCGGTCGTTAAATATATCACGTATGCTAGGAGCGCGAGCGGCACAGTGAGCGCAAACAAGGCACTCAAAAACCGCGCAAGAATACTTAAATTAAGACTAGCAAGGAACGGCAGCGCAAATATCGCGAGGCCCGCTAAGATAACCGTCATAACTGGCAAACCCGGAGTTGTATAGGCGATAAAAGCAAAATCAAAACCACCAAGCCCCATAAGCGCGGCAATAGCAGCAAAACATAATACCGCGGCATACAAATATGCCACCCACGCCAGGCTCGGGTGCCGCGGTTTTGGCGCCGGATATGCCTTAACCACGAGCGCGACCCCCCATAACTACCGCCATAACCGAACTGAGTGGTAACCACCCAAATTGACGGCTATCAGTGCTTTCGTCGGGGTTATCACCTAGTAAATATAAGTGCCCATTTTTTAGTTGATCGACTCGCTTTATGAGCTCCAGCCGATGATGTTTTACAATGACCACGTCGCCCACTTTTGGCTTGCCAAACCGCCAGCCTACGACAAGGCTGCCGTGAGTGTAGGACGGCACCATGCTCAGGCCTTCGACGCGGCGGATAACAACCATGCTAGGCTTTTGACTCCTCAAACATTTTTGCGATGTCGCCAACCATGTGTTGAAGCGTATGAGCTTCGTCTCCGCTGAGGCTTTGCTTTACTTTGCCGCACTGTTTGGTGGCTTTCCAAAATGCTTCATGGAGGTTTGGGAACTTTTCGAGGTGCTCAGGCTTAAAGTAATCACTCCATAATATATACAACTGGTCCTTACAGATTTGGGCGTGTTTTTCTTTGGTCATGACCATGCGGATAAAATTATTGTGAGCGTCGGTTTTTTCGCCGCCAAGGTCACCCAGTGCATCGATTTTTTCGATCATTTTAGCGCAGGTGTCGGCAGCATGACGCATCGTGTCAACTTCGTATATACCGCAGGGGACATCACAGTGGGCATACACGGGTTTAATAAATTTTAGCAAATTCATAAAGTGGCCTCGGTTATGCTTTTATTATACCAGGGTACGCGACGGGCATGTTGTAATTTTTTGCAAAAATGCTTGCGCTAAGCAGAGGTAGCCGCTACTATACTTGTAAGCGATATCTCACGTAAACAAAAACAACCAAAAAAATAAAACGTGGTCGCTTACTACCACAACAACTCATTTGCTTGCCACGGTAAACGGTTTCTCCCGAAGACTAACCACCGTTTACCTGGCTTTAACGGTCCGGGCCAGGTGCCCATTTTTTGTTATACAATAAATATACGCACTCATACATGGAGGT
>DATLJN010000086.1:0-2659 GCA_035538835.1 Magnetospirillaceae bacterium
GTGCCAACAAAGACTTCGCCCGTGCCGATGTTTTGCGCACCCAACTTGCCACGCAAAACATCGAACTCCGCGACACGCCAGTCGCCACTATTTGGTATCGCAGTTTATAGATTACGCAGCTTCTTCTTTGTTGGCGATGCGAGCAAACAAACCTTTTTTAGGTGTTGCCTTATGTTTGCGGTGCTCCATGTAGTCCAAAAGTAGTACACGGATACAGCCCGCAAGCGGAATCGCCAAAATACCGCCGAGCAGTCCAAGCAGGGTAATGCCTAAAATCAAGGCAACCAAGACCGACAACGCGCTCAGTGCAACGGTCCGTGACTGCACGAGCGGCTGAATAAAATTGTTCTCGATTTGCTGGTAAATCACAAAGTAAATCAAGAAAATCAGCGCAGCCGTCGGATCGCTAAACAACAGCACCGTAATAATAAGCACCGCCCCAATAGTCGCACCAATAAGCGGGATGAGGTCGGTGATAAAAATTATACCGGTAAGCGGAATTACCGCGCTCACCGGGATTGGGAACAGACTGGTTAAAATTAGCAGCGTCGCTAAACCAACCGCAGCAGCAATACCCGCGACTACAACCTGGCCGTTCACATATCCACTCACGACGCGGTACATTTTTGTGGCCAAGCGTTGGTGACGTTCGAGCTGCTCGTCGTTGCTGTAAAGGTTCCAAAAACGCTCAACCCAGCGCGGACCTTCGACAAGCATAAGGAAGGTAAGCACCAAAATAGTAAGGATCGTCACAAACCCATTAAAGAACGAGGCGATACCATTAACAACCGACGTACCAACACCCTGTGCAATATTGCCAGCTTGCTGCTGTGCGCCGAGTACAAGCTGATCGACTTGGTCTTGCAGGCCGTAATGATTGATGAAATCGGCGACCGGGCCACCGCGCTGCCGTAAGCCCTCGACATATTCCGGGAGATTTTGAACAAACTTAGTCGTTTGATCAACGACTGGCGGGACAGCCACATAGATAAAGGTGCCCAGCACAACAAGCACCACTAAAAACGCGGCAGATGTGGCCAAAACGCGGTTCTGCCCAGGCAATTTATTAGCGATCATACTAATTGGCTGGTTAAGCGCAAGTGCCAGGATAATAGAAATAAGCACCAAAATAAGCGCCGGCCACAGCTGCCGCACCATAAAGATGAGTCCAACAAAAATTCCGACGGCCACAAGTACGCGGACTACAGTTTTGGTCTCGACGTCAACGGTGACTCTCATATTACCTTAAGTATGACACAGGCTAGACGATGCGCAAGCAGTTTTATTAAGGCCGGGCGGCACGAGCCTGTTTAAGTTGTATCGACCAAAAAACAATCTCTTCGAGCAGACCACGGGCCACAGCGGTTTGCCGTTCGCTTGGCGCAAACTTACCGTCTACGAGCTGACTTTTGTAATTTGTCATAGTAAACTGCGTGCGCAGATCGAACATTTTGAGTCCGGCGGCAATCAAACGTAACTGTTCGGCCGCACGGGCACCACCTGCTGACGAACCATACCCAGCCAGTGCGACAGGTTTGTCGTTCCATTCGCGCCACAAAAAATCGAGCGCGTTTTTAAGCGGTGCGTTGACGCCATGATTATATTCGGGATGCACCCAAATAAACCCGTCAGCCGCATCGATAACTTTTGACCAACTTTTAGTATGTTCGTGAGCGTAGTTGCCCTCCGAAGGCTCTTCTGGCTCATCTAAAAAGGGGAGGTTGACCTCTTTTAGGTCGATAAGTTCAAACTGCGCATCTGTGTGGTCACGTGCAAGTTCCATAAACCAAGCGGCAAGTTGCGGCCCAAAACGGTTCGGTCGGGTTGAGCCAATGATTATTTTTATCTGGACCACACAATATCTCCTTAACCTTATTCACAGTATAACATCACTGCTTTTTGCACCTAAAACTGCTACGATAGTGTATTATGGGCAACCGCGTTAAGCTCTGGTTTTATATGTGCCTATTTGAGGCAGGACGTTTTAGAGCCTACCCGCACGAAATCGCGGCGGGCATTTTTGCACGCCTCGCCGAAGTGATATTGTTTGGTACCTTTTGGTTGGTCGTGAGTCAGGTCACGGGCGCCGGAATCGACGCCCGTGACATTATTGGATATTACCTTATTATCTCTGGTCTCACGCCGTTTTTTTATGCAGGATTCGGCATCGGCGGTCTCACGAACGATATGATCAAAAGCGGTGAACTCAACCAGTCGCTCATTCGCCCAATCAGCCCAATATTGCATCCCTGGGCCATACGCACAGGTCGCAATGCCATAAACATCGCTTTTGGGTTCCTTCAAATTACGATTGGTATACTACTAACCGGCGGCTTACAGGCAGAGATTGTGCCTATGCTCGTTCCAGTAATTCTTAATACCGCCGCACTCAACGCTGCCTTCAACATCTTTTTGGGAGCAATGGGGTTTTATCTTACCGACGGCCGCAATTTTAAAAACGCTTTTCTTCACTTTGCCACATTCATGCGTGGCGACCGCATGCCAATCTATTTAATGGAACCTGGCTTCGCCCATTTCCTTATGCTCACGCCATTTCCGGCCAGTATGTACCACCTCACAATGCTGTTACATGGGAGTTATCTTCCATCGTGGGGTGATGTTTTGATTGGAAGCGCCTGGGCAGTCACACTCCTGTTTG
>DATLJN010000087.1:0-8481 GCA_035538835.1 Magnetospirillaceae bacterium
TACGTTGGAACGCAAAAATGTCATACTCCTGTTCCAGGGATTTGACGAGGAGGGTAGGGCCGCCGAACTACGACAGTTCTTCTCATGCATACCTATGGGCCAGGATCTCGCGGTGACTGAATCGCTTATGATTCTTACCGCTGATGGCGGCCTCAGCTGCCAGTCGCACTTTGGCTACTACGACGCAGGCCGTGACGCAGTCATGTTGTGGCTAGAGCCCCTGGAGGCGACCGAAGAACAAAATGTGACACTCGGTGAGATTTTTGAATCATCCACCATCCCCGCGGTTTCTTTTCATCATTACCTTGTTTTCAGCTTTTCAGATCTACGCATCGGCTGCATGGTGCGTGACGACACAGACAAGCTGGTGAACCTCCGACCACAGCACCTATCGGTCGGGGCAAGGGACGCAATCTTCGACGCAGGCGGCTTCCCTAAACCAGAGTGAGCGCGGGTGGCCAGAGTTCCGGGAACCCCTGGAACTCTGGCCACCCTATTATGTTACAAAGCTTTTTGGCTATTCTCTTTGCGCCACTGGGCGATTTGGCCGTGGTTGCCGTTTAGCAGCACCTCGGGCACTTTGTGGCCGCGGAATTCGGCTGGGCGGGTATACTGCGGGAATTCGAGTGTTTCGCCGTCACTAAAACTTTCGATGGCTGCGCTGGTTTCGCCGCCCAAAACGCCCGGTATGAGCCGAATGATGCTGTCGGTTATGACCATTGCGGGGATTTCGCCACCAGTCAGTACATAATCACCGATTGAGATTTGACGATCAACAATAGCGGTGATGCGTTCATCATACCCTTCATAACGGCCGCAAATAATAATGAGTCCTCGTGAGTCTTGGGCAAATGTTTGTGCCTGCGCCTGTGTCCACCGCGTACCACGAGCGGTCATAAGGAGTACTTGTGCGCCAGGATCTTTGGTTTTTGCGGTCTCAACTGCGGCGAACAACGGTTCGGGCTTTAATAACATACCATCGCCGCCGCCATACGGTGTGTCATCGACTTGGCGGCGCGAGCCAAGGCCAAAGTCGCGTAGTTGCACGGTTTCGAGTTTTACAATTGACTTGTCCTGAGCTTTCCACAACATACTTGCGCCAAATACCCCGGTAAACATTTCGGGGAAGAGAGTAATGACTTGCATAAGTCGTGGTTTCATGTCGCAATTATATCACAAACCATTTGCGTTTGTGGGAACTACTGCTACAATGCCGGTGCAAACGTAAGCGAGGGACGATATGCTCCCGGCCTGGATTGTAATATGCGCGGCTTTACTACGTTTACTCAGTGGCGCCACCTATGCGTTGGCAGTTGTTCGAGACCGGGCAAAACCCAACCCTATAACTTGGTTTTTTTGGGCACTCACGCCAACTATTGTCTTTTTTGCACAACTATTCGAGGGCGTTAGTTGGGGCTTATTTACCACCTTTGCCCTCGGTTTCGGCCCGTTTGTGGTATTTATTTTATCGCTCCGCCGCAACTGGAATCGGTCGCATTTTACACCGTCAACCATCGTCTGTGGTATTTTTGCGACCTTAGGCGTCTTACTATGGCTCACCACTAACAACCCGACCTTGGCTATTACCTTTAGTATACTGGCAGATATTTTCGGCAGTATCCCAACAATTATTAAGATATGGCACAACCCAGCAAGCGAGTATGCACCAGCATACTTTATTACCATGATAAGTGTCAGTCTTACCCTTCTGACCATTACCGAGTGGACGTTTGCGCAGTACGCTTTCCCGGTGTATATACTTGTTATTAATATTGTTATTTTTGGCGCGGGTATTCTGGCACAGCGCCGGCTTACCCGCAGGCCAAAAAAGCCCAGGCGCTTGACAGCGAAGCGACAGTAAAAGATCATAGGAATAGTCGAGCATAAGGATTATGGACCCACAAGAGCCACTTAAACCACACCCAGCTACTCCCAAACCGGCCTCAACCGATTCTTTTGGTGCGCAAACGACACAGTCACCAAATACCGCACTTTTAACCCCGGACTCCCCTGATAAAAAACGGCGGATTGTTCGGACGGCGATTATCGCTCTTGCATCAATAGTAGTGATTGGAGCGTCCTACGGCGCATTTTTGTTATATCAACATTACACCGCCCAACAGAGTCCAGCGCGCATAAAAGTTGGGCTCATGATGGCGTTTAGCGGCGGCTCATCGAGTATGGGTTACGGAGCAAACAAAGGTATTCAACTCGCAAAAAAACAGCTTGGCGCCGATAATATCGAGATTGTTCAGGTTGACTCAAAATGCGATCCCAAAGCAGCAGCCGAAGCCATGAGAACGCTCATCGATCAAAAAGTTGTCGCAATTATCGGCGAGGGTTGTTCCAGCGCGAGCGTTGCGGCGTTGCCAGCGGCCAACAACGCAAAAATACCCATGATTAGCCCCTCGGCCTCTAGCCCGACGCTCAGCATCCCTAACGATTACTTCTTTAGGGTTGTCCCACCCGACAACCTGCAAGGTTCTTTCATGGCCCAAACCATATATGATCAAGGCTACCGCAATGTCGCCGTCTTTTATACCAACGAACCCTATGGTAGCGGCATGAACACCGTATTCCGCGAAAGCTTCGAGAATCTTGGAGGTAAAGTGGTTGCGAGTGTCAATGCCGAACCCGACGTTATTGATTTACGAATGCAAATGGAACAGATCAAAGCCTCTAATCCACAGGCCTTATTTATCGCACCAAATTCGGTCGTTTCGGCAACTGCAGCCATGAAAGTGGCGCGCGAAGTTGGAATAACCGCACCGTTCTTTGGTGCAGATATTATGTACGACACCACAATTCTCACTGATGCTCCACAGGCTGCGGCCGGCCTTACTATTTCATCTTTCCCAACTGGCACGAAAACTTTTAAACAATCACTGTTTAACGAATACCAAAGGAACGAACAACTTTACGCCGCACCACAAGCCTACGATATCATCCACGCCCTGCAGCTCGCCGTCCAAAAAGGCGCAACCACCGGCGAACAAATTAGAGACGTTCTACCAACACTTGATTTTGAAGGTGCCTCCGGCCACATCAAGTTTGATACCAACGGCGAAATTTCTGACAAAAACTACAAATACGACCTGTTTCAGGTACGTGACAACGTGTTCACCCTAGTCGACGCGATTAATTAACCCAAGGACAGCATAAGTGAGCATCCGCACTAAGTTGACACTCATTATGCTGGCTATCGGGCTTATCCCCACCGTTTTAGTGAGCGGACTAGCTTTTGCCACAATCAGCAGCGAACTCACTAATAAAACCGAGGACCAACTAGCCAGTGTCGCAACGAGTCGCCAACAAAAAGTTACCTCACTTCTACAAAAACGCCAAGAAGAAGCCACCAAGCTTGCCAACCAGTTTGATTTGCAGAGTGCTTTGACACGCTATATTGCTCATGAACCACGTGCGGCGCAGGATATTTATGCAATCTTGCTGAGCAAAAAAAGTGCAAACCCGGAGATTCAGGCAGTATCGCTCATTAATCTCGACGGCCTGGTTGTAGCCGCAACTGTTGCCGGTAACGACGGCAAGACCTTGCTCGCCGAAGAATACTTCATTCCCGCAGGCCAAGAAAGCAACATTAGTGTACGCGAGGACCAGCGGGACGGCATAGATAAACTTACGATAAGCCTAAAAATTAATATCAACAAAAAAGAGTCGGGCTACCTTATCCTTGTGTTTCGCATGGATGACATTGTGGCCACCATCCAGGATTACACCGGCCTTGGGACGACTGGCGAAACAGTGGTCGCCGGCAAAGTCGGTACAGACGGGGCGATTTCGCTCTTTCCGCTGCGATTTGATACCGATGCTGCCTTAAAAACCCGGCTCGACTCCCTTAAAATCCTCACGCCGAGCGAGGAAACATACCACCAAGCCACCGATTATCGCGGCAATGCCGTGTTAGTCACCTCACGCTCAATTGGTTTTGCTGACTGGGTGCTGGCGACAAAAATCGACCTCGACGAAGCGCTCGCGCCAATCAACCAACTGCGCACGTCGCTTATTATTATTGTCGGGATGTTTACGCTTGCACTCGTGGCGTTATCTTTATATCTCACCCGTTTCTTTACTAAGCCGATTATGTTGGTGTCCAAAGTTGCGGAACGCTTCGGCAAAGGCGACTTTAGTTCACGTGTTGATTTTAAACGTGCAGACGAAATTGGCGCGCTCGGCAGTAGTATCAACACTATGGGTCACAGCTTGCAAGATTTTGTTGCCAGCCTAGAATCGCAGCGTAACCGCTTAGCGATCATCTTAAACTCCACTGCCGAAAGTATTATGGCGATTGATAAAAATGGTACGATCCTGCTCGCTAACGCCGCCACCAGCGAACTAACGCAGCTACCAGGATCGTCCATCGTTGGCCAGCCAATCAGTACAATCTTTATTTGGAAACGCGATTTGCAGGACTTTGCGATCGACTACGGCAAAGCCGGCACCAACACCTACCCCGAACTCGAATTCACCGACGCGAGCGGTACCATTCATTACCTTAAGGCTATTGTCGCGCAAGTGAGCGGGCGCCAAGAAGCCGAGCAGCCTCAAACCATTGTCACCATTCACGACGAAACTAAAAGCCGCGACCTCGAAAACATGAAAGTCGACTTTGTCTCGATGGCCGCCCACGAACTACGAACACCGCTTGCCGCTACCCGCGGCTACCTCGAACTTATTAGTTTTAAAGAAGGCGAAAACGTTGCACCCGATGTCAAAAATTACTTGAGCCAAGCCCTTAAAAGCACTGCCGAACTCGGCGGCTTAATCGACAACCTACTTGGCGTCACGCGCATCGAACGCGGTACGTTAACGTTGCGGCCCGAAAAGGTTGATATCGCACTAGATATCCAACAAGCCATCCGCAACGCCAACTTTGGTGCCAACGACAAACGCATCACCATTACCTACGACGGGCCGGCAAGCGATTGTTACATCATTGCCGACCAAATTGCCCTACACGAGGTTATAAACAACCTCATCAACAACGCCATTAAGTACAATAACTCAGGTGGTAATGTGGCGGTTTCGTTAGCCCAAAAAGATAAAAATTATGTCATCCGCTTTAAAGATACTGGTATTGGCATTCCTAAGCAGGCAATACCCAATCTATTCACCAAATTTTATCGCGTACATGGTGGGCTTAATAGCGGAAGCACCGGCACCGGACTCGGCCTATTCATTTCCAAGTCGATCATTGAACGCCACGGTGGTACCATTAATGTAGAGTCAGAAGAAGGCGTTGGGTCAACGTTTACTATTACTTTACCCGTGCTCGACCCGACAAAACTGGCCGCTGCAAAAGCATCACAACAACCGCACACACCAACAAGGGGGAATCGTGGCTGGACTACGAAAAATATTACTCGTTGAAGATAATCCCGAACTTCGTAAAATGTACGAAACATTTTTAAACCTTAATGGTTTTACGGTCGCCTCTGCCATAGATGGCGAAGACGGTGTCGCTAAAGCGCACGACTTTAAACCAGATCTTATTTTTTTAGATATCATGATGCCCAAGATGGATGGCTTTGAAGTGCTCAAGATCTTGCGACACGACGAATCATATAATTGCACCAAGACTAAGATTGTTATGCTCACTAACCTTGGGGACAGTAAGCTCAGCCCACAAACGCGCAAAGACATGGATGGATACGTAATTAAGGCCGAGATTGTCCTCGGCGACCTTTTAGAGGTTGTTAAATCGCTCGACAAACCGAACTAACGTAGCTTTTGCAACCTAAACAAAAACACCGGCGAACTGCCGGTGTTTTTGCCACATAAAGCTCTCAACTTACGTTGCTCGCATGAGCTTTGATTTTTGTTTTTCGTTCGCTTCTCGTTTCGAACTTATGTCTATTATATGTCGAGATCGTCTAAATCCGCAAGTTCTTTTCGGGTCCGGCTTGCCACGGATTCCCGTTCTTCCACAGGCTTATCTGTTGTCTTTTCCACAGGCAGCTCGGCAACCGGTTCATCAACAGCTACCGGTTCATCTGCGGTGCTGTCATCGGCAACGACTGAATCATCGGCGGGGGCGCCACCTGGACGATCGACATCGACAATCTTAAGGTTATAGCGCGCGTCGTTCTTGGTACCGAGTGCACGCAGTAGCGTGCGGACACTCTGAGCGGTTGCGCCACGCTTACCAATCACCCGGCCCAGGTCTTCTGGATCGACGGTGAGTTCGAGTAACACGCCTTTTTCGTCAATGCGACGTTCAATCTTAACGGCTTCTGGTTTGCTGACTAAGGATTTTACGATAAACTCCACAAACTGTTGGTCGATGCTTGTCATGGACAGGCTCCCGTTATGTTCTGTACCTAAACATTGTAACGTACTGCCGCCGCAATGCGCAAACTGCTTGCGGCAATTGCCACTGCATGCTATAACCAAAGTGTTCACCAAACCTTAGGGGGTATCGTGTTCCGCTTTATCTTCAATAGACTCACACCCGAGGCTGTAGAAGAATTGGCGCCATTTGCGCAGTACAACAGAAAATCGCCCGAAGCAATGGCGAAAAGCGGCTACGCTTATCTGGAGCTGCCAGATGTGAAGATCGTCGAGGCTCTTGCGCGCTTTATTGAAAGGTGGGGTTCTCAGGCCCAGGTAAAACGGCTGTGGGAGATAGTTGAAGGCACCGGTGACTGAGGAGCAACCTTCACCCCCACAAACCCTGTAGTCGATAAAAGTGCCAGAGAGGCATTGCGAGAACATGCGGGCGAGGAGTCACAACCCCTCGCCCGCAGCTCACGAAATAACCAACTATAGTAGCGCGTAGAAAATTTTATTGTATTATATAATCAAGCTCCACTGATCAAACCGGAGGTGAGTGCCTTGCGAGGCAAACATAATTTTCGTCGGACCAGAGAACCTGGTGCGACAGGCCAACCAAAAGGTCGCCGGAAGGGTGTCACGCCAGCGATGGAGCCACCGAAACCTCAGGTAACATGGGTAATAGGTAAGGGGCCAAAACTGGCTACGCCGGCGGCAATAACCACACCGACAACCACTCAACCTGCCGAGATAACCCCGACACCTGATAGTCATACAGAGACACCGACGTTCAGCGACCCGCGGGACACGCCAATCGAATATCTGGACTTGCCGGAGAGTATATACTCCCGTATCAAGCGCCAGGGTCTGAACTCAGCCGGTGAGTTGAGCGACCACCGCGAAAAAATCCAAGAGATCGCTGCAAAGCGCCGCACAGAAATCGCGGCAAGGCTCGAAGCCATTGGCCTGCCCTGCAATCTCCCAGCCTAATCCACCCCACTGATCGGAGCCGGTGCTGCAACTGGATTTTCCAGGTGCGGCACCACCTCCCGCTTATAAAAACACCCTGCGCTTGGCAGGGTGTTTTGTTATTCTTTGGTTTTTTCTTCGGCAGATTCAGCCGCGGGTGCTTCGGCTGGTTGTTCGGCCGGAGCTTCTTGTTTTGGCTGATTCTTGCGGAGTTTTTCGGCGTGGCGAACTTTGCCTTCTTTCTTGGGCGCCTTTTTTACCCACGCTGGCAAAGTGATTTTGTCGGCCTCGAGCAAACGAACAACGCGCGGGCTTGGTTGCGCACCATTTTTAAGATAAAACTCAACCTTTTCTTTGTCGAATGTCACCGCTTTTGTGTGCGGGTTATAAGTGCCGACGTAGGCAACCACACGACCACTACTGGGCGTGCGCTGAGCTTCCTGAACGGCAACGCGGTAAATCGGCATAGCCTTGCGACCGAGACGTTGCAAACGAATTGCGAGCATGTGATAAAAATCCTCTTAGTTGTAATACGTAAACTGCTGGCAATTTTACAGGAATCGGCCCCTGTTGTCAAACCAAGCTACTTCTGATTGCTCTTATTGTAGCTTTCGAGTGCTGCCTTGGCCGCTTCTTGCTGAGCGACCTGTTTTGATGGTCCGCTCCCCTTGCCCTTGAGCTTGCCGGTAATATACACACCGAGCGTAAAAATTTTGTCATGATCTGGCCCGACTTCTTCGATCACTTTATACACTGGCGTTTGGCCATCAACACTTTGCGCAACTTCTTGTAGCCGCGATTTTGGGTCGCGCCACGACCCACTGCTTAAAATCTCGTCGAACGTGCTGAGAATATTTTTGTGGATGAATTCTTTGGCAACATCATAGCCTTTATCCAAGTAAATCGCACCAGTTACGGCCTCGAAGGCGTTGGCTAAAATCTGGTCACGCGCTCGTTCGGAGCCGTGCTTCTCGCCGCGGCTCAAACGCATCAACTGTCCTAAGTCTAACTTTGCCCCGGCCGCGCCGATAGATTCGGTACGCACCAAAGCCGCTCGCCAGTTGGTTAGAATACCCTCGGGGTCACTGTAGTTTAAGTATAAATACTCAGTTACCACAAGCTCCAAAACTGCGTCACCTAAAAACTCCAGGCGTTCATTGTGCTCTTTTGCGCTTTTTTTGTGCTCGTTCATGTATGAACGGTGTGTGAGTGCTGTCACTAACA
>DATLJN010000088.1:0-3664 GCA_035538835.1 Magnetospirillaceae bacterium
GAGCGCATCATGCGCATTTCATACGCCATTACATGCCCCGATAGCTCAGTTGGTAGAGCGCATCCATGGTAAGGATGAGGTCCCGGGTTCAAATCCCGGTTGGGGCTCCATTAGTATTACTGTAAAACAAGTATCACACAGATACTTGTTTTATTTTAGCAAAGTTATATAATATAATAACCCGTCAACAAGGGAGGAAATTGTGGCTCCAAATAGTATGCCACGTCTGGTGATCCACCCCGAGGTCGGTACGTTGGAAATTGACAGCGTCAAAAGGCTCGATACTCGCAAGCCAGCGCGACTTATCGTTTATCTGGCCGCTCTGGTAAGTGTGATTGTCACGTTAACGTGGGTCACCCAGCCCGAATCACCCATCGTCAATGCGGTGGAAACAGGGATAGCACTGCTGACGCTCGTACGTTTGTTCTGGCACTTTGTGGGAGGGCCGTGGTTTACGCGCCATCGGTTACTAAATGAAGGTCGAGCATTCTATCTGCCAGTAACGCTCGAGGAGCGCTATCAGCAACAGGCCAACCGAATCGACCAAAAGGTCGACGAGGTTAATCGGCCCGCTCTGAGAGCAAAACTCTTCAATGGCGTGCGTGAGATATTGCCACACCATACGGCTCTCCAAAACGAAATCGCCAAAGGCGACATGATGGACACCGAGTACTGCCTGGTACTTGAAAGCCGCATTGAAAGGGCCTGGGAGAGTGTCGTCATCACTATCGACCTCAAAGACCCAGACACCAGACCTGAGCCCAACCTCTGAACTACGCGGGACATGTGGTGCGGGCGGAGAAATCCGCCCGCCCACCTGTTGCATAGGATAATCTTATCTGTTATAGTCTTATCCTAGTTGTAATAATAAATTTACCCGAGACCATATGGCTAAAAAGAACCAGAAACGCAAGCTTGTCGGCCTTGTATCAGAAGCAAGCGGCATCCGCGGCTACTATACCACCCGGCGTAACGACGGCGAAAAGATTAGTATTAAAAAATACGATCCTAAAACCCGCAAGCACGAAACGTTTACCGAGACCAAAAAGAATCTCGGCCGTAACGAAGTAAAGAAGCGCAAATAGCGCTTCTTTTTATATAGCGGCGTTTTCGCAGACACTAGCCAGCCAGGTACCAACGCGTAACATTTCTTCTAACAATACGGGACTGGGCAGAAGATTACTGGTGTAGATTAAGAGGCGATCGTCGAAGCATTCGTAGTCGAATTGCGCAAAGTGTTGAGCGATGGTTTCACCAACTTCTGGGGTGATGAGCGTGCCGACTGCTGTGTAGTCTGATGGATTAGCAAAAAGCTTGGCTTTTTGGGCAAAGCTGTGGCTGACCCCGCCAAAGTACGAGCTTAAATCTTGCATACCTTGCCGCGATAAAAAAGCGTTGGCATAAAATGTGGCATCGTGGTGGTTGCAGTCTATAAAAATATGAGGCAGTCCGCCCCGCCGCAAATCAATCTGAGCGATGAGCCACCGGTACGACGCGGCCGGTTTATTTGGGAAGGTAAGTGTGTTGCGACGCTCAACAAGAATGATATCGCGGCTTTGGTATTCGCCAACGGTGTAGTGGTTATCGACATGCGACGTCGAAAGTGTGAGGCCACGCACCAGTTCGTATTCGTCCTCGCGTGGATCGACATGCCCAAAATACACCATGTGGTGCTTGTTGGCGAATTGCTTAATAATTCGCTTTGTGGCTGCCGCACCAAGATTGTGCAGCGATTGTTTTGTAAAGCTTTTAATGCTTTTCATGGACTTCGATTATATCAAGAACACTTGTCATAAATTCAGCCTGACTCCAGGTGAGTGGTGCAACCGATAAAAATTTAAGGTTGAATTCGTTA
The DNA here is from genome assembly GCA_035538835.1 of Magnetospirillaceae bacterium. Taxonomy (GTDB): domain Bacteria; phylum Patescibacteriota; class Saccharimonadia; order Saccharimonadales; family EFPC-124; genus EFPC-124. The sequence continues at coordinate 1,856 of DATLJN010000088.1, forward strand.
AATTGCTCGGACAGCACGCCAGTTGAGAGCATGCGCTCGGCAACCCAGTTAATTGTGCGTTTTGCGCGCGCGATATTGCCTTCTGCCATATCAAATTCCGCCATCCACAAAGAGGTGATAAACCAGGGGTTGCCGAGCGCTGAGCCGGCTGCGACGTAATATGAGTCGTGCTTGTATCGCCCAACTACGGTCGGTTGTTCGTCTTGGAAATTATACATGGTGCGCAGGGTGGCGAGCGATTCAGTAATTTCGGTACTGTCGGGCGCAAACAAGCCGAACAAACGAGCGCCGTACACGCTTGAGCTATCGACAGTGTCGTCGTATTCAAGCTTTGCGTCACCCCGATTAATGAACCCTTTGCAAAATGATTTTTGCTCCGGCCGGTACAAAAGATGAGCAGCCATTTTTATGTCGTCGGCACAGGTTTGCCAACGAACGGCATCTGCGTGTTTTTTGTAGCGGGCAGCAAGCTCGGCAGATTGCGCCAAAGCTGCGTACACGAGCGCCACAGTGTAGGTGTGGGTCAAAAATTTTTCTTCCCATAAGTCGTAAGAAGCATGTGGCAATTTAGTTTGCGGATCAATATAGCCAGCCATAAAGTTGCACATTGGTACCAGGAGTGAGTCGTAGAACTCGTCGAAGACTTTGCGGTCCCGGTTGATACGCATATATTCGCAGAACAGGAAGGCGACAATAGCGGTTTCGTCCTCCTGCATTGGCGCAATAACGCGGCCTTGCACGATATATGGGTGCCAACTGCTGCCGATTGCGACGTCGGGCTGGTATTTGTGGTGTAAAAAACCATCTGGGTCGAGGCCTTGGCGCGAGAAAGCAAAAAAGTTTTTAAGTTCAGTTTTGTAGCCAAGCCGGACGAGTGGCCATAGCGCGTAAGCACCGTCTCGTGGCCAGCAGTATGTATAGGCGTCGCGGTTGTAATTGAGCTGGGTAGTGTCGGTGCTGGCGATAACGCCGCCCTGGTGATCGATGGCCGCCTTAACGAGTAACAGGCTGTTGCGAAATGGAGTCTGCCATTCTTTAGGGAAAGTTACGATGTGTTTTTCGGCGGGTTCGAGCCAACGGCGCCAGTGGGCTGCGGTACGGGCAAAGCGGTCGTGAATGTCGGTTTTAAGTAAGGTCTCGTGGAGTTTTAACGCCTGTGGTTGCAGCCGTGCAGCGCACAGCCAATACGACACACGGGTTGACTCTAGTGCGTCAAGATGCAGATTAAAACCGAATACCGAATCAACCTGGCCAAATTCCACGGGATTACCACTTAAAATACCATCTTCGGCGTCGCGGTAAACACCGTCGTGGCCCTCAAGTCCAAAAATCCCAATCGAAAATTGGTTAAATGGATTGCCCGCTGCGTCTTTGCCGCCCGCCAAAAACGAACGCCGGCCTTTATAATGGATGACCGCTTTTTGTTCGGGCAAATATTGGGCGGTGTCAGGGTTGAGGCTGTGATTAATAAGCAGCATTTGGTGCAAAAATAGCCGAATCTCACGGGGCTGGTTGGTGCCATTTATAACGTGGATATTGCGCAAAAAAACATCCCATTCCCAGTCGACGCAATCGGTGAGTTCCAGTGTAACTTGCAGCCGTTCGTTATGCGCTGTTGTGTGGCCGATCATGCCGTGCGGGTCGTAGGCCATTTTAAACTCCCAGTTACCGTCATCGAGCCAGCTAAAGCTGTTTTCGACCCACACGCCAATGCGGTGGCGCATATTTTTGGCGGCGGCGTGGTTTTCGAGCCCGACATGCGGGTAATACAGATCATGCACCATGCCGTATAGGTTAATGCCGACATGC
>DATLJN010000089.1:0-1725 GCA_035538835.1 Magnetospirillaceae bacterium
GAGAGGGCAAATGAACGATGAAGAAAGGCGCTTAGCTGAACGGGTCGTAGATAGGCGGAAGGCACGAAAGTATTTTTCGGAAGTCCTACCGCAGATCGTTACGGCGATCGTCGATGCAGATGCCAGGGCCGCCTTTAGTGAAAAAGACAAGGTGTGGCTGGACTCGTTTGTCAAATCGGCGTTCAGTCTGAGGCAGGGTGTGATATATGGCGCTAACCTTGCGCAGGTTATCAAGCTTGCCCAGGGTTTCTACAACCTGAACCAGATCATACTGGTCAGCGATGTGGAATTGCAGTTCGACGCATCCTTGCTTGGCAACGTCCACCTACAGGGCATTGCGGCCTGTTTTACCAACACCAGGACCACGAATGGGCGCAAAACATCAACCAAACCTTCTAGGCATGCGAGCGGCAGTCAGCCGCTCGCGCCCCCTTGTCTTTATAGGGCAGAGTCTAATCGACGACTTTACCCCCGGTTACGTTAATAACTGTGCCGGTTACGGCTGGTTCGGGAGTGTGTATTAAAATAACACCCGAGTGCGTTTGCGTCAGTGCCCCATTCATGAATTCCAAGGGATAATTGCTGGCAAATATAAACTGCGTATCATGGGGGATCTCGGCGACGGCCCACGACGCTACAGCGAAATACAGCGTGGATTGCTCCGCGGTAAGCTGGATTCCGACGAAATCGCTCCGCGCGTACTGAGCCGCGAGCTACGTGCGCTCGCAGAAAAAGGCCTCATTAGTCGCAAAGATTACGGGCAAATCCCACCCAAAGTCGAATACAGCCTGACACCTTTGGGGAAAAGCTTACTGCCTGTCATTGGGGCGATTCATGATTGGGGGATAAAAAATACGCGTAGGTAGATGTGTTTTTTTATTAGCAAATTACTGGGAGTAAGCATTTTTACGGATCATATGGGAAGCGGACCCGGTTGTCGCCGGGCCCGCACCTTTACAGATAAGGCTCTAGGGTGTATTCCCCGTTGAGCACGGCTTCCCACTGTTCGGGGATGAACAGATGGCGGTAATCATGGAGACGACCTCGCCGATCGAAGTCCGCGAAGAAGGTCTGATGCAGCTCCGCTGGGACATAAAAAACTCTGCGTCCCGTCCGGAATGCGACATCCACACAAAGTTCTCCCAATGTGTGGCCGTATTCGTGCTGTGCGACAACTGCCGCAGGACCCTCAAGCTCCACCGGCGGTTGGTTGTCACTGGTGAGCACAACGGCATTCCACCGCTCAACTTCGGCCACCAGACTTGTCGCCAGGCAGGAAAAGCAGGGTTCTGTGCCCACACTCTTGCCCTTTGATACAACGGGCTCAATGTGAGGGTTGAGGAAGACTCGCCCAGGCCGACAGTCATTGAGCGTTAATCCAGCAATCTCGGTCATCGCCGCAAAAACAGCGAGCGGCCCCGTTTGCTCGGCGATAGCCAGCTGGGAATGTGCCATGCCAAGCGCTGTGATTTCGTGCTTCAGGCTCACAAACCCCTGCAGGGTGTCGATTGCCCACTGACCACCTGGTCCGCCCTCGAAGCGCTGCGCGGACGTGCGATAATGTGCTGCATTTGATCGTGCGAGGCCATACCGCAGCCCTCGCCGATACTTAACCAACAGGCCGGGTGTTGGTCCATGCCACCCCTTAGGTAGCGTTCTTCCACCGACATATGGTATGTCGAGCAAGATCCACCTCCTCATCTGTAGTTGGGCTTAATTAGTATA
>DATLJN010000090.1:0-3669 GCA_035538835.1 Magnetospirillaceae bacterium
GTGAGTATAGATTATTGCGATAGTTTTGCAACATCGTTAATTTTGACCGTGCCCGGCAGTTTGTTATGATGACAGTATGTTAGAAGTGAGTGGCGGCCTCCGAGATTCTAAAAATAAAAAGATACTTATTATTGTTGGCGCTGTACTTTTGGTTGCTGTTGCGGGCTACTTTTTTTGGCAGTATCTCGTTGCTAAGAGCGATCCCACCGCCGCCAATAAAGAAACCGTCACACGCGTGACCGACCAAGTCAAGGCCATACTGCAGGTCCCAAGCGATGAAGAGCCGCAGGTTGCTACGGTTACCAATGCCGACAAGCTAAAGGACCAACCATTCTTTGCGGGCGTTCAGAAGGATGATTACCTTATTGTGTATCAAAAAGCAAAACTCGCCATTTTATACCGCGAAAAAGACCGTAAACTCATCAATGTTGACCATGTCGAACTGACCCCTAACCAAAATTAGTTAACGCTACAAAGGGTGTATTTTACATCATGTGGACGCTATATACGGTGCTATAGTAAAGGCATTAACAACTCATTCGCTGGCGGCTGGAAATACGTGTAAATCGTATGCTGTGCCGCAACGGTAAAATCGCGCCGACTATGAGGGTAGCCGCACGATAAGCCCGATACAACCGCCAAGCGTTATTCCCGAGCAGGAACAAAGCCGCGATATGCGTATTTTTTGGGACCTGCTTGGTAGTAGCAGGTTTTTATGTCCGCGCCGAGTGCCACATTACTAGAAGCAACCCGTCAACAAGAGTCGGATGCCGCCTATGAGCGGTGGATTCAAGCTGAGCTTACCGGCGACCCGCGACTAACAGCGCTCAGAATTCTTTATAACGACCTCCGCGATTTTGGGGAAGTTCGGGCCGAAACCTGGGATTATTTTGACTTGCAAGAGAAAACTGGTGGTGCCGAAAGTATGGACACGCAGCATATTACCCTGTTAACAGGTGAGTATGACCCACAGAACGATGAAATTGTTGCGGCCGTAGCTGGCAGCGAACGGGTCACGTACGACGCCCTCACCGTGAGTGGACTTGATCGGGCTAAAAAACGTGCTGAAAACCACCATGATTTCGAGTTCCAAGTAGTACGGGATCAAATCTACCACGACAATTATCATGGCGTTGTTAAAAATATGTGGCGGGGCGAGACAGATTACGACACAGTTATGTATGTATCCGCTTTTCCGCAGGACGTTATCGACCAGTTAGGCGACCAAGGCCGTATGATTTTGCAAGAACTCGCCTACGACACTCAGAATTTTAAAGGGTTCATCAACGTGTTCCGTAAAGACGCTGATGGTAATTTAGAATTCGCCGCGGCCCGCGTTGGCAATGCATTGCCTGAAAATTTTGCGAAGTATTTGCAAAATCATGATCTCGACGTGAGTGACCTCGACTCTCATCAATACGGCAGCCGCGTTATTACGGCCAAGACAAAAGGCAAGAGCCTAAAAGAAGTCGCAACTGACGAAGTTGCCGAGTTTGACCGAGCTATATTCCAGCTCAGCGGACGCCAGCACCACTTTGGCCGTGAGCAATCTGGTGCCGACGCTTACGAACTATTTAAGCAATGCCCCAAGATATGGGGTGCGTACCGCGAATATCACGCATTGCTGGCACAACATTTTAATGGCGCTCCTTTAAGCACTGAACTTTATGATTATTTGGTGAGCACCCACGACGCTGTTGCGTTCCATGTGCTCGATGCCCGCGAAATGGAGCGGCTTACCAGGCAACTCGATAACCAAAAAGTCACCGCCGATATGGCGCTCGCCTGCAAAAAGATCATGACCTACGCGCATTATGCCACCATAAATAGACTTCTTGATGATTACCAACGTACGGGTGTTATTGTCGATATCGAAGGTGACGACCTCATGCTGGCGTACGGTATTGCGGCGGGCGACAGCGGCGGCGATGCAGCAGCTCGGGGAGAAACCTTTAATGACTGCGATATGGTGTATGGCGAAACCGCGAGCAATGCAGCGTTGGATTTGGCGGCTCGCCAAGGCATTACGATCGAAGAAGCGCTGCGCCGGCTCACCCAAAAGTCCGAACGGTGGTCCGATGGCCAATGTCGCAACTGTGAACGCGAAACACAGGTGTGGAAGGTCGAACACGGCGGCTGTAACATCTGTAAGACCTGTGCTGACGCCCACACAAGATTCAAAGAAAGAGGACTCAAAGAGGAGCGCGAAAAAGCCCAAGCCGAACGCGAGCAAGATCTTACCGACCACGCCGATCTGTATAAAGCGGCCGAAGAACCCGAAGAAGGCGGGTCACAAGACGACATAGCAGTTGGCGAGACACGGTATGTGGACGGCCAAAAACAAATCGCCATGCGCTGGATTAGTACGGGTTCGGCCACAACCGTTTGGGTCGACGCAAACACCGGTCGTTACATCGACGACGCGTTATAACCTTAAGTATGTTTATACAACATGTACACAGGTTATACACAGACAGAGGTGCTTATGCTTGACCCCTTAGGCTACCTTTAGTACATTAGTCTTTGTGTATTGTCCGTGACCAACCAGTAATGGTAGAACAGTGCGCGCACTTAACAAGGAGCATCTATGCCAATTGAAATCCGCAAGGCGCGTTCTAACGTGCAAAAGATTGCGGTGGAGATTGTCCCGGCTGAATGGCAAAATTACATTGCACATTAGTCACCACCCTAAGAACACCCTATCTGCGAGAAGGGTGTTCTTTCGTTCTTACGGTTATTCGGTTGGGGGATATGCTTTAGCGATTTCGGCCTCGACAAAAGCGGTGAACTTATCGGGGTCGGTCGCAATGGCGCCATCAACCCTTTGGCCGTTAATGACAAACGTGGGCGTGCCCTCTACCTTAAAGACGTTTGCGGTGGCTTTGTCGCGGTTGATTTTATCGCTGATATCTTTGCTCGATAGGTCGGTTTTGAACTTTTCGACATCCAGCCCAAGCTGCTGGGCGTAATTTTGGAACAGCGTTGTGCGGTCGCCGACGCTGACGCCCTGCCAAGATGGCTGCGTTTGATATAGCATGTCGTACATGTCAAAGTATTTGCCTTGCAAACCGGCAGCCTCGGCAGCGGTTGCAGCTGCGAGAGCGTTCGGGTGTAGTTGGGTGAGCGGTTTGTTGCGGAAGATAAACGTAAGCTTGTCGGGATATTTGGTGGTTAAATCGTGGACCGACGGGTACATTTTATAGCAGGCTGGACACTGGAAATCACCATATTCTATAAGTGTGACTTTTTGCGCGTCAGTACCAAACACATGGTCGGCAATCGGGCCAGCCGTGATGATTTTGTTGGCATCGCCATTAAAAGTGCCGGCGTCGTCGCTTTTGCCAAGCCAAATAATGCCGCCAAAAATGCCCAGCACAATAACCGTAAAGATAATCCATTTCAGTTTGTCCATGTACACCATATTATCACCAAGTCGGGTACAATAAAGATATGGAATGGGTCATTCAACTTGGTGCTGTGGGCCTAAGCTTTTTGCTCGCACTTGTATTGTCTTTGCGTTATGACCCAAACGGCCTCAGTGAGTTTGAGTTGCAGCGGCAAATAAACGCCGGTGACGATGCGGCCAAGGCCGAACAAGCGAGGCGCGCATTACTCCCAACCTATGTTGCGCTGAGATCGTTTAAGGAAGTGGTAATTACGATTAGTCTG
>DATLJN010000091.1:0-2142 GCA_035538835.1 Magnetospirillaceae bacterium
CACCCACTACCCAATTGTTGAGCTGCGCAGCGGCCGCACCGTGCTTATATCGCCAGAAACCTGGGAACTCCGCGACGGCGACAAAAAACGCGCCAGCATCACCCAACTTCCGCTGCGCCTGGCCTGGGCGATTACCGTACACAAAAGCCAGGGTATGACGCTCGACGCTGCTCGGATAGATCTGCGCAAAGCATTTGTCGAGGGTATGGGTTACGTGGCGCTCAGTCGTGTTAAACGGCTCGATGCACTCACTCTCCTTGGTATTAATAAGATGGCGCTTGCGGTGAGTCCCGATGCCTTGGCCATCGACCAATATCTACAAGAAGCCTCTGCCCAGGCTGCCGAAAAATTTTCCCACTTGGCAAAAGCCGCCAAAAAGCGTGCCGAGACTCCACCCAAAAAACCAACCAAAAGCTCACCGTGGTCGGAACGCCTAGAAGACATGCGTAAAACCCACCCCAATGCCTTTAAGCCTTGGAAGACAACCGACGACGAAGAGCTTACAACACATTTTAAAAAAGGTGACGGCATAAAAGCACTTACCGCGTTGCTTGGCCGACAACCCGGTTCCATCCGCGCCCGGCTGCGCAAGCATTTTGGTGAGGATGTCGTCATTGGTTCGTAACTAAAATTCAATCAGTCAGCGCACTGGTTTATGTCATTACCATATGGCCATAAGCGTTTTTAGGCTATAATAAAATGTTGTAAATAGTAGGGGGCATTCGGTGCCGCAGACGCGCCGCAACATTTTTCAAAACCTTTCCTACGCCTGCTTGAGTTTGCTGGCGTTTTTAGCCATTTTTAGTAATAGTTTGCTCAATGCCCAAAGTGCCGCGGCAATTGCCCAGGGCTTCCAGACGTCCGAGACCAATCTTACGCCTGGAGCGCTCATGAGTCTCAAACCAGGTAGCAATAACAGCGTAGAACTCGCCAATACCGATCGTTTACAACGACTGGTCGGCGTTATTGGGGAGGACAGTCTGGTTGAGCTGAGCAACGCAGACGACACTACTTTGGTGGTAACAAGTGGCGTTACCATGACGCTCGTAAGTGACGCCAACGGCGCCATTAGTTCCGGGGACAAGATTACCGCCTCACCAATAGACGGCATTGGCATGAAGGCTACCACGAGTGCCCAAGTTGTGGGCACAGCCCAAGCCAGCCTGAGTAGTGCCACCACGCAAACACGCACCGTTACGACAACCGACGGCTCCGAGGTACAAATTCATATAGGCCTTATTCCCGTACAAGTCAACGTCACATTTTATTTGGCGCCGACTCAAAATTCATTCTTACCCACATTCTTGCAGGACTTTGCGAACTCAGTCAGCGGTAAAGAGGTCTCCCCAGTACGCGTCATGATCGCGGCACTTATCGTCCTGCTGGCGTTTATTAGTATCGCAGTACTGCTATATTCAACAGTTAAATCGAGCATTATCTCTATTGGTCGCAATCCGCTTAGTGAAAAGGCCGTGCAAAAAGGTATCTTCCAAATTGGCATTACCGTGCTTGGTATTTTACTGCTTACGCTTATTACGATATATTTGATCTTAACAACCTAAGGAGCTGCCGTGGATTCTACTCAACTTATTCTTGTCGCCGGACTGATTGTCATGGCACTGGTTAATGCAGCTTCGTTATTTTGGGCGATGTACCTGGATAAGCGTTTGCGTGGCCGGCCCGTGCCTAAACACTATGATGTACACGTTGAAGGCACCAAAGTCTTTAATGAAACAGATTTAGGTGAGGTGCAAAAGCGGGCCGACGCGCAGCTTATGCACGCTATCGAAGTCGCCTCGCAGCGATTAGAAAAATCGGTAAATGCTGGGGTTGATCAGTTAGCAGCACACGTCAACGACGTTGCATCTGACTCGATTCGCCAAGAGTTTGATAAGTACCAGGCAAGCTTGCGCGCGCTCAACAACCAAACCGTTGAACAATTTGCACAAATTCAGACCGACCTGCAAAAACAACGCGCCGAACTACTAGAACAGCTCAAAGCCGAAGTCGTGCAAGAACGCGAACGCCGCCTTGGTACCTTTAACGAACGCATCAACGATGTGGTATCGAGCTATTTGGCCGAGACGCTCGGCTCCCGTGTCGATCTTGGCGCTCAAAGTGCCTACATTTTTGAGCAGCTCG
>DATLJN010000092.1:0-2809 GCA_035538835.1 Magnetospirillaceae bacterium
TAACCATAGCTACTCTAAAATGGGTGGCGCCGTATATCGGAGTAATTCGCAAAAAATAGGTGTTTGCCGTGCTGGCAAAGGTAGCACCTGTAGGTAGTTCGAGCAAAGCGGTACAAGCATAGCCTCCAACATTAGAGGCCGGACTCGGATCACACTGAATAGTCTGCGGCGAAAGCTCGGCCGTGCCAAATGTTCCGGGGTTTGGGTCGGCAACACCAAAATTGATCGGTGTGGTTGGCAGGGTCCCAGATTGTGTTGGGGCCAGCAGAACCGAACGGCTCCGTTGAGTCAGTGCGGCGCGATCGAAGCTACCAGAACTTGGGTATCCGTATAGCTGAACTCGTAAGTATGCTGGATATCCTAGTTTGTTCCAGCCCAGCGCCGGAATAGCCCCGTTAATGGCCGGGTACAACAGTGGGCCGGCAGCGTAATAAGGGGCTGTACCTGGAGTTGCGCCTGGCAAACCGTCGCCATCGGTACCAACCGCAGTGCTCAGGAGATGCCAAGATACCTTAACTTGTTGAAACGTATTGCCCGCAGTTTTAAGCGGCACTAACTGACTTTTGCCAGCCGAGGACTCGCCTAAAAAATCAGGCGAATTAAGATTAACGCTAAGACAGGTGTAGGACTGATTAATCTGGCTATTATTAACCACATTCCCAGATGCCGAAAGTCCCAAATCGGTGCCAATTTGTGAACTCGTGATGGCCGTGCAACTACTTGCATTAGGGGCGGTCATTTGTGAGTAATAGGTAGCCTTATCAACCGGGTTGGTTAGGCTAAAATATTTTATAATCGCGCGCTTGCCGTCTTCGACGCCGGATTGGGCGGAGGCCAGTGCCGAAGCCGAGAGGTCGTTATTAAGCGCCTGCTGCTGTTCTGTAGCCGTGATCTGAATAAACCCTAGGGTAATCACTGTAATTAGCAACATAAAAAATATTGTCGAGAACAGCGAAACAAATCCATCCTGTTTACGTATCTGGTGCATAATTAGTTGCCTCCTCCTGCAATAACGGTTGTACTAAAATCTGACGTTGCGCAAAACTGCCCCACGGTGCCGCCGGTTATGCACTGACCTGCCGAAATAGTTGGATCATTAGCGACCGCAAGTTTTATGCTTATATCAACAAGTGGGACCGCCACGGTAGGCTGGCTGACAGTCAGCGCCATAACCCACACATTGCTCGAGAGCACATCGGCTGCTTGGGCTTTGGGGACCGCCGGATACGCCCCAGCCGTACTTGTACACATTGCGCTGGCAGCATCGTTAACCCGGGTTAGCGTAAGCGCGCTACCGTCGTCGTATTTGTTGGCACTCGCGGCCGGCGTATTGTAAAGATTCCACACATAACTCACTCCACCAAAACATACTCGTCGGCTACTCGCCAGAGCCGCAGTATTTACTGCTGCAGGGTCGGCGCTTCTTATGTACCGTGACATGTCCTCGAGTGTTGACCGGCCAGCCTGATTGATTTGCTTGACCGCAATCCCCTTATTGTATGTTTGCATAACTTGGATCACCGCGGTTGTCGCAAAAATAAGTATAAATGCCACAAATGCCAAGGCGATCATAAGTTCAATAAGGGTAAAGCCCTGCGTATTAGCGCGACGGATCATAGAGCCTCACTGCAGTTACAGTTTGCTGTTGACCGCCAAGGCTGCCACTACCCATCCAGCAGGCCCGAAGCACAAAATCAACGTAGGCGGGCGAAATGCCGGCATTGGACGGATCAGCTTCGATCCATAAGCCCTTGCCGGCCGTGGCAAACGTGGGTGGTTTTTGGCTGCTATCAAAGATGGTTCGTTGCACGGTTCCCGAAGATCGATCAAGATAAAAAGCAGTGCCAGACTTACTTGCCGTGACACTACAACCTGTGTAATCAGTTGAGTTGGCGTTACTCGTGCTGATAATGCTCGCCCATGTTGCGGCATTGGCGCTTGTGTTATTTACCGAATATTGATCACGTAAATACTTAAGCAGCTCAATCTGACTATTAACGGCCTGCCGTGTTTCGGAGTGTTCCAGCGCGATTTGCGCCGACTGCATCCCGCGCGCCATAAGCGTGACCGCTCCGACAATCACAATCGAGAGCACCATCAGCGACATCAGCACCTCAACCAGTGTATCGCCGCGCTGCTTAGCTACCATTGCAGTCCGTATCCGCAGCATTAAATACCATAGTTGCGGCACTCTGCGTTGCGCCGCCACTTATCGCCAATCGGGCTGGCAGCCCTAACCCGTCAGAGCTTTTTATGCAAAAATTGGTGGCCTTTGAACGGTTGGCCGCATTGCTCACGGTCGCAGTAAGATCCGGTGGGATGATTGCTGGAACTGCGAAAGTGTAACTTATGACCCGCGATGATTTTGGACTGCGGATAAGTAACAAGCCGTTTGTTGCTACATTATCTCCCGACCGCTTAAAGCCTGTGGGCTTTGCTCCCCAAGGAATGGTGTATGTGGTAACAGCGGTTGTTGTAACTGTTTTAGGCTGAAAGGCCGTCACTAGGGCATCGTCGCTCTGGTTATAGTTAACATTGGCCGGTTCCAAGCCGATAACGTTATACACTGTAACGTTTGGATCGTTAGCGCGAAACACGAGCAGCTTACCCATAAGTAGACAATTACTACTGCCGACAGTTTGACTGACCGCCGTATCAATCGTCCCACCACTGCAACTGACCGTGCTGCTGCGATTATTCAAGCCATTTACAATGTCATCGTATTGTTTTTGAGCAAAGGCCTCAAGCGAGCGACCACTATCGGTAAAACGAAAACTACGGACTGCGTTACCCGTACCGGCGATGGCGA
>DATLJN010000093.1:0-2377 GCA_035538835.1 Magnetospirillaceae bacterium
TTGTGCTGACCGTTTGCTTGCTTAACAGCGCAGGTAATGCGGTTATTGCAGCGCTCGCCGTAATGGTGCTCGTTATGGCACTCAGCCGTTTGAGCGGCGCTCATCTTAACCCGGCAGTTACTATAGGATTATGGGCGACCCGGCAGGTATCTTTACTTAAAGCCGGCGGTTACCTTGTTGCGCAAGTTCTTGGTGCGATGCTTGGGTTGATTGTTGTAACCCAGTTCGTTAACGCCGCGCCAGTAGACGCAACAACGCAAGCCGCTCTGCGCGTCTTTGCCGCCCCAGAACTTACCGAGCAGTGGCGGCCATTCATCGCCGAAATGCTCGGTGCGTTGATTTTTGGGTTCGGTGTTGCCGCCGCGGTTGTTGGACGCAAAAACAGTCACGAAGCCGGCTTTATTGTCGGCGGCGCGTTGTTGCTGGGCTTGATCATCGGCACGCTTGGCTCGCCATCAATCCTTAACCCAGCCGTTGCCCTCGGTATGAGCGCCTACCACACCGAAAACATCTGGAGTATCTTGGTGTTTGCGGTTGCACCGATTATCGGGGCTGCTGCCGGCGCCTGGCTATACAAACTTCTGCAATGGGACGTCACAGGTAGTAAAGAACTCGCCTAAGAATTCTTATAAAAGAATCCCGGGATATCCGGGGTTCTTTTTTATTCGTCCATTTGTGGACGAGCAACAATAGTTGGCTCAATTACTGGCGTCGCGCCCGAAATCTTTACTACGTCTTTATCGACTTTTTTCAGTTCTTTGTGGGCTACATTAAAGTGGTTAACAGTGGTACTAAGGCTCGCACCGAGCTTATTCATGTAGGTGTCGTAGGCTTCGAGATGCAGGCGCAACTGGATCACGCGGATCTGAATCTCTTTAGCTTGTTCTTCGATTTGCAAACTGCGCAGACCTTGTAATACTGTTTGCAAATATGCCATAAATGACGTTGGCGACACAATAATCACCTTTTTGTCGCGGAAAGCATATTCGATAAGATCGCGGCTGCTTGTACCGGCTGTGCCAATTTTATTGATGAGCAGATCGTAATACACCGCCTCGCTCGGGATAAACATAAAGGCAAAATCCATGGTGCCTTCGGTTTCGCGGATGTATTTTGATGTTTCGTCGATGCGGTTTTTAAGGTCGGCCTTGAGTTGCTTGGCAATCACCTCGCGCCGGGTCTTATCTTTTTCTTCAACAAGTCGGTTGTAGTTTTCGAGGCTAAATTTAGAATCGATCGGCAATATTTTGTTTTTATCCAAAAAAATCACGGCATCGACGATTTCGCCATCTTTAAACTTATACTGTAGCTGGAAGCGTTCTGGTGGCAACACATTCATGAGCACTGTCTGCAAATAATATTCGCCAATCACACCGCGCTGCTTTGGGTTTTGCAAAACATTTTGTAGTAATTTAAGTTCGTCGGCGACATCAACGACGCGCCGGTTTGTTTCGTCGAGTTTAGTCAGTCGCTCGGTGACATCGGTAATAAGTTTGGAACTCTCGCTAAACTGTTTCACGATTGATTCGCGCATAAGTTCCTGGCTTTTGTCGAGCCGATCGGTTAAATGTGACTGCAGACCATCTTTAAGCGCCGACATACCATCGGTTACAGCAAGGAGATCCTGCTTTAGTAGTCCAGCCGTTGTATCGTCTTTAAGGCTATTAAGACGCTGGTTCAACATGTAAACAATCGCGCCAAAACCAACCAACACCACAATAAGTACAATGATCAATATCGATTCGCTCATGTCGCCACAACCATAACAACACAAACAGCAACAACCAGTGCGATACACAGTACTAAGCTGGCCACAAAATTCTTAAGCCGGAGCAACCAATAAAAACTCATGTAAGCAAGTCCGTATAATAACGCCGAGAACAAGTAATATTCCAGCCAATACCCTGTAGTTAGTGATGCCGCGTATTTTTGTAATCCCCACAGCGCTAATGTGCTCGCCACAGCCAGTAGGAGTGCGCGGTAAATCCCCCAGCGGGTCATAACAGCGAATGCTGCCACCGCAATGACAACTGCCGCAATATGGTTAGCAATAACACCCCCAGATGAACAAATGCCCATTACCCCGCCATCGGCCCGACAAAAGACTGGCTCGATAAAATATGTGGTCAACAAAGAAGTGCCAAGTGGCACAAGCAACCCGACAACCAGCCCGAGCGCAACTAACTTTACTATTTCGCCTCGCGGTATGGATACGTAGGCAACCGGTACCGGCGATGAATCAACAACATTTGCTTGTTCAGCTTGCATAACTACTCCCCTCTTTTGGCTACCCCTATGTTACCAGGTTTGAAGCTTGCGGTCGAAAAAGCGACGCCCATACACTGCCACGGCCGCCAGAACAGCACATACACCACCC
>DATLJN010000094.1:0-4262 GCA_035538835.1 Magnetospirillaceae bacterium
TGGTGGTGGACCCTCAAGGAGTTATTCAGCTCATAAACCCAGCCGCACAAAATATGCTCGGCTGGCCAAAAAATGATGCGATTGGGCTGGATTATAAATCTGTTGTTAAAATCACCGATGCCAGCGGCAACGCAATAACCGATGACCTTTCGCCAATCCGTCAAGCAATGGCATCCAACAAACCGGCTACAAACAACGATTTAGTACTCGTAACTAAGTCTAATAAACGGATTATCGTATCATTGGTAGTCTCGCCAGTGGGTAAGGACAGCCACGAGACTGGTGTAATTGCCGTCTTCCGCGATATCACCCGCGAAAAAGAAGAAGAGCGCCAAAAAGCCGAATTCATTAGCACCGCCAGCCACGAAATGCGCACGCCAGTGGCGGCAATTGAAGGCTATTTAGGCCTGGCTATGAACCCGGCTACTGCGGTCATCGACGAAAAGGCCAAGCTATATCTACAAAAAGCCCACGAATCGACGCAACACTTAGGCCGGCTCTTCCAAGACTTACTTACCGTCTCTAAAGCCGAAGACGCACGGCTTATTCCGCACCAACAGGCAGTTGATATGATTGCCTTTACCCGCGAAGTTGTGGAAGGCCTGACCCCCAAGGCTAAAGAAAAGGGCTTGTTCATGAACTACGCGCCAGGTGAACCCGACGGCGACGGCAACAAACGCATCTCGCCTGTCTATTTTGCCTACGCCGACCCCGACCACATAAGGGAAGTGCTGAGCAACCTTATTGATAACGCCATTAAGTACACACCTCAGGGGAGTGTGACCATCGACATCACAGGAGACTCCGATAATATTACCGTAAGCGTTGCCGACACTGGCCTCGGTATTCCACCAGAAGACCTGCCGCACTTGTTCCAAAAATTCTACCGTGTCGACAACAGCGACACGCGCATAATTGGCGGCACGGGCCTTGGCTTGTATATTTCGCGCCGCCTCACCGAAGCAAACAGCGGACACATCACGGTTACCAGCACATACGGTAAGGGCAGTACATTCTCGGTGCAGCTGCCGCGCATCAGCAGCGAAAAAGCAACCGAACTCCAAAGCACGCCACCTGCACCGCAAATACCACAAGCGGTATAGCTTTTTTAGGCCGAGGCCCGTACAATAAAGGGTAATATGACTAAAATCATGCTTGTTGAGGACGACAAGAGCCTACGAGAAATCTATGGTGTCCGTTTACTTGCCGAAGGATACGACATTGTCTCGGCCGGTGATGGCGAAGAAGCTTTGGCTATGGCCATTAAAGAGCGGCCTGTGCTTATCGTTACTGATGTCATGATGCCGCGTATTAGCGGTTTTGATATGCTGGATATCTTACGTTCTACCACCGAAACCAAAAATATAAAAGTCATTATGATGACCGCGCTCAGCTCCGAGGACCAGCGCAAACACGGCGAACAACTTGGCGCCGACCGCTATTTGGTAAAATCCCAAGTCGGCATCGAGGATGTCGTACGAGTTGTACACGAAGTACTCGGCGATGGCAAAACGCCGCCGCCACCCGCAAGCATCCCAACCGCGGCTACTCCTACACCTGCTGCTCCAGCAACACCAACTCCGTCAGCAGCGCAGCCTGCCGCGCCAGCACAACCAGCAACACTGCCTGTGCCCGCAACACCAACGCTGGCTCCAGCGGCTCCCATCGCTAAACCAACGCCACAACCCGCTAATCTCGCCACACCCAAACCGAGCCTCGGGCCAACACCGAGCACTTCACCCGGAAATGTCGGTACGCGTCAGCGTGTTATTCAGCCAATTAGCGACCCGACTTCGAGGGTTGACATTAACAACTTGCTCGATAAAGAATTGGCGCGCGAAGCCGGCGTAGATATGAATAACCTGCCTACCGTAGCGACAACACAGCAAGAGCGTGCTGTAGTTGATAACCAAATTCGCAGCGTCGTGCCCCCAAGCGCTCCAGTAGCTCCGCAACCCGCACCCGTCCAGCCCTTGACACCTCCTGTCGCGCCACAACCGGCGCCGACACCCGTGCGGCCGCCTATTCAAGCACCACCACGCCCTAATGTCGCTCCAATCCAACCCCGCCAAGGTGGTGTTCCACCTGCGCCAGGGGTATAATGCCAGTGTGATCGACGACCCAATTCGTGTAAATAAATTTATTGCCCAACACTTACATATCGGTCGGCGTGCCGCGGATGACCTTATTAATGACGGTAAGGTGATGCTCAACGGTAGCGCGCCAAGCCTTGGCGCGCGCGTCAGCCCCGACGACGTCGTTGTGGTAGACGGCACTCGCATTCACGCGGCAGCCACTCCCTTAACATACCTGCTTATCGACAAACCAACTGGTTATGTATGCAGTCGGCGTCAGCAAGGGGATACTCCGACCATTTACCAGCTACTAAAACCAGAGCATCAACACCTCAAAGCTGTTGGACGGCTCGACAAGGACTCCTCCGGGATTCTACTGCTTACTAACGATGGAGATTATGCTCACCAGCTCACCCACCCGAGTTTCGCTAAGACCAAACGCTACGAGGTGGCGCTTGACCGACCTTTGGCCCCGCTCCACCGCCAAATGATCAGCGATCACGGTATTACCCTCCCTGACGGTCCCAGCAAACTACAGCTTGAGCGACAACACGACGACAACGACCACGCCTGGATTGTTGCCATGCACGAGGGTCGCAATCGCCAGATCCGGCGGACATTCGCTGCGCTCGGCTACGAAGTTACCGCACTCAGGCGCACCAACTTTGGCCCCTTCAGTTTGCATGATCTCGGCGACGCTAAACAGCGCATCATCCCAAAGCCTGCGTAAAATACTTTGGTAAAAACGTCAATTCTGTTATAATGCAGGCGTAAAGTTCGCACCTCGCACGATTGGGACAAAAATGACTGTCGCATTCCATCCGTTCCTTGGCAACATTGCCAGAGCGCGCCTTAGCCACATCGTCAACCGGCACCCTTTGTGGGCGTCACGGTTGAGCATCAGGAACGGCGCGCTTGGCGTTGGCTGGCTTGGCATTGTTGGCTTCCACGGCTGGACCTTGTCGACGCAGACTCCGCGGTCGCAGCTCAGCCCGATGTTCGCACTCTCTGGGCAGGGAGTCTGGTGGGGAAGCTTCGTAGTCTACCTACTTGCGCTCGTCATCACGGCGATCTTCAGTCTGTGGATTATCATCCAGACAGTCATCGACGCCAAGCGCTGGCAAAACGCGCGTTTCGCGGTTGCACATGGCGGTCAGCCATTCGCCAACATCCTGCGGCGGGATGATTTCCGCCGCTGGCTCTACTACCAGATTCCCGCTGGCTTGCACGCGCCTACCGCGATGCCTGTCGACAAAATGGCGCTTATCGCAGCGCTAATGGTTCAATACCGCAGACGCACAGCACTGCCCGAATGGTTGAGGCTCAAAGTGAGCCAGATCGCGCCCAACTTGGACCGCGTGGCCGACGCCATCGACCCGCCGCCAGAATAGGTGCGGACACCCCGGCGCTCAGTAGAGCGTCGGGGTTGTTCGTTTTTAAGGGGATTGACGCCCACTAATTTTGATTATGTTACCGCGTATTAATCTGTTATAATGTCTCGTAGTTTATGAGTAAAAAATTACCCACCGTTGCAATTGTCGGCCAAACCAATGTTGGTAAATCCAGCTTGTTTAACCGTATGGTTGGCTATCAACAGGCAATCGTTGCGCGCGAACCCGGCACTACCCGTGACCGCGTGGTTGGTAAAGTCGACTACGACAACCACCATTTTTGGCTGGTTGACACCGCTGGGCTTAAAGACCCATCCGACGAGTTTGAGGCAACAATCCAAGAGCAAATCGAGGAAGCATCCGCCAGCGCCGATGTTATTTTAGTGGTTGTCGATGGCACGCTTGCGCCCAGCGACGAAGACCGCATGGTTGCTAAAAAAGCGCTCAAGTCTAAAAAACCCGTACTGCTGCTCATCAATAAGACTGATAAAAAAGATACGTTTCCGAATGAAGATTATCTGCGCCTCGGCATCAAACAAATCTTCCGCACCAGCGCCGAACATGACCGTGGCGTTTCCGAAGTGCTCGACGCGCTAGCCGAACACCTCCCAAAGGTTAAAGACATTCCCGATGACGGCGTGCTACGCATTGCGCTCATCGGCCGCCCAAACGTTGGTAAATCAAACTTATTCAACACCCTCGCCGGCAAACAGCAGGCCATTGTCAGTAACGTAGCCGGCACTACCCGCGACGTCAACCGCGTGCGTGTACGCTACAACCAGCGCGAAATTGAACT
>DATLJN010000095.1:0-21252 GCA_035538835.1 Magnetospirillaceae bacterium
TTTATGCGAAGCGGCGCAATAGTGGTAGCGACGCCCCACTCGTATAGTCCGTGGGTTGTCATCACGCCTTTAGCACCCCAAAATTCCCAGTTTTTTGCAAACATAGTGCGGGCGGTGTCGCCTTCGCTGCGAACGATGAGCTTGTCTTTAATAGAGGTGCGAGTTTCCAACCCCTGGCCCCGCAACTCCTCGAGCTTTTCCTCCAGCGGAAAGTGATGTGCCGGCGTTAGCCCATCAACTAAGGCATGCGCCAACCAGGCCGCTTCAAATGCGGCCTTTTCCATATCCTTGCGTTTTAGTGCAGCAGTGAGATTTTTGCTGTGGCGTTCAATAAGCTGGATAAGCTGACGGTCTTTGGGGTCCATTGGGTCGTAATAATGCCAAGGCTCGTCGCGTGCTGGTGATTTACTTTTAATACCGTCGGGACCGTTTTTACCTTCAAAATGCAAAATGTCGCGGATAGCCGGAAAACCGCTGTCGGGCGCAAGAGTTTCGAGGGCGCGCCGAGCAACACGGTCGAGCTTTTGGTGCGCACCGATGATTTTGCCCGAGGCATTCCGTAACGTTGTTCCAGAGTACATATTTAGTTTAAAGTGGTCAGCCGCCGATAGCGCTGAACCCGTTTATATAACTGCTTGTATTGTAGCAGGTC
Organism: Magnetospirillaceae bacterium; assembly: GCA_035538835.1. Lineage (GTDB taxonomy): Bacteria > Patescibacteriota > Saccharimonadia > Saccharimonadales > EFPC-124 > EFPC-124. Next base: position 653 of record DATLJN010000095.1, read on the forward strand.
GGGGTGATTTTGAGTGAGCCACTCAGCCGCACTACGCACACGTTTTACCAAACGCATGTCACCAAGGCTTGCAAAACTGAGGTCAAGGTCACCAGATTGGCGATTGCCATAAATTTCGCCCGGACCGCGGAGCTGCAAGTCAACTTCAGCCAAATAAAATCCATCTTGCGATTTTTCTAACTCGCGCAACCTCTGGCTGACCGACGCCGCCGAACTGGGCACAATATAACAATAACTCTGGTCGCTACCCCGTCCAACACGACCCCGAAGCTGATGAAGCTGTGCCAAACCAAACCGCTCTGCTCCTTCTATAAGCATAACTGTCGCGTTCGGCACATCCACCCCAACCTCGATAACAGTAGTGCAAATTAACAAATCAATCTCACGGTTTTTAAACTGCTGCATCACCGCATCTTTTTCTTCGGCCTTCAGCTGACCATGCAATAATCCGACGCGTCGGTGCTTGAATACACTTTTGTTAAGCCGTGTGTGTTCGGCTTGCACACTTTTAAGCTCGCTCGTTTCGCTGTCGGCTACCAGTGGGCACACAACATACGCTTGGCGACCAGCTTTGATTTCGGCGTCGATCTTTTCGTACACCGTGTGGCGCATCAGCGGCGAGACCACTTTAGTGATGATTGGTCGGCGACCTTGAGGCAGCTCGTTCAGAATCGACACCTCAAGCTCACCGTACAATGTAAGTTGCAAACTGCGCGGAATCGGCGTCGCGGTCATACTCAGAAGATGTGGCATGGCGTGACTGCGTGTCAGTAACTCGGCACGTTGGCGCACCCCAAAACGATGTTGCTCGTCGATAACCACCAACCCGAGCTTGTCAAAATCACTATTTTTTTGGATTAACGCGTGCGTGCCGACGGCAATATGAACATCACCTTTTTTAATGCGCGTTTTCAGCTCATTTTTTGCCTTTTGCTTAGTCGCACCAACGAGCAACGCAACATTCACCCCAAGTGGCTCGAGCAAATTGGCGAGATTAGTCGCGTGCTGCGTGGCCAAAATTGCGGTTGGCGCCATAAACGCCGTTTGCAAGCCGGCGCGTGCCATCATAAAAGCCGCCATTGCCGCGACTGCGGTTTTACCAGACCCAACATCGCCTTGTAGTAAGCGGTTCATAGGTGACGGTTTTTCTATATCCTGCAAAATCTCCCACGCGGCCTGTTTTTGCGCAGCGGTAAATGTAAAAGGTAGCACGTCGACAAATTCGGCGGCAGTTTTTTTACTAAATGCCACCGCGTAACCTTTGAGCGCAGCGTTTTCGTGCCGGTTTAACACACTTGCCGTGAGTAACGCCAGCATTTCTTCAAAACTAATACGAGCTTTGGCTTGCTCTAACAGTTTCGGTGATTCGGGAAAATGGATATTTGTGAGGGTATCATTAATATTGAGCAGCTTTTCGCGCGCTACCAAATCGGCAGGCAAGGTTTCTGGCAGCATACGCATCAGCGGCAATAACTCGTTAATAACTTTGCGAATCTGGTGCGATTTAAAACCGGCCGTCTCGGGGTACACCGGCACAATCCGCGCCGTACTCACCCCTATACCCTTGGCCTGTTCGGCGGCCGGATTTTGTAACACATACCGATTACGCTGCAAATCATAGGTGCCCGAAATGTAATACTCGCCTCCCTTTACTAACTGATCCGCCCGGTAGCGCTGATTAAACCAAACGGCGCGTGTTTTGGCGGTATCATCGGCGAGCACCGCCTCTGTTACATGCATACCCCGCCGGATGTGTCGCCCTGTTACCGATTCGATTTTGGCTTTTATGGTCACGCTGCCTGGTACAAGGTCGGCGATTGGTGTAACAACCGAAAAATCATTGTAGCGGCGTGGAAAAAAGTAGATCAATTCCTCGACGGTCGTAACCCCTAAAATCCGCAGTTTGTCGGCGATGGCCGCACCGACGCCTTTAACTAATGTAATGGGACTCGAAAGTCGCATTACAAATCAATCCGGTCGCCAAACCTTAGATTAAATGCTGTCAGGTCTATGCCAGCCAGCTCAAGTGGTGCCAAAAAACCCTCTTTGGGCGTCGCCATAAGTCCGCTCATGTTGGTAATAAATTCTGACGCTTCACCCGGCCGCAGCTTAGCGACACACGGTTCCTCGACTAAAAACTCCTCGTGGTCGATGAGCACCGCACTAATGCGATACGCCTGCATCCCACCCGGGATCATTAAGATTCCGATTTCTTCACGGCCGGTTACTACGCGGTCAAGCACATCATGCCCCATTGTATCTTCGTCCATGTCAAATTCAAACAGAATACCGAGTGTGCGACTCCAGCTATCACTGTCTTCGGGGTCCAACTGATCAACATACGATCGCCAGTGCGCTCGGTTGGGAACGCTCCCCGCCACTGGCGAGCCAAATTCACCTGGCCTCATAAGCTCACGTATTCTGCCACGGGTCATTTGCTCTCCCTCTGGTATCAGGAGGCGGCCCATTCTCGTCTGATTGATTAACTCATACACTTGTCCCGGAGAAATAAAAAAATCACCACGGCGTTCAAAGGGCACTGTATGGTCAACATTACTCTGCACTAAATCTAAAAAACGCGCATTTCGCTCGTCGTCGCTCGCATAGCGGTTCCTGAGCGATTCAACACGAGGCCAATCATCAGCGTTACCATGTTCGGCCATGTTCTCACCTTTCTGCCCACACTCACCTATACAACTTTTACAAACTTACGCTTGCCGACTTGCAATACATCGCCCTTTTTAAGAGTAGCTTTTGGATCGGTGGCCCTTGCTTGATTCAGTCTGACGCCACCTTGCTCAATGAGCCGCCTGGCCTCTGAATTACTACCGACAAGACCCGACTGGACAAGTACGGTCGTCATGTCTGATTCGTCGTTTTTTAGCGCAACACTCAACACACCCTCGGCTGCCTCACCGCTAAAGAGTTGCTTGGTCGTTTCGACAACCTTATCAGCTTCATCTTTACCGTGGACTAACGAAGTTACTTCGTAGGCCAGTTTTTTTTGCGCAGCGCGGGCCGCCGGGTTTTTATTAAACTCGGCCATAAGCATGTCAAGTTCTTGTTTGTCGAGTAGCGTGTAGACTTTTAAGTAATCTTCGACACCTGCGTCATCAACGTTCAACCAAAACTGGTAAAAATCAAAAACACTCGTGCGTTTGGGGTCAAGCCACACCGCACCATTCTCGGACTTGCCGAATTTTTTGCCGGTTGCCTTATTAATAATGAGCGGGCAGCTATACACATGGGCTTCGGCGCCTTCGAGTTTGCGGATAAGTTCGACGCCGGATAAGCTGTTCCCCCACTGGTCTGCACCACAGACTTGCAAATTAACGCCTTTTTTTCGGAACAAATGCAAAAAGTCGTAACCTTGAATAAGCGAGTAGCTAAATTCAGCATAACTAATACCCTTGCCGCCCTTACCAATACGTGACTGGATAAAATCGCGCTGCAAAAGCTGGGTCATACTAAAATGTTTGCCAATGTCGCGCAAAAAGTCGAGGTAGCCTAAACCTTTGAACCAATCGTAATTATCGACAATTTCAAAATCCATGCCGGCAAAAATCTGTTTATATTGAGCGGCAATTGCGGCTTTGTTTTTAGCGATTTGTTCCAGGCTTTGCAAGTTTCGTTCTTCGGCTTTACCGTCAGGGTCGCCAATCATACCGGTGGCGCCACCAACCAATAACACAGCTTTGTGGCCATGTTCCATAAATTGCCGCACCATCATGGCGGCTGCTAAGTTACCGACCGTCATAGAATCGGCACTTGGGTCAACCCCCCAATAAAAATGCAACTTTTTTGTGTTGAGTATCGTAATATCTTTAAGCGTCGTTTGATTTACAAATCCGCGCCAGGTGAGTTCTTCTGAAAGTTTCATGGGTTCTCTGGTTTATGCAATATACGAATTATAGCGATTTTAGACTTACGACGCTAGCTTGGGTGCTATAATAAAGAGGATTTTTCTAATGGTTTATGGAGAAGCTATAAGTAATGGCCAAAAAATCATCAAAGGGTAAGGCGCTTTCTTTATACGCCAATTTAGCGGCCAAGCGCCGTTCTAAGGCCGATGCCAAGGCGCGGCGAAAAGCCGAATATTTAGCAACATTACCCAAGCAGCCGCTTAAACGCCTGTTATATCGTCTTCATCCAAAACGGGTAATAAAATTTTGGTTTAGTAAGCGCGGTGCAATCACGCTTCTTAAACTGGTTGGCGTTGGTATTATTATTATGGCGATCTTCATTGCCGCCTTGTTTGCCTACTACCGCCGCGAACTCGACGCGTTTAGTCCTGAACAATTGGCAAAAAGCGTTCAAACTACTGTTACAAAATACTATGACCGCAACGGAGTGCTCTTATACGAAGATAAGGGCGAAGAAAACTACAAAATTGTCGTCGATAGCAACGATATCGCCCCTGTTATGAAACAGGCGACGATCTCTATCGAAGACAAAGACTTTTATAAACATGGCGGCATTAGTATCACGGCAATTATCCGCGCTGGCTTTACCAACCTCACTGGCGGACAAGTATCTGGTGCCTCCACTTTAACGCAGCAACTAATCAAGCAAGTCTTTTTTGCACAGGATGCCGAATCTAACCGCCTGGACGTTGGCCGCAAGCTCAAAGAAGCAATTTTGTCGATCGAAGTTGAGCGCATGTACACCAAAGATCAGATTCTATCGCTCTACCTTAATACCGTGCCTTACGGTGGGCGACGTAACGGGGTAGAATCGGCTGCTCGCACCTACTTTGGTGTGTCAGCAAAAGAGTTAAACCTTTCCCAAGCCTCACTACTGGCAGCTATTCCGCAAAACCCTTCAAAATACAATCCTTATACTGCCGCCACCATACCAGAAAACTCCAAAGCGCTTATCGATCGCCAACATCAAGTACTTAATGATATGGTTGAGCAGAACTACATCACAAAAGAACAGGCCGAGGAAGCCAAGGCCGTTCCAATTCTTGACACCATAAAGCCCGAAATTAGCGACAACGAGAACATGAAGGCGCCGTGGTTTGTTATTGAAGTGCGTCGCCAGCTCCGTGAACAATTTACCAGTAAGGTTGTTGGTGAAGGCGGCTTGACCGTCAAAACCACGCTCGACTGGCGACTACAAGAGCGCGCCCAGGATTCAATCAACGCCAACTTTAAATACGCCGTTGCTATAAATGCTGATAACATGGCGCTGACCGCGATTGATGTGCCCACCGGCCAAGTGCTGGCAATGGTAGGCAGCCACGATTACAACGATAAAAAGCTAGGTAATACAAATGCTGCAATCGCCCACCTTGACCCAGGTTCCAGTATTAAACCATTCATTTACGCCAACTTATTTAAGCCGCAACAGGGGCAAAACTACGGCGCTGGTTCGATTATTGTTGACAAAGAGGTAAAATCACTCTTTGGCATTGATATCCAAAACTACGATGGTAAGTTTAAAGGGCCGCTTACCATCCGCCAGGCACTTGGCATGTCACGCAACCCGCCCGCCGCGCAAGCCGCTCGAATTGGTGGTCTCGACAATGCAATCCAAACAGCCAAAGACGTGGGCGACCGGTTCTACTGCAACGGTATCGACTATGGAATCTCGGCTGCCATCGGTACCTGCGCCGTCACCCAGGTACAGCACGCAAACTCGTATGCTACCCTGGCCCGCCAGGGCGAATACAAGCCCGAATCGTACATCCTCGAAGTTAAGAACGCCCAGGGTCAGGTTATCCATCAGTGGAAGGACGACCAAGCCAAAAAGGTGCTCGATCCGCAAATTACCTACATCCTTTCTGACATATTGGCAGATGACGGTGCGCGGTCTGGCGTGTTTGGAAGCAATGCCCGCGGCTTTAATGTCCCCGGCGTCAAAACTGCCACTAAAACGGGCACGACCGACGACAACCAAGGTCACGCCCGCGATAGCTGGATGATGAGCTATACACCTCGACTTGCCGTTGGTATTTGGACGGGCCGCAACGACTCAAAAGGCCTTACTTCGCTCGACAGCGTTGGAAATAAAAATGTTATTACCGAATTCCAATCGTTCGCCCACAACGAAGTATTCGCTAAAGACGGTACCTGGAAAAAGGGCGACTGGTTTGCCAAGCCTGCCGGTATCCAAACCCTGAGCGTCAACGGTAAGACCGACATTTACCCGTCGTGGTACACCAAGCCAGCTAATGCCGAAGGCGAAAAAATGACCTTCGACAAAGTCTCGCGCAAGCGCGCCACGGACTGCACACCCGCTAACGCTAAAATTGAAATATCCGTACCTGTCTTTGAAGACCCCATCACCAAACGGAAGACCTATAGCCCACCAGACGGTTACAACCCCGACGCATCAGATGACGTTCACAATTGTAGTGATATCGCACCGTTTGCAACCGTTAGTGTCACAGGAGCACCAGCTAAAGCGGTACTCATCAGCGGTTCGGTCAACCAAGGGACATTCCCGCTCACTGCCGTAAGCATATCGGTTGACGGACAGGAAATTTACAACCAGCCCGTCAGCAGCTCTGGATCGTTCGGGCCGATTAACTACACCTTTAGCAACGCCGGCGATCACACTGTTACCGCTACGGTATACGATGCCGGTATGTATCAAGGAACGGCCAGCACAACCAAGACGATCGCGTCTACCGGGGGCGGCAACCCTAACCCAATACTCCCCGGACGACGCCGCGGTAATGGGTAGAGATATTGACCCCCAAGCACGCACCCGCCCAGGCCAAAGGCGGGTGCGTTTTAGGATCACGTGCGTGCCCTAGCTCCACTTACAACGACGCAAGTTGTCGAGATTATTGTCTGTAACCGCGTCGGCCTTAGAACGAATGATTGGCAGACCACATAATTGTGGGCACGGGACAACTTCGACGTAAGCGGTCTTACGGCTCGTCGCCCCGTAGGTATAGTAGTGGTGGCCACTACGAATATTGTCGATTACTGTTTGTTTTGTGTGCTGTTCATCTGCCCGGCCATCGTTATTAGTGTCGATGCCGACGCTTACAATGTGGGCGTGATGAGTAGGTTTATCAAGCGGTACTTGATCGGTACAAACAATCCTATATGTCATGGTATTTCCTTTTTAGATCTTTAGAACATATTGACATTATTGTCAATGATAGTACAATTAAAAGAGCGCTGTTATTTGCTGCTAGGCGAATTCAGAGCACTTTAGGGGCTTCGCGAGTTACAGCTTGCGAAGTCTCTTTTTTTTGGTTCGAGTATCACATTTACATACCTCCTTTAAAATGGAATGTCAGCTAAGTTGATCGGGGCATCGTCTGGCATCACGCTTTCGCTTTTAATTATGCTCTTGTTCTCTCGCAGTTGCAATACGTACGCTACACCCTCTTTATCTACGCCAAGTTCGTTCAACGATAGTATCGAAAACTCGTCATAGCGCCCCGAATATCGTCGTGCATCAATCCCCTTGGTATCAAAAAAACTTCGTGCCACAATTGTTGCACCATGTTTAGCGTTTGGTATACGCACCGCCAAACCAAATTTCGGACCGTTTGTCGAGAAATGCAGAGCAACGCGCTTCGTCTCGGGGTCGTAAAGAATCACAGCCTTATGGTCTTTAGTTATCTTATACTTATCGATGAAAGGCCGGGAAAGACCAAACGATTTAGTCTCGGTAATAGAAATAAATTCCTGCTGCCGGATCCCGATTTCCTTGAACACTTCAAATGCCATTTATTTATTCCTTTATGTTTTTTATTATAGCATCTTGTTATTTTTTTGAGATTAATAAATTGTTGTATTATCTATAAAAAGACCCGTGCTCGGGTCTTTTTTGTCTGTAACTATTTGTTCTGTCAGAGTTTTACATGGCCGTCATTCTCGGCTGGGCGATTTGGTCGTGGCTGACGACGTCGCCTATTAAAATTTTGTTGCCGCGGCTGACCGACCCCCCGCTCACTATGGAACGCGGTCGGGCGAGACTGAGCTACTTCGAGTTGATCAGGTGTCGGCGGTACAACTGGCTCGACGGCTTCGACTGCCACTACTGGCTCAGCCTTGGGACGTTGCTCGGGCTTTGGCACATACTGCTGGCCTGCTTTCTTATCGTAACTATCTTTCCGCGCACCTTCCATAGTCGCAAACATCATTTTACCGGCCTGCGTTTGCAACATGCGAGTAAATTCAACTTGCACGTGTTGATTGAGCTTTTTGGCGGCTTGTTCCACAACCACCATCGTGCCGTCCTCTAGATACCCCACACCTTGTGTACGATCTTGGCCGATCTGCGTAATCTTAATGTCGCGTTTTTCGCCAGGCAAATGCACAACACGCAATCCCTGGGCGAGTTCGTTTACGTTAAGCACGCGCACCCCTTCGATTTGGGCAACTTGGTTGAGATTAAAGTCGGTCGTGTACAGCATAGCGCCGGTCTTTTTGGCGAGCGCTACAAGTTTGTCGTCGACTTCTTTAATACCATTTGCCATACCAGGCTTAATAACCACCTCAGTTTGGCGCATATCTTGCAATCGACGTACAACATCCAGGCCATACCGGGCACGCTCACGTTTGTATGCGTCGCCTTTATCGGCCAAAAATTGTAGCTCAGCCACAACAAATTGCGGCACAATCAAGCGCTGCGGCACAAAACCAGATCCGACAATCTCCACAATCCGGCCGTCAATAAGACCCGACGTGTCGACCACCATTTGGTTTTTTACTTTTTGTATTTCGTTGCTGCGTTGCCACAGCAAGTACCCGAGCGCCGCAGTATTGATAACTGTTACACCCAGGATAATTGGTTGATAATCCATATATTCCTTCTTATGTTTTCTTTAAAAATGTATTTAATGCGTCACGCATATTGGCGACGGGCCGCACAAACGGTTGTTTGCGGGCACTTTTTGGAGCAATGGCGTAGGTAAAGCCAAGCTTCGTTGCTTCGGCGATGCGTTTATCGGCAAGTTGGGCAGTACGAATTTCGCCGCTTAAGCCCACTTCGCCAAATACAACCGCGCCGTCATCGAGCGCCATCTCTTTAGCAGCAGAGGCAATCGCCATACATACCGCTAAATCAGCCGCTGGGTCTTGTAGCTTTATGCCACCAACTACATTAATGTAGATATCACTATCTGATAAATTCAGTTTCGTGCGGCGTTCCAGTACCGCAACCAACACATTGAGGCGATTAAGGTCAAAGCCCGAGGCTGTACGCTTAGGATACCCAAAGTTAGTCTTATTAACAAGGGCTTGTATTTCCACGAGCAGCGGGCGGTTACCTTCGAGTGTCGCAAGCACCACCGAACCGTCAGTACTTTGACGCTCTTCGAGCAGCGCCGCCGACGGGTTGAGAACCGGCACCAACCCCACATCATTCATCTCAAAAATCGCCACTTCGTTGGTGCTGCCGTAGCGGTTTTTAATAGCGCGTAACACTTTAAATCCACCATAGCGGTCGCCTTCTAAGTTAAGCACGACATCTACCATATGCTCCAAAACTTTTGGCCCGGCAATACTGCCTTCTTTAGTGACATGTCCCACCAAAATCAGCGCCGTGCCTGTGGCTTTTGCCGCCTGCGTCAGCAAATTTGACGAGTTAGTAATTTGCCCCACGCTGCCTGGTGCCGAGCTTAGTTCGGCCATCGCCAGCGTTTGGATCGAGTCAACGATGACAAGTTTATACTCACCCTGGCGGATGGTCGCCGCAATGTCATCGGCCGATGTCGACGAAACAAGATGCAAATCTTCGTGACCTGCGCCCAGCCGTGCAGCCCGCACTTTTACTTGCCCAGCCGATTCTTCCCCGCTCACATACAGAGTGGGCGAACTTTTTGCGATCAGCGCCGCAAGTTGCATGAGCAGCGTCGATTTACCAATCCCCGGCTGCCCGGCGATCAACACAACGCTGGCCGGAACAATGCCGCCCCCCAAAATACCATCGACATCGGGCATACCGGTGCTTACCCGCCCTTTATGATCACTTGGCGCAACGTCGTCGATTTTTACCCCTTTGAGCGGCGTTCCTACACTGTGCGACACCACACTCGCGCCAACAGCCGCCGCAACTTGCTCGACAAAACTATTCCACGCCCCACAATTATCGCAGCGCCCGGCCCACTTGGGGCGGCTTACACCACACTGTTGGCAGACAAACTGGCTGGTTGGTTTTTTTGGCACGTGTGGCTCCCTAGTTGACGGTTTGGTAGTGGCTATCGAGACTGTTATAAAGGCTGTTTTGCGCCGCGGCTTCACTGTTGTGTTCTACAACGAGGGCGTTGTAGTGGTCAATTATACCGCGTGTGGCCAGCACTAGTTTATTGTAGGCGCTTGCCTTAGCATTATAGCCAGGAACGGCTTTATTATATTCGTTGACATCGGTTGCGCGTAGAGTATTGAGCCGAGCAACATCGGCATCAATCTCGGCTTTTTGTTGGTTCAATAACCCAGTGTTGGTATCAATTTGTTTTTTAAGCGCTTCTATTTGCGCCTCGAGCTGCGCAATCTTGGCCTGCGACGCCTCGAACGTCCCGCGGTACTGATTTGCAAAATCGACCACCTTGGAACGATCAGTAAAGTATTGTTTGTAATATTTCTCGAGGTCTGGTGACAAGTTGCCGTATTCGGTGCCCAAAATTGAGTGCATTTCGTTTAGCTTTTCGCCCGGTTCTGTTTTTGCGTAGAGGGCGATCAGCTCTTTTAGTCGTGCATCAGTTACGCGCGTCAGCTCAGCTTCTAGCATAGTGTCGAGCTTAGCTTTATCGCCGTCATTCATGCGTTCGTAGGCGGCGTGGAGCATTTCGTGTGCGGCAGTCACTTGTTTTACCCCATACAACCGCGCATCGGTTACGTCGTACAAATAAATCCGCTGCGCCGTGTAACAACCCAATACTACAGTTTTTTCGCCGGTCCGCGAGCAGTGCATGTTAAAATCTTGACTTGCTTCCACCTGGGGCTGGCTGACGTAAAATAAATCACGGCCGCGCCCAATCATGGTTGTTTCGTCGGCGATTTGCTTAATATCCGCAGGTGCTTCATATTGGCGCAGCGCCCACCAATCTTGAATGTCCTGGCGATAGGTGATAACAAAAAAGCCAGCCCCAGCCGTCACTAGTAAAAGCGCTAGGTTAGTTAAGAGCCACGCGTGCTTTCGCACTCCCCCTCCTTATATTTGGCTTATTCGGCTTGCAGCGAATAGCTCAGGCCACTCGCTTTTGCCGTCACTGCAATAACACTACCCTTAGTATAGCGCTCTTCGAGGAGTCCTGCAGCAATTTCGTCCTCGATTGTGTCCTGAATAAGCCGCCTGAGCGGACGGACGCCATTTTGCGCGTCATATCCTTCAGTGAGCAGCCATTTTTTAGCCGGAGCAGCCACACTAATAGCAACATGCTTGCGCTCCAAACGCTTGCCAAGTCGGGCAAGTTGCAGATCTAAAATGCGGCGCGCATCTGTTTGTGTAAGCGCGTTAAACACCACGATATTATCAAGCCGGTTGATTAGTTCGGGGCGCATCATGCGTTTTAGCTCTCGCATGGCGGCGTCGCGGTTTTGTTCGTGCACTGCAGCAAGTTCGCCGAGTTCTTTTTTGCTTGCAGCGCTAAAGCCGAGGTTTGCTTCGCGCTGCATTTTTTCGGCGCCCAAGTTGCTCGTTAAAATCACAATCGTGTTGGTAAAATCGATTTTGCGTCCTTTTGCATCGGTGAGCACGCCGTCTTCCAGCACTTGCAGTAGCATGTTAAAGACTTCGGGATGCGCTTTTTCTATCTCGTCGAACAATACCAAACTGTATGGTTGGCGACGAATTTTATCGGTTAGCTGGCCGGCGTCGTCGTACCCAACATACCCTGCAGGCGCACCCACCAAGCGGCTTGCGGTGTGACGTTCACTAAATTCGGACATGTCGATTTTTATGAGCGCCTCGTCCGTGCCAAACAATTCGCGCGCAAGTGTGCGGGCAAGTTCGGTCTTCCCTACCCCTGTCGGTCCCATAAACAAGAACGATCCAATCGGGCGCTGCTCGTCGTTAATACCGCTGCGGTTGCGGCGGATGGCGCGTGACACGGCTTTAACCGCCTCCTCTTGGCCAACAACATGTTTAGTTAAGTGTTTTTCCAGGCCTAGCAAATATTTCGCTTCGGATTTTATCACCTTTTCAACCGGCACACCGGTCATTGTGGCGATAGTGCGCGCGATGTCATCGGCGGTTATAGCCGGTTTTTTGTCCACCTGACTTGTTTCACGCAAAGCTTCGAGCTGTGTGTTAATTTGACTCATGCGCGTTTTATACAGTGCGGCACGCTCGTAGTCTTGTGCTTCAACGGCTTGTTCCATGCGTTCGGTTACTGCTTTGAGTTCGCGCGTTAATTTACGTACAGCCAGCGGCGCCTTGCCACGGTCAACCTTGACCTGGGCAGCGGTTTCGTCGAGCACATCAATGGCTTTGTCGGGCATAAAGCGATCATTTACGTAGCGTTTTGCCAGGTAAGCCATGTCATTTAGCAGTTCATCGGCAACTTCGACGCCGTGGTGTTCCTCGTAGTGGTGTTTGAGGCCTCTTAGGATTGCCACCGTGTCTTTCAGCGAGGGCTCAGGCACCATGACGGTTTGAAAGCGGCGTTCCAATGCAGCGTCTTTTTCGATGTGTTTACGATATTCGTCGAGCGTAGTTGCGCCAATGAGTCGCATTTTGCCGCGGGCTAACGCCGGTTTTAACATGTTGGCAGCATCAATCGCACCTTCTGCGGCGCCAGCGCCAACTAACAGATGGATTTCGTCGATAAACACAATAACGCTGGAGTCGTTCGACAGCTCATCCATGATCTTTTTGAGCCGTTCCTCAAACTCACCGCGATATTTTGTACCAGCGATCATACCAGCAAGGTCGAGCATAATCACGCGTTTATCAAGCAGATGTTCCGGCACGTCCTCGCTCGCTATACGCTGCGCCAGGCCTTCCACAATTGCCGTTTTACCAACGCCAGGCTCGCCAAGCAAGACCGGATTATTTTTAGTGCGGCGGCCCAAAATAGTGATCATACGTTTAATTTGGATGTCGCGGCCGATAACGGGGTCGAGTTCACCAGCCCGCGCTTTATCAGTTAAATCGGTGCCAAAGTAGCCCAAGGCGCTTCCCCGCTTTGAGCGGCGCGGAGCAGTACGAATAGCGTCGCCATTGGCGCTAAAATCGGCCTGCTGGCGGTTAAGATACTGCTCCAACTCACCCACAAGCACATCAACATCGATGCTCATATCGCGTAACAACACTGTGGCGCGGGCGTTCTTTTGGCTCAAAATGCCCATTAAAATGTGTTCGGTACCGCAATAATCTTGGTTGAATTCCTGGGCGATATCCCAGCTGAGCTTGAGGGTCAGTTTGGCAGTTTCGCTCAATCCTTTTGAACCCGTGCTTACCACTAACGCGCGCGGCGTTAAATTAAGCGCCACTCGCGCACGATCTAAAGTTACCCCTAAATTAGTAAGCATCTTAGCGCCCACTGAACTATCCTGGCTAAGAACGCCAAGTAAAATATGCTCGGTTCCAATGTAAGCCGCACCCAAACTGCGAGCAATTGCGTCGGCGTGTTGCAGACTGGAACGCGCATTATCGGTGAGATGATTAACAAAATCGTGAAGATCGCCGCTTGGCATCATTTCTATTCTACCTTCCAACGTATCAAACTGTGTAGTCTTAGTATAAAAAATTAGCACTCGTTGTGCAAGAGTGCTAATAAAGGTTGCACTGTGCTTAACTTTATTTTATAATAGATATGCATTGTTCACCCATCACGGGAGGCAGCTGTGGCAAAAAAGCAAGATCCAGAACTCGCCGCACTAGCGGCAGAACGGGGTTTCGAGGTTCATGCTGGAATGACCAACAGGGATATCCGCAGCATGCTCGGGCCGACACCTCCAACAGTGGACCAGGTTAAGTACGTAGAATTACTCGCAGGACAACCAGTTTCGCTTACCAGCTTTGGGCACGCGCACAAAGTAATAAGCGAGCTAGAGGATCTGCGCAACACTATGGCGCTCGAAAAACTCGGTTGGCAGGAGGGCGATATCCTTGCGTGGCGCGACGGGTATTACCAAATCGTGACTATCTATGGATCTCCTGCTCACCATCGATTCCTGCTTCAGATTGTTGATCTTGAGTCGGACGGAGGAGTGGCCCACTGTATCGTCCGCAAGGCGGAAAGACCGTACCAGCACAACCCCCATATTTTACTGCGTGAGAACGCAAAGAGAGTTGACCTCTCTACATGGCCTGTCACCCTCGAAGAGCATCCCGAAGATGAGCGGCCTGTGTAGCCGCAAAATACACAGTATGCTCCTACCGAACAATGTCCCCGCTGGAAACAGCGGGGATGTTCATGTTAATGCTTAACTCAATATCGTAAAATAAAAGTACACCCCACTCTCGCCTCGATGAAAGGAAAGATGAGGCATGGTTGCACTTCCAGGTCCCAGCCAACGAACCCTTGGAATCGCCAAGTGGCTCGGTCGCACAGTGGCGGAGGGTACGTCTGACGCCTTCGAGAAGCAAGAAAACGCCATGTCACCCGTCCCGGAGAGTGTCGTTGCGCTCGCAAAGCGCCTCGATATCGACATCACCGGCCTCAAGTACGGGTTTGCGTGGCCGATCATCAAGAGAGAGCGCGCGAAGGTCGAGGCCGAGCTTCTCGCAACTCGAGGTTGGCTCCCGAACGGAATCGTCAACTGGCGTGGGGAACTCTGGCTCATCACCGAGATCACGCCGCGCCAGCCAGGAACGAGGAAGCAGGATATGCTTCGTCTCAAGGGCCTCACCGAACCCAAACTGGTATTCGCCAAGGGGCGGCCACAGGTGGCTGTGGCCGTGCAGATTTCACTTAGCCGGTCATCAATGAGTGTCTCACCGCTTGACCTCATCGACGCCGAGACTCTCGAACTGGGCAAGTTGCAACTGGTCTGAGGGGGTAACAAAACGCCTTGGCCTCTCGCAGGAGGCCAAGGCGTTGTCATGCCGATAAGTCCAGCTACTCTTGTGTCTTATCTTTGGTTTCTTCAAGCGCTGCAAGCAATGAATCTTCAACGTTCTTGCGGACTTTTGGCTTGCCAACGGCAGCCTTGGCCTCTGTTTGTGCGGTCTGTACCGTTACGCCACCAGCTTGACCGCCTTCGATGTCGAGCTCATATTTTGTAAGCCGCGCCGCAAGTCGCACATTTTGGCCGCCACGACCGATGGCGATGCTCAGTTGGTCGGGATCAACCTGCACTTTGGCACGCTTGGCTTCTTCGTCGAGCGTAATTTTTTGCACGCTTGCTGGGCTCAGCGCGTTTGTAATAAAGGTCGTTGGATCTTCGTTAAAGGTGATAATGTCGATTTTTTCACTATCACCGATTTCGTTCATAACGGCTTGCACGCGGGTACCGTGACCACCGACAAAGGTACCAACTGGGTCAACGCCCGGCACGGTGCTTTTTACGGCCAATTTGGTGCGTTTGCCAGCTTCGCGGGCGATCGCCTTAATTTCAACTGCGCCGCTTTCCATTTCAGGCACTTCTTGACGAAACAGATACTCAATAAACGCTTCGTTGGCGCGGCTCAAAATCAGCTGCGGGCCGCGGGCGCCGCGTTCGACATCTTTTAAGTACACTTTTACGCGGCTGCCAATACCGTAATATTCGCCGGGGATTTGTTCGCTTTGCGGAATAATACCGCTGGCTTTGCCGAGTTCAACACGAACAACGCGTGGTTCGACACGCTGCACAGTGCCAGTAATGACTGTACCAATTTTGTCAGCATATTCATCTAATACGACTTCGCGTTCGGCTTCGCGCAGTTTTTGCAGAATTACCTGTTTGGCAGTTTGAGCGGCAACACGACCGAACACCGTTGGGTGGTCGGTGACTTCTACGGTGTATGGCTCCTCTTCCTCGGGGCCAGATACGCGCGCTTCTTTGTCAAGTTTTTTGGCGTCAGCGAGGCTAATTTCGAATGTTGGATCAACAACCTCGTTAACTACTTCTTTTTTGATAAATACCGTGACGCTACCGTCGTTGCTGTTCATTTTGGCTCGTACTTCTTGTTCGCGGTCACCAAAGTCGCGGCGGTAAGCAGCGGCGATTGCTTGTTCAATAATATCGTGCACCGAGTCTTCGGGCAGGTTTTTTTCTTCGGCGATTTGCTTGATTGAAAGCGCCAGTTGTTTAATATTAAGTCCGTCCATAAATTGCTCCTTATTATGCAAAAATCCGACCTGTCGGCCGGATGAGTACGTTTTTATTGTATCAAAGCCCGCAAAAAAGTAAAGTAGGGGTATATGACAAAATCAGTACGCCGCCTCGCCGAGCAATTTGCGCCCGCGCATTACAACCTTAGTATCAATATTACTAAACGCACCGACCGCATATTTAGCGGTGACGTGACAATCACCGGCAAACTTGCTCGTACTGCGCAGCACATTGCGTTGCACGCTAAAGAACTTACCATTACGAGCGCGCACATCAATGACGTCGAAGCCACAGCTACCAAAGGTGACGATGACGAATTAAAACTGGCAACCGGCGCCGACATTGTTGCTGGCGAACACACTATATATCTCCATTTTGAAGGCGCCATAACCGACCCGATGCACGGCCTGTACCCCTGTTACTTTACGCAAGATGACGTCCAAAAAGAACTGCTCATGACACAACTCGAAAGCCACTCCGCGCGCGAAGTCTTCCCGTGTGTTGACGAACCAGCCGCTAAGGCGACCTTCCGGCTAACTGTATATTCCGAACCCGATATTACAGTACTGAGCAACACGCCGGTTGCCAGCAGTAGTCAAAAACACAACGCACTCGTCACAACTTTTGAGCCCACGCCCAAAATGAGCACATATCTGCTGGCCTTTGTTGCCGGCGATCTCGCCTATAAAGAGACTATGAATAAACACGGTGTCAACATTCGTGTGTATGCCACGCCAGCCCATGCGAACGAACTTGGGTTTGCGCTGGACCACGCCGCAAAAGTGCTCGACTATTACGACGAATATTTCGGCACCCCGTACCCGCTCCCCAAATGTGATTTAGTTGCTTGCCCCGACTTTGCCGCTGGCGCCATGGAAAACTGGGGGCTTATCACCTTCCGCGAAGCCGCTTTGCTCGTAGACGAAACCGACACCCCGGCTGACACTCGCCAACACGTCGCCCAGGTTATCGGTCACGAACTCGCCCACCAATGGTTCGGCAACCTCGTCACAATGGAATGGTGGGACCACCTCTGGCTCAACGAAAGTTTCGCCAATTGGATGGAACATTACAGCACCGCTCATTTTTACCCCAACTGGAAAATTTGGGAACAATACAGCGCGACCGACCAGCAATACGCGTTTTCGCGCGACGGCCTCGCCAGCGTGCAGGCCGTACAACAACACGTCAATCACCCAGACGAAATCGCCACGCTGTTTGATCCGGCCATTGTGTACGCCAAAGGTGGTTCACTCATCCGCATGTTGCATGAATATTTAGGTGCCGATATCTTTCGTGAAGGTCTCCGAATTTACATGGACCGCCACGCCTACGCCAATACGACTACCGCCGACCTCTGGCGCGCCCTTGGCGAAGCCAGCGGCAAAGATGTCGAGCATTTTATGACCGACTGGGTGAGCAAGCCCGGCCATCCCGTTATTGATTACGCTATTAAAGACGGCCACGCAACAATCAAACAACAACGTTTTTTTGCAAACCCCGTACAGGCTGATAAAAATGACACAACCGTCTGGCCTGTTCCGCTACTAGCAAGCACCTTGCCCGACGCCGAGTTATTTACTGACGCGACGAGCGAGTTTGTTGTCGCTCCAGCGCCGTTCTACCTCTTAAATCAAGGCGGTACCGGTTTTTACCACACTCACTACGACACCACCAACTTAGCCGCCATTGCCGCCGCAGTTGACGCAGGTACCCTCGACACCTTTGATCGGCAGCGCTTACTTATGGATAGCATTGCACTCAACCGCGCAGGTCTTGCGCCGACTCTCGACACATTGGACCTGCTGAGCCACTACAGCAAGGAATCGGATTACGCCGTGTGGCAAGCAGTGAGTAGCGTGCTTGGAACGCTGCGCTTACTTATAAATGATGATCCGGCCTACAAACCCGACTTGCAGCGCTTTACTGCCAAGTTATCGCGCGCTCAATTTGAGCGCCTTGGCTGGGCAAAACACAAGGGTGAATCGCATTTTGACACACTCCTGCGGCCATCAGTGCTCGCCAACATGGTGTACGCCGAAGACTCTGCGGTGATGGCCAAATGTTTGAGCATGTTCGATGCAATGACCAAACCCGAAGACATTCCGTCGGATATTCGAAGCATTGTGTATAGTGCCGCCGTGAGAGAACTGGGGAAACCTGCGGTTGATACGCTGCTCAACTGGTACAAAACTACACCTTCGGCCGACGAACGCATAAACATTTGCGCGGGTATCTCGAGCCTGCGCGACGACACGGTTGTCCGGGAAGTCTTGGTGCTCTTTACTACCAAAGCCATAAAACTACAGGATGTGTTTTACTGGTTCATCTACTTTATCCGCAACCGGTATGCCCGCCAGGCGACGTGGGAATGGCTGCAACAAAACTGGGCATGGGTGGAAAAAAACTTTGGTGGTGACCATGACTACGGCCTGTTCCCTAAATATTCGGCCAGCGCGTTTAGCACAGCTAAAGAACTCGCTATGTACCGCGAATTCTTTGAGCCAAAACTCACCGAGACTTCGCTGACTCGTACTATCACACAAGGCTTCGAGGATATCGAAACCCGCGTACTGTGGCGGGAACGCGACCTTGATGCGGTTGTTACTTTCTTAAAAAAGCTTAACCGATAGAATTCACTGCGGCCAAAACTCGTGGCGGATTACCGGTAAGTGCTATTGCTGCCAACCGGTAATCACCGGCAAATTTGTGTTTGGCGCACCAAAATTCTGCGGCAAAATGCATCTGCCGCAGTTTTTGTGGAGTGATGTAATCGAGGCCATTCCCCCAAGTATTCGAGGCGCGGTATTTAACTTCGACAAAATAAACAGCCTGGGCGCGAGTGGCCACAATATCGATTTCACACCAACGCGTGCGCCAATTTTGGGCAACTACTACACACCCTTTTGCCACCAAAAATTCGGCTGCTGCTGTTTCGGCCAAACGGCCAACCGCCGTGCTCACTGCGCGTACATTTGCAGCGGCGCCCACCGCAGACGGTGAATCGCGCTTGGCCCGAGTTCGGCAATCGCTTGTCGGTGCCCTTTAGTGCCATATCCAACATGGGAACTAAATTTGTAGCCAGCAAATTGGTGATCCATTGCATACATGTATGTGTCACGCGCGACCTTAGCGATTATAGACGCTGCCATGACCGCCGGGATTTTGCCATCAGCCTTAATAAGGTATGTCGCCTCAATATCGCCCAAAAACTTTTCGCGGCCGTCCATAATAATTGGCGCCACCAGCCCAATTTGCGTCACAGCAGCGCGCCCGGCAATCTGAAGCGCAGCCGTCAGACCAATCTTGTCGATCTGCTTTGCATCTACCCAACCAATGCCAATACCTTGGGCATGGCGGCGAATACGTGCCGCCATCTTTTGGCGTTGTTCGCGGGTGAGCACCTTGCTATCGGCAAGGCCGCGTTTTGGGGCATCGTCTGGCCAGGCAACCGCCGCAACGCAAACCGGCCCTGCCCAACTCCCTCTGCCAACTTCGTCCACTCCAATAATCATGGTATCAATGTAACACAGGTTGGGTAGATTGTCCGCTTGGCGAGCGCGCGCCGCACGATTGCCTGAAGAAAAGGAGGGTGAAGCTCTACAGTTACGACTGTAAATTAAAACTCATGGGCCTTACCGGGAAGAGATGTCGCCGCCGGGGTCGTAACTATTTACCTATGATCATATCGAGTTCTATGCAACTTGGTTCGCTTACTATGCCGCCGCGCTACTGCTTTCTCCTGCCCGCCAACGAGCTTCTCTAGCAAAGGACGCTTCTGCGCGGCATGAACGAATAGGCCAAGCCATTGCCGCAAATTTAGCTGCGCGGGGGTAGCGTTCGCTGGGAATTGCAACGCTTCGGCTATATTCTTAAACTCGGCCGCCGCGAATAAACGCTTTAATCCTATAGCAACACTAGACTGGTAAGCGTTGTAGCTGTAAACTACAAAATCTCTGAACAGCTCCAAATCTTCTACCGCGAGCAGAGTATCGGTTCGAGGCGACACCTCAAGCAACACCGCCGTCACCCTAGGACGAGGGTAAAAGTCGGTAGGGCGCAAGCGCTGCACTATTCGTAATTCAAATCGTACGCCCAGCAAAATAGAGAGCTGACTATTATAGCCGCCTGGCTTTGAAATGAGCTTATCGGCAAACTCTTTCTGAACAATCAAGTAACTTGTAACGGGCGGATAGCGCGTGTCGGTCAGCTTACGTAGAATATCTGCGCTCAGGTTGAAAGGAATGTTAGAAAAGACCTTATATTGTGTTTGCGGCAACGGTAGCGACAAAAAGTCGGCTTCATAAACCAGCACATTGCCGTAGCCGCGTAAGTTCTCGCGCAGCTTACTTGCCAGGTCGGGATCAATCTCTACACTAATGACCGTCCGGCTTTTTTCTGCTAAAGCAGCAGCAATAATACCCTTGC
>DATLJN010000096.1:0-17435 GCA_035538835.1 Magnetospirillaceae bacterium
GGCGCATCGAGCCGTCCGATGTCCATTCGGTAAAGCTCATTTCGCAAATTAAGGTTGGTTCTACCCAGTGGACGGGCGCATTTGGCTTGGGTTCTACAGCAAACGGTGAGGTTTTACGCTTGATTTTGGCCAGCTGAGCGTGCAGACCTTTGCGCAGTTTGTCGGGGATGCCGCCGCCAGAATGGCCGGTATACACAAGTTTGCCTTTGTCGTAAACGCCTACAATCAGCGCGCCG
The DNA here is from genome assembly GCA_035538835.1 of Magnetospirillaceae bacterium. Classification (GTDB taxonomy): domain Bacteria; phylum Patescibacteriota; class Saccharimonadia; order Saccharimonadales; family EFPC-124; genus EFPC-124. Next base: position 237 of record DATLJN010000096.1, read on the forward strand.
ATGTACTTGCGGCCGCCACGCGGTTCGGTGTACCCGCCAATGACAACTTCTTGGCGCATGTGCGTTTTAACTTTTAACCAATCGGCACCGCGTTCACCTTCGCGGTAGGGACTGTCGGCTTTTTTAGCCACCATGCCTTCCAAGTTGCGGCGGCGCATTTGCTCGAAGAGTTGCTCGCCCTTGGTGACAATGTCGTCGCTAAATTGCAGCACATCATGTTTGGGTAGAATCGCCTGCAAAATCTTTTTGCGTTCGGTGAGCGGCGCTTTGCGCAGGTCGTGCCCATCGACCCACAACAAGTCAAAAATAAAGTATTTTAAATCGCCATCTGGGTTGGTTTGCCAGCCTTGCAGCGATTCAAAATGAGGTGCGCCGGTACTATCGACGACCACAATTTCGCCGTCAACAATTACATCATGCCTAAAGGCGCGCATCGCTTCGGCCACCGGCGGGTATTTGTCTATAAACGAATTGTTGTTGCGCGAATACAGCTCAATATCGTCTTTATGCTTGGTGCCGATGGCGCGATAGCCGTCCCACTTTATCTCAAACAGCCAACCTTCACGACTAAACGGATCTTCGATTAACGTACAAAGCATTGGGGTAACGCGCCAGGGTTTTGCAACGCGCGGATAGACTGACAAGTCGGGCAGTTTGTTGTGTGCGCCCAATTCATCGACTTTTTTATGGCTCACTACAGATTCCTCCTGTTTGGTTACGTCGTTTGTGGTGGCAAATTCGTCACCTTTTTTAATGAGTAACCAGCCTTTGTCATCGGCCTCGGCATTTTTTAATTTGATGAGCGCAAACTCGCCTTTGAGCTTTTTACCGTGTATCACAAAAGTAAGGTGGCCTTTTTTAAGTCCAGCGCGGATGGCTTTTTGCTGATCTTTGGTGTTTTCGTCGCGCGGTTCATACCAGCCTTGGTCCCAAATAATGACATTACCGGCACCATAATTACCTTCAGGGATAACACCCTCGAATGTGCGGTATTCAAACGGATGGTCTTCGGTCATTACTGCCAAGTGGTGTTCGTGCGGATCGAGGCTTGGGCCTTTGGGGATCGCCCAGCTTTTTAATACACCGTCGAGTTCGAGCCGAAAATCATAGTGCAGCCGCGACGCATGGTGCTCTTGCACGACAAACGCCAACTTTTTGCTCGGCGCCTTTTTTGCGACACCCTTTGGCTCGGGCGTTTCGCTAAATGTACGTTTTTTAAAATATTTGGCAAGGCCCACGACTACCCTTTAAGGCTGGCCTTGAGCGCGCCCATTAGGTCTTTGCTATTTGTTTTTTCGGGTGCCTTGCCGGGTTTAACAACTTTTTTACCTTTGGTTTTGGCTTTGATCATTTCTTCTAATTCTTCGGTGTAGGTGTCGCGCAAATCCTCGGCAATAAATGGCTTGGTTTCTTGCTTGATAAGCTTTAGTGCCATCTCAATTTCTTTATTAGTGACGTCGTGTTCGGTGGGGAGCTGCAATTCTTTTGGTTCACGCAGGTCGCTCGGGTAGCGCATCTGATTTAAAACAAGTACCCGGCCAAAGGCTTTTACCACGCCAACGTGTTCGCGCTGATGAATCACAAAAGAGGCGAGTGCCAATTTTTTAGATTGTTGCAGGGCCGCTCGCAGTAAGGCATAGGCCTTTTCGCCACCCTTGACGGCCTCCAAATAATATGGTTTTTCAAAATAGCGGATATCAATATCGGCTTCTTCGACAAACTGCAAAATATCAACAGTTTTAGACTTTTTAACGTCTAAGTTTTCGAGTTCTTTTTTAGTGAGCACCACGTAGTCGCCGTCGCGGTATTCGTAGCCCTTAACGATGTCGTTCCAGGGGATTTCCTCGCCATCTTTGCGGCAAATGCGCGCATAACGGATAGGTGCGTGATCCTCTTTATGAAGCATGTCTAAATCAATTCCCTCGCGGGGGTTGGCGGCGCTATACATACGCACCGGAATGTTGACGAGTCCAAAACTGATCGATCCAGTCCAAATAGGTCGCATAGTACTTATGGTACTACACGGGCTATAAAAAGGAAAAACACCGTGCCCTTCAATTGGCGTGCGTTTCGCACCGGTTTTAAAGATTACTTTAAAAACGCGGGACCGCACTTCACTGGACCCGCCTATGAAAGGCACGGTGTTTTCCTACTCAGCGTGTTCGATACTATGTGATTTTACGTAATCGTACGATTTTACAATAAGCTCGCGTAACACAGATTCGTCAATGTCAGACAGGCGCTTGATATATAAACACCCTTTACCGGTTTTGTGCGGCCCCAACTTTTGTAGCAAATTCTTGTTGGCGTTCATGCCCTCTAGTAAATAAATAGTCAACGCCGCTTTGCGTGGTGCAAACCCCGCAGCAAAATAATCGCCTTCACGGCCACTGGCGTATTTGTAATGATACTGGCCAAAACCAATCATGGTTGGACCCCACATCACGGCTGGTTCGCCGCTGATTTCCTTCATGATGGTCAGCAAGCGTTCGGCGTCGGCACGTTTTGGGTCGGGGACGCTCGCAATAAATTCGGCGACGCTTACGGATGTTGGTTTGGTTTTATTTTCGTTTTTCATCCAGCCCGTCTTGTATATATGTTATTTTGTGGACATCGCCCTGCCTGTTGTAGGTTATCCACTCGCCGACTTGTTTATCATTATTAAAGTGGCCAGATCGCATTTTTGAGCCATCTTTTCTAAACCACTCCCAATAGCCCTGCATTTTGCCGTCTTGCACGGACCCTTTGCCCCAAATGCTGCCATCGGCGTGGTAGGTTATGTGAGGTTCAGTCATATCCCTATAATACTATGAGTTGAATCTTGAGGTGGTATGCTTATTTGTATGGATGATATATTAGCACGCGACCTCGCAGCAATGGCATTAAAAATACTTAAACCTTTGGCGACAACGAGTAAGAATATAGAGGCGCATTTTCAGCCCTCAGAACATTACAGTGATAGCTTTATTAGTGGCAAAAGAAAAGGGGGCCTTTTTGGCGCCAAGCCCGAAGACCCATTTACGTGGCTGAGTATCAACATTACATTACGGCCCGGGATTGTGCGCGAAGGCTGGGTTGGTTTTACGCTTGATATCGATAATCCCGAATCAAATCCGCACATTAGTCTGGCCCGCGAATGGCCACAAGAAGGTGGCGAGGTCGAAGCGTCGCCGAATGATGCTAATGCGCTGCGTAAACACATCGCTGCTTTAGTCGAGACCCCACTTACTGCCGATAACCGCGCCGCTCCGCGTGAGGCACCAGCGAGCATGTTTTAATTGGGTTACTTCCAGCTGCGTGTTTGATTTTTCGTCTCTTTTTCGATAACCGCGTCAAACAGGTCTACTTTAAGCATTGCCGCGAGGCTGAGTAGTACAATCTGCACATCGGCAAGTTCCTCGCGCACATCAGTTTGGCGAGTCGTGTCGGTAAATTTTAGGCCGGCGATTTTACGTGTGGCTTTGGCGAGCTCGCCGACTTCTTCGATTAGCATAACTAGCTTTTTACTTGGATCGGTAACATTAAATCCGCGATCGAGGTTTATCTGCCAGATATATGCTTGGAGTTGTTTGAGCGAATCGTTGGTGGGGAGGTTGGTCATATCGGAATTTTAGCACGAGCTAATGTTGGGGACCAATGCGTCCGCCCAAAACCAGCCCAGCGGAACTGAAGGTTGTCATGTCTCGACCTTTCAAGACAGAATCGAGGAGGGGAATACTTTGCCGGGGTTCCCGAAAGATGATTTATTATATCATGTTGTTGTATTAAATTCAAAAGAATGTTTACAAAATAATAGAAGTATGTAATAGTGGTATCGCTCGTAAATGCGAGTGTAAAACCCCGATGATTCCTGGAGGAGTCGTGCCTCAATCTCAACCCTTTGGGGGCAACCAGCCCCCGAGCGAGTACGAACGCGGGCACCGCGACGGCAAAAAGGCCGCAATGTGGCGCGCGATTGCTTCGATAGGAGGTGGATTCATCTTCCTGCTGATCGTGGTGAGTTTTCTTGGGGTGCCGCAGGATCTGGCCAAGCAATACAGCGACTACCAGATCAAGCAACAGAAGATCGCCGCCTGCGCTCAGGCAACCGATGTCGCCAGCTGCGTGGCCGCCGTCGGGTAGTTCCACGACCCGTTGATCGGAAGCACTTTCTCCTGTAAAAGAAAGGGTCCGTGTCAACGGGTCCTTTCTTTTTGATGACTTAGACCGTTGGACACGCCAGTATAGTAATATGAGTTCAGGTAATCGTTTTATCTATGCCAAAGAAACAAAAGAAACTCTCAAATAAGGAATACCTGAGTGCTATAGCTGGCGTTGCTAAGCTTAGCTTTAAGATGGCACCACTGGCAGTGAGCTTTAAATTGGTTGGCGCGGTAATTGACGCGGTGCTGCCAATTGCGATAACCTTTTTTGCCGCCCTTACAACTACCGAACTTGTGGCGGCATATTCTGGCGACTCGGCTGCCGGTCAGCGCGCCGTTTGGTATGTCGTCATCACGGCGCTCATTGGACTTGCTTCGACCGCCTGGCGCAGTCTCGACCAGTACGTGCAACAGTTGATGCGATTTAAAGTTGAAGCTCGTGTAAGCGACATGATGTACGAGCATTTTTTATCGCTTGAGTTTTGGCGCTACGACGACAAAGAAACTGCCGATTTGTACGACCGCGCCCAAAAGTTTAGCCAATTTTTTGCCTACGTGTTTGATCGTCTGGCCGGTGTTTTTACTCAAGTTATTACCCTCGTCTTTACGTTGATTGCTCTATTTTTGTTTATGCCTTGGCTAGCATTTTTTGTGTTGATTGCGGTTGTGCCGGGCGTATTTATACAGTTCAAACTATCCCGGGCACAGGTGGAGCACTGGAATAAAAATGTTGATGTACGGCGTTCACGTTCGTACATTGAATGGAACCTGTTGCAGCCGCAAGCGATTGCTGAACTACGGCTGAATGGCCTGGTACGGCACCTGCTCAACCTGCGCCGATCGCTGCGTGACCGCGACGAAAAAACGCGCCTCCAATTTGAACGTAACTTTATTGGTAAACGGCTACTCGCCGATACGCTGGAATCCGCGACCGAAGTTGGTGCGCTCATTTGGGTGATTTCCGAAATTATCGCCAAAACACAGCCCATTGGCCAATTTGTGTACGTGCAGCAGTTGGTGTCGCGTGCAATTAATGCGGCGAACGCATTTGTCAGTCAAGTAAGCAGTATCGACGAAGATCTTGCAAACCTGTTTGACTATCAGGCATTTATGAAGTTACCGTCACAAAAAGGTGGGAACGCGGCCTTGGGGCAATCCCCAGAGGTTATTAAGATCTCCAACGTGTCTTTCAAATATCCTCAGTCCAAGATGGAGGTGCTGCAGGATATTACGCTATCCATTTTTAAGGGCCAGCATGTGGCCATTGTTGGCGAAAACGGTGCCGGTAAAACAACCCTCATTAAGGTACTGACCGGCTTGTACGAACCAACTCGCGGCGCCATAACCATCGACGGCGTGCCGCTGAGCGACATTGCCGTAGAGGTATGGCATAATAAATTATCTGTGCTCCAGCAGGACTTTCAACAGTTTGTATTTACGGATATTCAGAATAACGTGTATTTTGGTGACACCAGTCAGCCGATTAACAAGGCGCGTATCGAACGGGCGCTACACCAGGCCGAGGCATACAATTTTGTGCATAAGCTCCCGCACAAACTGCAAACATATCCCACGCCCTGGATGGAAGATGAAGACGGCAATAAAGGCACCGGTCTCTCGGGTGGGCAATGGCAACGCATTGCACTCGCGCGTAATTTTTATCGCAACGCGCCAATCATTATATTGGATGAACCAACCAGTGCGATCGACGCCATTGCCGAAGCTCGCATTTTTAAACGGCTGTTTGATGCTGAGAACAAGAAAACCGTCATTACTATTAGTCACCGCATGAGCACTGTCGAAAAAGCCGACGTTATTGTAGTGCTCCAACATGGGCGAATCGCCGAGACTGGCACACACGCGGAATTAGTGAAGAAAAAAAGCGCTTATTACACAATGTTCGAGGCGCAGCTTACGGAGAAGTAAGGATGTCAAAAAGCCTCCTGCATGGAGACTTTTTACGATAAATTCATGGAGGGCCAGGGTGGTCGCTATCGCAACTGGAATATCACGTTCAGTCTACGAAATGCCTAATTATCGACCAATATCAGAGTGTTAGAAAAATTAGATCCTGGCATTGTCAGCCTACCGAAGTCAAGATATGATTGCAGCGATGGCCGGAAGAACAGGAATAGCGTGCATGGCATCGAGAACGTGACCGCCTCGCGCAGAATCCGGGGGAGTGGTTCTGAACAATCTAGAGACTGATAGGTAACATGATGCTCGATTAGGCAAAGGAGATTCACTAATGGCATTCAAAGAGTATCGTTTGACTAAGGAGTGGCCGTACCACGTATCGTGCGGTGGCGTTGTCTATCGTTCAAAGGATTATGAGCTGGAGGTTATGGTGCTTATGCGCCATGATGGGAGCTTTGACATCCCGAAAGGTACCCTCCACGTTGATGAAACGTTGCAGGCATGCGCTCTTCGCGAAGTTGAAGAGGAGAGTGGTCAGATAGCAGAAATTGCTGGTTATCTTGGCAGCGGGCTCGCTGAAGGTGTTGATAAAAACAGCGGCGCAAAAATCTCAAAAGCCACTCATTATTTCGCACTGAAATGGATTGCAGATACGGGCAGTCATGACGACGAATACAATCATATAGAATGGACTACTCCGCAAGAAGCACAGAGTAAGCTAAAAGCGTCCAGCGGAGAAATTGTCGGACGTCTAGTAGATTTTATACGGCTATTTCCCGCCCACCATTAGTGCAAAGAATTTTGTAATTTCTCGTGACGGAAAAGTAGATTACAGATATAGAGAAGCAAAAAAGACATCCGAAGATGTCAATTCTGCTAATAATATTCACATGGAGGGCCAGGAGAGACTTGAACTCTCGACACCCTGCTTAAGAGGCAGGTGCTCTAACCAGCTGAGCTACTGGCCCGTAACGGGTTTGATTATATAAGATTTATCGAGTTTTTTAAAGGGTTACGTTTTAGGCGAGCGGGTAGCGTTTTACGGTCGTAAATTCCAGGGTCGGTTCTTTGGTTTGGTGAAGCAAGCGAAACGCGGGGATTTGTTGGGTGAGTTCGATGCTTTTGGCTGCTAAAAACGCCTCCACATCGGCAATTTTTAAGGGTTTGGTAAACCGCGCGAGCGAACTATGAATAATTGTCGGCGGCAGTTTAGTGCCTGGGACAAGGTGTACTTTGGCTAAAAACTGTTCCCTGATGGCTTGGAACTGCCCGTCGTCGTGGCCAACGATATATATGGTGGTGGGTGATAACGCAAGGGTGTCGAATCGCACAGTAATTGGACTAAATAATGCCAAGATTTCCGTGATTGCAGCATCATACTCAGGCCGCAGTTTTTTAAAAAGAGCATCTTTATCATGACCGTCGTAATCCACTAGTGGAGCCACCCAGTCCATCAGGGTGATGTGCAGCGATTTTTTGGGGGTACAAAACACGCCGTCGTTGTAGGTTTGCTGTATCGCCTGCATAAGGGTTACAAGCTGCCGTGCGTTCTCGTCAGAAAATTCGGCGTTCATGGCGTAGCCAATAAAGTTTTTGCCGATCCAATCGACAGGTTGTGTCAGTTCCATACGGCTATGATAGCACCGACTGGCGCGACCGGCTTTGTTGCGGCATACTTAAACGTATGCGTAATAGCCATAAAGGCTTTAGTGTCGTCGAAGTTATATTGGTGCTGTTGGTAATCGTTATTGTGGGGTTTCTCGGCTGGCAGGTATTCGAGAATTCCAAGCGGCCCACCGCTGGCGAGGCCCGCCCGATGCGCATTGTGGCTGTTGGCGACATTGCGTGCGAGCCGCAAGATAATCGCAGCGACCCTGCCAACTGCCAAGACGAACGAGTGGCGCAACAAATTAAAGCTATCAACCCTGACGCGCTCCTACTGCTGGGTGACATCCAATACAGCGACGGTACGCTCGAAAAGTTCCAGCGGGCTTTTGATAAAAATTGGGGCGGATTTAAGAACATTACGTACCCGGCGCCAGGTAATCACGAGTACAACATACCCGGGGCGAGCGGATATTACACGTATTTTAAAGATGCTCCAATTGATGTGAGTCGCGGTTATTACGGAGTGACACTCGGCGATTGGCGTATTATCTCGCTTAATTCCAACTGCGATAAAGTGAACTGCGCGCCAGGTTCTGAACAGGCTGCCTGGCTCGAAGCCGAGTTGAACGAGCACCAAACAATGTGCCGCTTAGCTTTTTGGCATCATCCACGATTTACGTCGGGTAATTACGCCGCCAATGCGGATTCCAAAAACCGTTCCGATACTTTTTGGCCAAAGCTTGAGGCGTACAAAACTGATGTAGTCTTGAGCGGCCACGATCACTTATATGAACGGTTCGCACCGCAGGCGGCCGACGGAAAAGCATCTGTCAATGGTCCGCGACAATTTACCGTAGGGACTGGCGGTAAGTCGCATTACAAGAGTACCGGCGTGGCGGCTAATAGCGAAAAAATTATTGATGATCAGTATGGGGTGCTCGTACTCGACCTGTATAAGGATTCATACGCGTGGGAGTTTAGGAGCACCGACTCGCAGATTTTGGATAGGGGGCGTCGGGATTGTCGGTAGCCCTTTTTAAATAAATGGCGCGATTGGCTGAGCGCCGTGAGGCGGCGAATTGGGGAATTGCCGGATGTAGTTATAAGCGCGTTCCCACGGCAGTTGCGGAAAATACTCTGGGCCACGCAGATGGTTGGAATGTTTTAGATATTCGGGGAGACCTTCTTTGATGACGAGTCGCTCGTAATCCCAGTCCGGATATGTCTTGCCATACACCTTTTTCGTTTCTTGCAAAAGCTCGTGCTCCAGTGTCCAGCCGTTAAAATCAAATGCCCATGTGTCATTGCTGGCGTACATATGATTACCTGGGTGGTTGCCTTTTGGTTTGACGTATATCAACTTGTAGTCTTCGCCGTGGTGGAGCGACAAGAACATGTGCGCCAAAATATGGCAAGCGCCCGCAGCAAAGAACGACTTATCGTCCCGCTTCCATGCCAAGAACACATCTCGAGACTCCTCGGGCGTCCGCATAAATGTTAAGCCTGGTTCGTACATGCGCCCATAGTAGCAAATAATGATATCTATGCGCTACGACGTGTAATCCGTTCTGAGGGAGGTGAGAGTCTAAAGTTTCACCATATTATCTAAGACGTATTGCTTGATTGCGGCTTCGTATTCTTCGTCGCCGGCCTCAAGGTTCATGCATTGGGATTGGAAGTGGGCATAAGAGACATGAAAGTAGGTGTTGTCAATCTTTTTGCTCGTGACATCTTGAGCAAAACGTTCCTCGATTTTGCTGATAATAACGGGGTATTCGCACCGTCCAAAATACGCATTGTTATTGTCCCGGATAAAGTATGAATTTTCGGTATCGCACTCAGCGGCACATATTTTTTGCGCATGCATTTGAAGATTGCGCCCATCCGGATCGTTAATTTTAATACCAAATTCTGGAATTTCAAGCGGTTTATTCGTTACCTGTAGATTGTCAGTTTTTTTGTTGTTTGCCTGCCATACATACCAGGCACCAACCCCAACAGCAGCTAAGACAACCAGTATAATAATTATTTCTACGACGCCGAAACCTTTTTGATTGCGATTCATGTTTATTCTCCTTATGCTTAATATATCACGGCAGGTAGGAGATTGTGGTGAGCTATACCACGTGTAAACAAAAAGACCTTGAATCCAGGTCTTTTAAGAGTGCATGGTACGCCCGGCAAGATTTGAACTTGCGACCCCTTGGTTCGAAGCCAAGTACTCTATCCACTGAGCTACGGGCGCGCGCATGTTCATTTTAACAGATTAGTGTACACTGTAACAGATATGATTGATATTGCGCCCGGGCGCTATATTGTTGCCGTGTCCGGTGGTGTGGATTCGATGGTACTTATAGAGAAACTCCGCCGCATGTCGGGGCTTGATTTGGTGGTAGCACATGCCAACCACGGTCAACGCCCGGATGCTCAGCTTGATGCGTCGCTGGTGGCTGAGTATTGCCGCAAGCGTTCACTTATTTTTATTTCAGAAAAGCTATCGTTACCGCCCGCGGCCAGCGAAGCCGAGGCCCGAGCTAAGCGTTGGGAATTTTTGCGACGTTGTATCAAAAAATATAATGCGCAAGCGATCGTCACCGCGCACCACCAGGACGATCTTATTGAAACGGCGCTCATCGCACTATTCCGCGGTACGGGTTGGCGCGGCCTTGCGCCATTTGTGGGAGCGACTGATATCTTGCGGCCACTGTTATCGCATACAAAAAACGATATCATTGCGTACGCTCGCCGCCACAATATTGCCTGGCGCGAAGACAGTACAAACCAAGACGAGACATATCTCCGCAACTATATCCGCCACACCTTTATCCCTACACTCGACCAAAAACGTAAGAGTTGGCGCACAGAATTTTTGCAACATATTCGCAAACAACAAGCATTACGACATACAATTACTGAAAATCTCGATGCATGGCTTGACAGGCACGATACAAAAAACAACACCCTGACGATCCCAAGATACGAGCTTATTATGGCGCCTGATCCTCTCGCTTACGAATATGTACAACACATATTTTGGCGACACACCACACACACGCTCGAGCGCCGCCAAGCCGAAGCTGCTGTGCTTTTTACAAAAGTGGCACAGCCGGGAAAACTGATGCAGATGAACAAACATTGGCAATTACGTGCCGAGAGTGCTAACGTCATTGTCGAGCCGCGCACTACCGTGTTAAGCTTAAACAAGCACTAATCTGTAAGGACTTTTGTTATCGTGAAACCAACCCAGCCATCGAAAGCCATGCGCCTGACTCTTTTTTGGGGAGTAATTGTCGCAACCGCACTTATTTTATGGGCAGTCTATTCGCCCCAGCAAACACTCAAGGACGTCGCATTTAGTGATGTGGTAAAGCGCGCTAACTCGGGTGAGGTTGCTAAAATAGAGATTGAAGGCGATCAGCTTACTATCACACCAAAAGGCCAAAGCCAAGCCACCGAACGTTCCTACAAAGAGACGGGCAGCAGTATTTACGAACAAGGTCTTAATAAAGACGCCGCAACCGAGCTGTCGGTTAAAAAGCCATCCGAAACCGCAAATACCATTTGGAATATCGCAGGGATCTTGCTGCCAGTTCTTTTGTTCGGTGGCATTTTTTACCTCATGTTCCGCCAGGCCCAGGGCCAAAGTAACCAGGCGCTAGGTTTTGGGCGTTCGAAGGCTCGTTTATATGGCAACGAAAAGGACAAGGTATTTTTTAAAGATATCGCCGGCAACAACGAAGCTAAAGAAGACTTGGTTGAAGTCGTTGATTTCTTAAAACACCCTAAAAAGTTTAAAGAAGTCGGCGCCAAAATTCCTAAAGGCGTATTACTTGTGGGGCCTCCGGGCACCGGTAAAACTATGTTGGCCCGTGCAGTGGCCGGCGAAGCCGGCGTACCGTTCTTTAGTATTAGTGGTTCAGAATTTGTTGAAATGTTCGTTGGTGTTGGTGCCAGCCGCGTACGCGACTTATTTGCCAAGGCTAAAAAGAACGCACCGTGTATTATATTTATTGATGAAATCGACGCCGTCGGCCGTCGCCGCGGCAGTGGTATGGGCGGTGGGCACGACGAACGCGAGCAAACGCTCAACCAGATTTTGGTTGAAATGGATGGGTTTGAACAAGACACGAATGTAATTGTACTCGCGGCAACCAACCGCGCTGATGTGCTCGACCCAGCCTTGTTGCGCCCTGGCCGTTTTGACCGCCGAGTACAGATTAGTCTGCCTGAACGCCCCGATCGCTTGGCGATCCTAAAAGTCCACTTTGCCAACAAGCCAGCAGACGAATCGGTTGACCTTGATTCACTCGCCGCCAAAACCGCCGGTTCATCTGGTGCCGACCTTGCCAACATGGCGAACGAATCAGCCATTATTGCTGCCCGTCGCAACCGCAAACAAATCATCAACACCGACGTCGTTGAAGCATTTGAAAAGGTCGCCATTGGGCCAGAACGCAAAACAAAGGTCATGAATGAGCGCGAAAAAGAGCTAACTGCCTACCACGAAGCTGGCCACGCTATTGTTGGCCATGTGCTGCCAGATTCCGACCCGGTTCATAAAGTGACTATCATCCCGCGCGGCGGCACAGGCGGTGTTACGTGGTTCCTGCCACCCGAAGATCGCCAATACACTTCGGTCGTCGAATTTAAGGACATGCTTGCGCGGAGCCTCGGCGGTCGCGTGGCTGAAAAGGTTAAATATGGCAGCGACCGCATTACCACCGGTGCTGGCAGCGATCTGCGCAAAGCCACTGACATTGCCCGTGATATGGTAATCGAACAAGGCATGGGCACTGGCCTGCGCGACCTCGTGTTCCACGAAGACAACGGCGGCATGATGTTCGACCGAATGGTTCATGATCGCCCATACTCCGAAGAAACCGCCAAAGACATTGACGCCGAAGTCCAAACACTTATCCGCGAAGCCGCAATACGCGCCGAAGCGATTATCCGAGCTAACCCCGAACCACTTGATAAGCTCGCAAAAGCGCTCCTTAAACAAGAAACCGTCGAAGGTGATGAAGTCAAAAAATTGCTTGCTGGCGCAACTCTGCCCAAGCAAGCCGCACTCTACTAGTTTTGACACATATTTGATACTCGCGGTATAGTGAACGAGCTGTAGATTACCGCGAGATCGGAGCTGGATCTGTGCTCACCACAGTTGACGAAGCAACGCTGTTTGTTCAGAGCAAGCTCGCTCAAGCGGCGCCTCGTTCCCTCGAATTACACATGACAAGTCGGTTTTTGGGAGTTGGGCAAATCACCTGGCTCGGCGTTATGGACCGTGAAGGTATTGATATCACGTTCTTCCGCAGCACTATTTACGTGCGCCGAGGGGTTGGGGTGAGAGAAGACCGTCGGTGCAGCTCATCGCCCAAGAAGCGTCAACATGACCACTTGCTCCAACATCTGCTTCCCGGTGTCACGTCCGTTACAATGCGCGAGGCGTGGTTGGTCGCAGAAGAAGACGACATGTACCGCGAAACAGCGGCCTACCAAGAGCCACATCGACAGAAAGAGGTCCCCACGGCACCAGGGGCGCAAGGTGAAAATATCCGTGTATGCGGCCTGGATCTCTCGGGATTACCTTTTGGTAGCACCTTGTATGTGTTCGGGCCCGACGGCACATTTTCGACCGTCAGCCTGTATGTTACGGGTAGCGAGCGCAACACTTTAACTCTCAAGGTACGATCTTCACGTAACCTGAGTGATCCGATAAGCCTCGGCTGGTTTATCGCGGCCTTCAGAGATGCGGTTGAGTAGTCTACGGCGTGCGGACACCCGGGAAATTCCCGGGTCCCGCAGTAGCCCCTCCTCTGGTATAATTGCAGCAAACCCCAGGTTTATGTAATACATGGTCAAACGCTTTTTTGCACGCGCTAAAGGACGACTGACGGTCGGAACGGCTGCCTCACTTTTGGCCGCCTCGACCCTTGTTTCGAGTGTGCTTGGGCTATACCGCGAAAAGCTACTCCTAAGCTACTACTTGGATACTTACGCCCAAGGCCTCGATGCATATCGTGTTGCATTTACAATCCCTGACTTTATGTTTTTTTTGCTGGTTTCCGGCGCACTTAGCGTCACTCTGATTCCAGTTTTGAACGAACGGCTGGTTGCCGGCAATACTAAATCGGCGTGGGAGTTATGTTCGAGCCTTATTAACCTATTTGCGATCGCTACGTTTGTAACCAGCGTCTTGATTATTATTTTTGCCGAGCCACTTGTGCAATATCTAGTCGCACCGGGACTGGACGAATCAACGCGCGGCTTAGCGGTTTCGCTCATGCGCGTTATTGCCATTAACCCCTTTTTATTTTCGATCTCGACGGTGCTTGCCAGTATGCAGCAGGCAATTGGGCGATTTTTCTTTTTTGCGCTTGCCCCCATGACCTACAGTCTGGGGATTATTTTTGGAATTCTTGTGCTCACTAACAAGATTACTATATTTGGCGTCACCATATTCGAGGGCGGTATTATGGGGGTCGCACTCGGTGTCGTAGTCGGATCGATATTACAGCTTATTGTGAGCAGTATCGGTATGAAAGGCGTTAATTTTGAGTACCAGTTTAAGATTTTCTGGCAGAACCTTGGCTTTCGGCAGGTATTAAAACTGCTGCCGGCGCGATCGTTCGATCAAGGTATCGACTACTTTAATAATCTCGTCGAGATGAACTTGGCCTCGCGCCTGCGCGCCGGATCGATTAGCGTATATCATGCCGCAACAACGCTGCACATGGTGCCAATTAACCTCATCGGCGTAGCAATTTCCACTGCGGCCTTCCCTAAAATGACCGAACGACTTGCCCAGGGGCGTAAAGACCTCTTTCGTAAAGAACTTCAAACGGTGCTGCGCGTTATTATTTGGTTAGCGCTGCCAATTACGGCTATAAGTTTTTTGGGCCGCGGGTATATTGTGAGCTTCCTTAAAGTTGGCGGTAGCAACGAAATCGCCGGTATTTTAAGCGTTTTGGCTGTGGCAATCTTATTTCGTTCTGTCTACCATATCGCAAGTCGCAGTTTTTACGCCCAACAAGATACTCGCACGCCGCTATATATTTCGATCGGCGTCATCTTGCTGAACATCGCGCTGGCGACGTATTTTGTGTTCCAGACAAATCTGGGCGTATTTGGGCTGGCCGCGGCGCAGTCTATTGTGTCGGTTATAGAGGTGCTCATACTCTTTTCGATCATGCAGCGTCGTATCAAAAACTTATTTAACGCTAAATTTGTGCACGGCGTACTGCGCATGATTTCTGCCACAGGCTTGATGTTTGTGGTAACCTATATTATGATCAAAATCTTTAATCTGACAGCCTTTGGCGAAAGCTTCTTTGCGTTGTTGCCGCCGTTTACACTCATTGTTGTTGTCAGTCTTGGATCATATTTGTTATTTAGTAGGCTGCTCGGGCTCGAGGAAGCCAAGCCGGTTCTTAAGAAGCTCAAAGACTTCGTGTTTAGCCGCATAAAGCCAGTAAGTTAATATGCAATCACACATCCGCAATTTTTGTATCATCGCCCACATTGACCACGGCAAATCAACCCTGGCTGACCGTTTGCTCGAAATAACCGGCACGGTGCTTAAGCGTGACATGAAGGAACAGTTGCTCGACCGCATGGATTTGGAGCGCGAAAAAGGCATTACTATCAAGCTGCAACCGGTACGTATGCAGTATAAAGACTACGAACTTAATTTGATTGACACCCCTGGGCATGTCGATTTTAGTTACGAAGTCTCGCGCAGCCTTGAGGCCTGCGAAACGGCACTGCTTGTGGTAGACGCCAGCCAGGGGATTCAGGCACAAACACTCGCCAATGTGTATATGGCAATCGCGGCCGACCTGACGATCATCCCTGTTCTCAACAAAATCGACCTGCCGGCCGCGGATGTCGAACGGGTAAGCCGTGAGATCATCAAATTACTTGGCTGCAAACGCGAGGAAATCTTGGAGGTATCAGCTAAAACCGGCCTCAATGTAGAACAAGTGTTAGAGCGTATTGTGGAAGTTGGCAAACCGCCAACTGGTGAACCGGCCGAACCGCTACGAGCCTTAGTATTTGACTCAATTTATGATGATTACCGCGGCGTTGTGGTATATGTGCGCATTATGGATGGGCGTCTTGCCAAGAACGACCAAATCCATATGATGTCGTCGGGTGCCGACGGGATCGCCTTAGAGATCGGCCATGTCACCCCAGTTATGAAACCCGACCCAACGCTTGTAACCGGACAAATCGGCTATATTGTTACTAATTTTAAGTCGGTAGCTCAGGCGCGCGTGGGCGATACGGTCACGCTGGTTAAACAGCCAGCGAGCCAAGCACTTCCCGGATATAAAGAGGCCAAACCATTTGTATACGCAGGCGTCTTTCCAAACAGTAACGAGGATTACCCGGCGCTTAAAGATGCGCTCGAGAAGCTGACACTCAACGATGCAGCCCTACAATATTTGCCCGAAAACAGTCAGGTTTTGGGCTATGGCTTCCGTGTTGGATTCTTAGGCTTGCTGCACATGGATATTGTGCGGGAACGCCTAGAGCGCGAATATAACCTCGAGCTCATCGTTACTAATCCGTCAACCGGTTACCAAGTTCACCTTATTACCGGCGAGCAGGTTGATATTAAAAATGCAGCCGACTTGCCTGATGTTGCTAAAATCCGCGAAATCTGCGAGCCGTGGATTAAAGGCGAAGTCGCTTGCCCCGGCAATTTTGTGGGCAGTGTAATTCAGCTTATCGTGCAGCAGCGCGGAAACCACAAACACGTGGAATATGTCGATGACCAACTAGCGCTTATCACCTTTGAAGCGCCGCTGGCGAACATGCTAACCGATTTTTACGATCAGTTAAAGAGTCTTACTAGTGGGTATGGGTCGTTTAATTACGAGCTGGACGATTACCGCCCCGAAGATTTAGTGCGGCTCGACTTTTTGGTTGCCAGCGAACGTGTCGATAGCCTGAGCTTGATGGTCCACCGCAGCGAATCTATGCGTCTCGGCCGCGAAATAACCGGCAGGCTTAAAGAGGTGATCCCCAAACAATCATTCCAAGTGGTGATCCAGGCGGCAATCGGCGGCAAAATCATCGCCCGCGACGACATTAGCGCCATGAAGAAAGATGTGACTGCGCATTTATACGGCGGCGACGTCTCACGCAAAAAGAAGTTATGGGCCAAGCAAAAAGCCGGTAAAGCGCGCATGAAAAAATTTGGCCGGGTAGAAATCCCACCCCAAGCTTTTACGGTACTTCTCAAACGCGACTAAAACTGTGGCGTTGGTCTGCGCCGACGTCGTTTAAACAGCAGAATAATTATCGCAACAAGTACTGATAGGATGAGGGCGAGTGGCAAAAAGGTCAGCCAGTCCATAGCGGCGATCGTTTTGGCTGGCGTGATAAGTTCGATATCTTTTGACTCTTCGGTGGTAGTAGGCTGTGTCGGGGAAGGGGCCTGCGGCGTTTCGGGTGTCGTCGGCTCGCCGGGAGCGGTAGGTATGTTGTTCGCATTATTCGTAGACAAAGACGGGGAAGTTGACCC
>DATLJN010000097.1:0-2116 GCA_035538835.1 Magnetospirillaceae bacterium
TTGTCAATATTCGCTTAAATATGCGCTTGCAATTCTAAGACTTAATGACTATATAATATCAATATTATATAGTCAATACCCTCAACAAAAGTGCCCCGCTCATCTAACGATGGCGGGGCGTTAAGAGGTGGCGATTCGTTATCCGAAGACAAGGTATGCAGTGATGCACACGCCAATCCCGAACCCGAAATCGTACCAGTTCCCATTGTTGTGGACTTCGTAGACGTTCACACTCTCGAAGAAGAGCGAGAAGAACCACGAGATAGGGATGATGATGCCGTGCCATAGGCCCGACCAGAATCCGGCAATGTCGCCATCGACCGCCACTCCCGCAGCGGTGTTCTGACCTGCACAACCGACGAGCACAAATAGCACCAAAGCGGCAACAAGAACCACGAGCAGCCTTTTCACGAAACCTCCCAGGCTTCAAAGGGGTCAGATGAGGAGTCCTTACCTCGAGGATCTGATTGACTAATTAAAGCACAAAAAATAAATAAAACAAGTTTGCGCAAAATAAAAATCCCATCATAAACGATGAGATTCTTATCTTGGCGGGCCCGACCGGATTCGAACCGGCGATCTTCTCCGTGACAGGGAGACGTGATAGGCCAACTTCACTACGAGCCCATATAACTCAGTTATTCTACCAATGTTACTTCTTAAAATCAACTATTGGGTCATCGGGTTGGCGATTTGGTCAACCTTGATAAATTCATTAATCTTATTTTGTGCCTTAAGCTCGGCTAACTTTTGTGGGATCAATTTGTACGAAATAAATATTTTTGCAAACCGCACATCACCGGTATCACGCTTTTCGATAAGTTGGATGATGTAGAACCCATCGACACCCTCGATTGGTCCAGCAATATGGCCAGGCAATTGCAAGGCCTGCGCAGCAGCGATGAGCCCGCTCGGGTCTTCGCTGTCTTTGCTAACAAAACCAATATCTCCCCCACTAGCCTTACTGAGCGGATCGTCCGAAACAAGCCGGGCTAGATCACCAAAGTTTCCGCCAGACGCAATTTGTTGTACAACCCATTCGGCTTTGCCGCGCGATTCGATATCGAGTGTGGCGCTCACCTTTTTATGGAGCAGCTCTTGGCGTACGGCGTTTTTATATTCATCGAAGCTACGGTCGTAATAATCGCTGATGACACGTTTGTAGTCTTCTTCGGTTACACCAAGTTTTTTGGATTCGAGCTGGTGTTTTACAAAATCATCGACTTCCTTAGCGGTGATAGTAATTTTGTTATCACTAGCAAGCTTTGCAACAAGCGCATTACGTACCGCTTTATCGAGTGCAAGTCGTTTGTAAAAATCAAGCTGGCGTTTGCCATCGACCGAATTAAAGTTAACGGCCTCTTTGGTAGTCAGGTAATGCACCGCACTACGCAGCTCCGACAGATAATCGCTGTAGCGGACAAGTTCGGTATCAACTTTGGCAACAGGCACCGGCAGTACGCGCGTCAGTCCATAGGTAAAGCGGTCGTAGGCCTGAGCAAAGTAAAGCTGCCACACAAAAAATGCAATAAAGATAATGAGCGCCAAAATGCTGATGATAATGCTAATAAAAAGAATGCGATGTGTCGTGTACTGCAAAGGGTACTTAAACTTGCGACCACCAGCTAGTACCCGCTCGCGGTGTTCGGCCACGGTTTCATTAGTAATCCGGCCGCCTGTTTCTGGCGCCGGCCCCGTTTTTTTAAACACCTTATTCAACATCTTTTTCATGCGTCGTAACCATCTCGCCACCTTTGGCGTATTGTTTTATGGCGTCAGTGATTTGGTCGTAAATTTTTTGCGGATGTTCTATTTTATCCAGATACAAATCCCCCACGTATGTCTGGACGACCAATGTCCCAAATCTGAACATGGCCCCACTTAAACCAGGTATATTATAGCTTATGTTTTGGATTTTCGACAAACCAAGGTCGATGACGCTGCGGTTAAAGAAACCTTTTTGGGTGATCTGGCGCAGGCGTTGGTTGGTGACAATAAACAGGCTAAAATACCAGCCAACCCATTGGTAGAAAAATAAGATCAATCCTAAAGCGAGACCGCCCAGTGCCACCCAAAGGTTATTTGGGTTCTCGGGCCATAAGAGCACCGGTATGGA
>DATLJN010000098.1:0-2589 GCA_035538835.1 Magnetospirillaceae bacterium
TCAACAATTTACTATAGATAAAACCTTGCCCGAACTGCAAAGTCATTTCCATCAGGCGCAACTGGTATTACTGTGCGGTTCAGATGTTGTGCGTACGCTTAGTACACGTTGGCCGGGAGTTGAGATTCTATTTACGCAAACTGAACTTGTTGTTGGTGTGCGTGAGGGTGAGTCTCGGATTGATTTGAAGGCACTACTCGAGGCTTTGCCGGTTCAACCGCGTGTCACTTTTGTTGAAGGCCCTCACGCCCAGGTCAGTGCGACTGAGGTGCGAGCTGGCAACTTATTTGCGACTGACCCACTTGTGCGTGAGTATATTCAAACAAATCGGTTATATCAGCCTGCCTAAACAAATTCGACCCGGAGTGGCACGCCGTCCATCGGGTAGTAGTAGGTTTGTTCTGGTTCAAGGGCGAACAGTTCGTCTTCTTCTGGAGCGGCGTCGCGCAAGAAGAATGATTCGGCGTGGTAGTCTCCAAAGGTGTCGGCGAGAAAATTACTAAACGCTCCGGGTGTTAAGGCTTGCACACGATGCGCTAGTCGCATAACAGCCTCGAACTGTTTTAGGTGAATAAGCGGCTCATGTTTGAGCGGCTGAGAAAGGCTTAAGATGTGTTGGAATTCGGCCGCCCGACGCAAAAAACCATTCCCGGTGACAAGCAAAGCGTCAAGTGCGCGGTCCATCGAAGTATGCCTTATCGTCGCACCGTCTACAAGATCATCGACGATAACACCGTTTGCTGCCATGAAGCTAACAAGTTCCTGCCAATCATGACGCATTTTTGCTTCGATAGCGGATTTGGGTTGTAGCCCAAGGTTGGGTAAGTCAAGTGTGCCTTCGTAGTCAACCACGAGTGCGTGTTCGGCAAGGATATCAATCCAATCGTGTAATTGGGTTGCGCGCGGTGCGGCAGTGACATACAGGCTCAAACAGCCCGGTGGTAAAAAAGTAAGTTCGTCGGGCGTCGTAAAAAAGATATGCGCCGCGGTTTTGGCGGTTGGCGCCTGTGCTACAAACTGTAGGTGTTGCATGTGCATAATGGTGTGGGTGAAGCGCAGGATTTCCTCGGCATTCAATGTGCTAGCACGCTGTTTTTGCAGGTTACGGGCGAGTCGTAGCCATTGTTTGCGCGTTGCGCTGAGCATGCTCAGCGGATTGCGACACACTACTACCGTCATGCCTAAATACTGCCGGCTTTGTAAATGTCGGGCGATGTCCGAAGCAACCGGCGTTGGCGCACCAAAGACTGGCATTGTACGAACTTCGTAATAGAGGTCTCGCTGAGGCATAGGTCTCCTTTATAACAAGTGATGTTGGCGAAAGCTGTAAACGTCGGTACGGGTGACAATAAGGTGGTCGCGCAAGGGGATTCCGAGTAACTGTCCGGCAGCGGCTAGCTGTTGGGTAAGAGTGGTATCTTTGCTGCTTGGCTTGGCCTCGCCCGATGGGTGGTTGTGAGCGACCACTAAACTTGCCGCACGATCGACAATTGGGTCAGAAAACACTTCGCGCGGGTGGGCAAGAACGGTATCGAGCGTGCCGATAGTAATGGTGCGCTGGGCAATAAGTCGCTGGCCGCCATCGAGCGACAATGCTACAAAATACTCCTGCTGTTTGTTGCGAATACCATCGAGCCTGGCCACAATATCCTGTTGGGTGCGAAGTGGCTCGACATCGCGTACTAAGTGGCGCCGGGCTAACTCGAGGCCGGCTAATATTTTGCTGGCCAGTGCCGTGCTGACGCCGCGTAAATTTGTGAGTGATTCAAAACTGAGGGTGTCGGTCCCGCGCCGGAACGATTTAAGGAGCTGTCGCGCTACCTGACTCACATCGGCATGTACCGTGCCACTACCAACCATAACCTCGAGCAATTCAAAATCCGATAACGCAGGCACACCTTTGCGCACGAGCTTTTCGCGCGGCCGGTCGATGGCTGGTATATCGGTGAGTCTTCGTAATTTTGGCACGAGTGCAGCGTAGCACAGGTTCCCTCGGACTTTAACACTAAGTTAATAAAAAACTGTGGAAAAGTCGGTACGTTATACTGGTGATATGGTAACCGCAAAACAGCTCGAAAAAGACTTACGTGACGCCGCTAGTGGCCGCCCGCCCGAAGATATTGTGATTATTGGCCACTTTTTTAAATCATACAAAGGCGGCTATGGCGAAGGTGATGTATTTATTGGTGCTAAAGTGCCGGTTATTCGAGCGGTTTGCAAAAAATATAAAGATATGTCGCTGGCCGAAATCGAAAAAGCCCTGGAAAGCCCCGTTCACGAAGTGCGTTTGGCGGCGGGGATTCTTATGACGGATCAAACCAAAAAAGCTAATCCCGCACATAAAAAAGCATTGTATGATCTATATCTGCGTCGTACCGACCGCATTAATAACTGGGATATTGTTGATGCAAGTTGCCGCGACGTAGTGGGGGAGTATTTGCTTGATAAGCCGCGCAAGGTATTGTATACATTAGCAGACTCCAGTGATATATGGGAACGCCGCATTGCTATGGTAAGTACCTGGGCGTTTATCCGTAAAGGGCAGACGGATGATACTTTTAAGATTGCCGCATTGTTACTTAAAGATAA
>DATLJN010000099.1:0-11088 GCA_035538835.1 Magnetospirillaceae bacterium
GTTGATCACGGTAAAACCAGCTTGCTTGACGCTATTTTGAACATGAAGGTCGTATCTGGTGAAGCCGGCGGGATTACTCAGCACATCGCCGCTTACCAAACCGAATACAACGGGCGCAAAATTACTCTTCTCGATACCCCTGGCCACGAAGCCTTTAGCGCCTTACGTCAGCACGGTGCGGCACTAACAGATGTCGTGGTTATTGTCGTGGCTGCCGATGACGGTGTAAAACCGCAAACCATTGAGGCGATTAAGTTTGCCCAACAGGCGAACGCCCGCATTATTGTGGCCATCAACAAGATCGACAAGCCAGATGCCGACGTTTTGCGCGTTAAAACTCAATTGGCCACCGACCACAATCTTAACCCCGAAGAATGGGGCGGCGATACCGTGATGGTAGAAGTATCCGCCAAAACGCGCCAGAACCTCGACAAGCTGCTTGAAATGATTTTATTGGTATCGGACCTCGAAGAGCTTAAAGCCGAATCTGAGGGCGCTGCAGAGGGTCTGGTGATCGAATCTCACATGGAACAAGGGCGTGGAGCGGTGGTGAGCATGCTGGTGGAACATGGCACTCTTAAGCCTGGTGCGTTTTTAGTTGCCGGCAGCACCTACGCCAAGATCCGTACGTTACAAGATTACGCCGGTAAGCCAATTAAAGAAGCTGGCCCGTCCACCCCCGCCACAATTACCGGGTTCAAGGAGATCCCTCAGTTTGGTGACCGCTTTACGGCGGTGGCGAACGAAAAGGCCGCGCGGGCGCTTGTGACACTCCACTTGGCAGAGGCTAAGAAGGACGTGCAGTCATCGGCAATTTCGAGCAGCGATCTGTTACACCTCATGAATCGCCGCAAAGAAAAGCAGCTTGTAAACATGATTTTACGTGCCGATGTTCAGGGGTCGTTAACTTCTGTTGCAGATAGTCTAAAGTTGCTCGAGAACGAAGAAGTCGCTCCACGGATCATTAGCAGTGGCGTGGGCAATATCTCCGAAAACGATATTCGTATGGCCCAGGGGTCAGACGCGATTGTATATGGCTTTAACGTACAGCTTCCGCCAGCGGTTAAGCGCCTTGCTCTACGCGATAAAGTGTCAGTTCGCCTCTACAAGATCATTTACGAACTCATTGATGATGCCAAAATTACTCTCGAAGACCTTTTGGCACCAGATGTTGTTGAGACAGAGGTAGGCAAACTTATAATCAAGGGAATCTTCCGTACCGCCAAAGACGAAATTATCTGTGGTGGTGAAGTTACCAAAGGCAAAGTCACCCCTGGCCTACTAACTCGTGTAAAACGTGGCGATGAAGTGCTGGCAGAAGCCGAAGTCGGTAATGTCCAACGCCAGCAACAAGAGGCCAAAGAAGTGTTCGAAGGTGATATGTGCGGACTACAGCTTAAGATCAAGGCCAAACTGTTACTACAAGAAGGCGACAAATTGGAATTCTTTACGCGTGAGCTGGTTAAGCGCAGTCTAAAATAGCCCTAGATACTATCTATCTTACAAATCGTACATCACCTGAGCGTAGCAGGCGCACGATCTCATTACGGCTCAATGCGAACCAGGTGTCGCCGCTACGATTGCCTTCGGGCATAAACACGTAGTCGCCGTGCGTCGGATCGATGCGCTCAAACACCATAGGGCCATTAAACTCGTGGCCCTCAACAGTAATATGTGCCTCAACCGTGCTGATGCCAGGGTCACCCTCAATTCGCGTCATTGCGTTGCTTGCTTGTGCTTCGGTGAGAAGAATTTTTGCGACTGGCCGCTCTGGTGTTCTTGGGGTAGTGCTTGGAGTGAGCGGAGCTGCTGCCGCTGCCTTTTCGTGCATATCGTCGATCATTTCGAGACCTTCCTGCACTGAGGTGTGTATGGTATCGAGGACGGCTCGCAGCTCCGTTTCGCCTTCTGGGGTAAACTCAAACTTGCGGGAATATCGGTCGCCACTTATCTTCCAGAGGTCGGTACCACTGGGTTTAAAAAATATATTCTCAAGCGCAGCATCAATGACGTTTTGGTCTTGGACAATCGACCAAGATGAGGAAAGAATCCCGCTAAATTGAAACTCAATACGCTGTTTTATCGCAGCAAAGTCACGGGCGACATCTTCGGCCTCACCTGTTTTTAGATCAGGACGAGGTGTGTAACCTCCGGTGTTAAAGCTGTTCCAAGCGCTTGTAAGTGGGGCGGCACTTGTTTTGTAGATACTCAAAAGCCGCTCGGGTGAGCTGTCTACCCAGGCGCCTTTTGCAGCATCGGCAACGACTCCGCCGGCAATCTTAAGGGGTACTCCGCCATAGGAGTTAACACCGGTAGCCTGAATAGCACTTGCAGGCCGGCGGGCAGCAATAATGCGTTTACCAAGTTCGCTGTCGGCTCCGGCACCCATATCACCGTTCACACCCCCAACGGCTGCCATCGATGAGGCCGCGAATGCTGAGTTTGGACCCCACGAAGCAGGGGCAATAGTCTGGTGCATGTCCCGTACGCGGTCTTCCAGCAGCATAAAGAAGGACGAGACAACGCCGTATCCTGGGTAATCCTTAAAGGACTCACTACCCCAGTGGATTTTGCCCATCAGGACATCGGCGTCCGGATTGCCTTCGCGTGAGCGGATAAGTTGACGGAGGTAGTTGCGCGAGATTGCCTTGGCGTCAGCGTCGTTGGTAACAACAAGAGGGTCTGTTGTGCCACCTGTTCGATTGTTCGTAGCGGCAATCGCCCAGAGACTGGTGTCGTAAAGGGATTTAATAACAGTACCGTAAATAGCGCCCCCGCGCGCATCAACAAATTCCTGTTGCCATATCTCGGTAAAGTACGATATCTGCAATTGGGGAAAGTCACGTCGCGCCCGCTCGATTTCGGCGATAGTGTCCTGAACTTTACTTGTGTCAGCGCCTTCCTTCCAGTTGACACTCAAAACAAATTGAGTCTGGTCGAGGGCGGTCGGGTCTTGGTCTTTGTAAAGCGACAGTGTGCGGTAAATATTGCCGCTTTCAAATGCACCCGCAACAGGAATGTTAATCATAAGCTTAGTGTCGGGGTTCATAGCGGCGAGATTGGGGTTTCTACCGATCCGGCGGGCGAGTTCTCCACGGTAGCCGGCGCTGTGCCGCCCGAAGTACCATCGCAATTCGTCTACAACATTCAGTTTTGCCTCTGGGTTAGAGCGTAGGCGAGGTGAAAGGTTGCGAAGCCATTTTGCGACTAACCCTTGAGCCGCTTCGTAACCGTAAGGCGCGCCATACGGATCTTCTATTCGTTCGTTTCGCTGGCGGGGTATTGGTTCCAATCCGCCTCGGCCATAAATAGGGATCGTAGGAGGTACGAGTATGTCGGTTCCGTCGAGTTGTTCGGCGAAGCTAATGGTATATGTCGTCGACTTTGTAATTTCCTGTGTAAGTACGTGATCGGTAAAGGCTGTTTTGCCCTTACCGACATCAGTAGCCAGCGGACTCATGTGGGTAATGCCTTGTTCGTCGACGCCATGAATCTGGACAACCTCAGTGTATTTACCATCGAAGCGCCAACTGTCACCTTGCTTGCTAAACATGTTTGCAAGGAAGTGATCGGGGGGAATGATAGCGTTGCCTTTTTCGTCGATATCAAATATAAACACTTCTGATTGAGTGCCTTTTGACATAGATAATGCGATCTGAAGGTCTCCCTTTGCGGCAAGCTCGCGCCAGTGGGCGTGGACACCATCATGGTACGAACCATTATCGGTCATACCGCCGACGGTGATACGGATGCTTCCATCAGCTTGCTTGTATGGGTTCCAAAGGCCTTGTTCGTTTTTCTCAAAGATATTGGTGGTGTCGTTGTCGTACCAATAGTCACGTTTTACGTGGACTGCCTCATTTGCGTGGTGACCGACGACATCTTGAGCGCTTTGACCTTTTGCTTCAGTAATGACATCGTGTGATGTTTGTGTTGGGTCAATGGCGTCGATACGGAAGCCAGCAGCCTTAAGGTCGTTGAGTGATTGGTCGGTGAGGGTACCTTCGCTTGTGAGTTTAAGGTTATCAACGGTGACGCCGTGGCCAGTAATTGAAGCTTCGGTGCCGTCTGGACTTGGTTTTACTTCAAAGCCCTCAGGCATGACGATCTTAGTTTCGGGGTTAACCTGGTAGGTGCTTTTAGCGTCGGCCGGAAGAATATGCTCGTTGTTAGAATCATGCAGTAATAGGCCATGAAGCCAGGTCTCTTTAGTGGCGCCGGCGTTTTCGACAAATAGACTTGTGGTGTTGTTACCAACGACGGCCTGGGCGGTGCCAATGCCTTCTTGGGCAAAGAGGCCTATTGCGGCACCGATAAGTGTTCCCTTAAAGAAGGCCTTACCAACTTCTTTGCGGCGCAGTTTACGGAAGAGGCGGTCGCGGGCCTCGGTGCCTTCTTCGCCGTGCTCGAGATTCTCGATGGTGCGGCCGTAAAGCCCTTGGGTACCTTCGGTCATTGGCCCGAGGAACATGTCGAGTGCGTCGTTGGCCGGGTCGCGCATATGAGTAATAGTGTCGTCGCTTAGGCCAAGGGCGCGGAGTTCGTCGTCGCTCGCGTTATTTAAGAATCGGCGTAAATCAACTTTTGACTTGGCGAGCGCGAGATCTAGCTCAAATCGTTCTTTTTCGACTTTGGCAACTTCGGAGAAGCTAATAAGATCGATTTTGCGACTGTCCGAAAGGTGAATACGGGCGCCAGTCTCGGCGATCATAAACATGGCTTCTTGTAAGCGTTCAGGGCTGTCGATACGTAGCTTGCCCTCGTCGTCATATAAGATACCTATTTGGTCTTTTAGCTCATTAGCAGATCGTGTGCCGTATACGGTTGCGTCTAATTTTTCGCGGCGGTCGGTGAGCTCCATGCCTTCTAGCTGGCCGGTGGCCTTTTCGCGGGCGTGCTGGACACGCTCCTCGGTGAGGCGAGTCCGCTCACGCAATCCGGCCCACAACCCACCTGATATGCCCGGTACGGCAATTGACGCAACCATTTTACCAAAGCCGTACTTGACAGCCCAGCCACCTGCAGAATAGGCGAGCGACACCGCCGAAGCCAAGGTACCTTCGTTGACCCACGGTATTCTCGCTAATTTATTGGCTATTTTTTCGACGCGGCGCTCGCGGATTTCGGTACGGGCACCAGTTTTGGCCTCACCCAGAACGATATCTGCATTTTCCAACATTTCATCAACGTCGAGGTCTTCGCCTTTGGCGCGGCGGCTTTCAGCGGCACCACGGACATGCAGGGCGATCTGCATAAGGTTATCGGCATACAACAGGCTTGGACCAACGTGGTCTTTAGTAAGGCCACTTTGCACGGCCGCAGTAATGACCCGTTTCTTTTCTTCGTTGAATGCGTCTTCATCAAAGTTGCCACTGGCATCGTCGAACATACCAGAAGCAGCATCTTTAAGAAGGCTGTGCAGTTCGTTCTTTAGGCGGTGACCTTCTTCGTCTCGTGAGCCATCGGCGCGCGTTTCAAAGTCGAGTTTGGTACGACGCTCACCGGCTTCGCGGTGGATCATTTCGTCGTATTCTTGTGCGAAACGCATGGTGGTGTGGACTTTGTAATCGTCGTCTATGTCGTTATGAACGTAAACGTCACCGCTCTCAGTTATGCGTCTTTCGGCTTGTTTTTGGTATTTTGTGAGGTAATGCTCGCGGCCGATGTTGCCATACCAAGCCCGGCGAGTCATGGCCCGGACATCTTGGCCTGCCTCGCGGAATTTGAGGGTACCAATGTGTTTAAGGTAGGCTTTAAACCCACCGCCAGTGCCATCGCCAGCGATACGTTCGTTCAGCGCAGCGTTAGCGGCCTCGACTGCTTGGTCGCGGACGTTTTTATCGAGCCCGGCGATAACAATTTTAAGCCGCCCATCAACTTCAAATTCTGATGAGTGGTGTACTTCGGTAGTGGGGGAGGAGGGATGTTTGCCAGCTTCTGACATCTTTTAGGCCTCAAGATAACTTGAATAAAACTCGCTCATAACACTGGCAACAACGCCATTGATATTAATACCTTCATTTTGCAAGAAAACTTGTATTTTGTCAATCTGGTTTGAATCGATAAGATGCTCTAATTTTGCGACTTGTTCGGTGTTGAGTGAACTGACAATTTTTGCGTTGAGTCGGTCTTCGAGTCGACTAAGCAAATCTTTGTGTAGTTGCTCACGGACTTCATCATCGAGCCCTTGTAGACCCTTTTCTTCGATGAGCTTATCAATGAATTGATTAGCGGCCCTACTGTCCTGTAACATGTTTATTTTCCTTGAGGTTACACACTTTTCATAATTGTAGCATATGCGTTATTAAAATAACAAAGGAAAGTTGTTAATTATATTTTTTATGCTATAATATTCAAGATCTAATTGTTCATTGACAATTATCGTTATTTACCTCTATACGAGGCCTGGAGTTTCCTTCAGGAGCATGTCGTTTGCTCTCACCCCTATCCTAAGGAGGCGCTCATGCGCTACCGTATCGCTCAGGCGGTGCTCACCGGCATCACCTTGTTGCTGCTCGCCCCGGTCGCTTACTTTGGTTTTGTGCTCGCCCTCGGCAAGCACAAATACCAGGAAAAGGTCAAAGTCGGGGACAAAGCGGAGATCGTCGACAAAAGTATCTCCTACTTCAGGGAAGGTGACTTCTGGCGGCCGGTTTGGATCGTGGTTGCCATCCTGCTGGTGGTTCTCGTGATGTTCTACGTCTCTCACAAAAAGAGCAGGTTGGTCCCGGGCGCAATCCTGGGTACCATCGTCGTTCTCGCGGCCTGCATTTTTGGTCAAAAGTTGTGGCCCAAGGGCGACCCGGTGGTGTTCCTTCACGGGCTGGGGGCAATCGCCTTGGCCTTGGCCGCGTGTTTGGTGGTCTTCGGTGCCGTCATCGGCGGCGAGATGATCGCCAACCGCAAGATCACTAAAGGCCAGTAAACGACATGCATCCCAAGAGAGCGGCTCCGCGCCTAAGCGTTGAGCCGCTCCTTGGGAGCGCTGGTATATAGACAAATTACGATAGATAAACGGGCGGTAATATGCTATAAAAGAAGTAATATGTTCCAGCTCGATGAAGATTTTTTGCAAAGTGTTGGCCTCGGTAATCTTCCGGCCGATCAAAAAAAAGCCTTCCTACAACACATGTACGAAGAGCTTGAGTTACGTGTTGGTACCAAACTTTCCGAGGGCATGACCGACGAACAACTCAGTGGTTTTGAGAAGCTGATCGAAAACGCCGACGACCAAGGTGCCGTAAAGTGGCTGCAAGATAACCGCCCGAATTACAAAGATGTGGTTGCCGAAGAACTCGAGAAGCTTAAAAAAGAAGTGCTCGAAGGTAAAGAAAAGATTTTGAATGCTCAGAATACCGCCTAAAACTAGAATGTACATGTAAAATAGTCCCGTCCAAGGGCTATTTTTTGTAGCCGCGTAAAAAGTCAGCGCCGGTCATAGTTTTACCAGACGGAGCAGTGAGCTCAAGAATTTCTAAGAAAGTGTGGTTACCGCAGGCAATAATTAGGGCGCCGTCGGACTTGTTAGATGCAACGCGAGCTTTTTTAACAATGATTGTATGTCCAAAAAGTGTGAGTTTACTCTTTGGCCAACCGGCAAAAGCGCGGACTTCAAGTGCTAAGCGATCGGCTGGTTTTTTGCTATCTAGCACGCCATCTTCTTTTATAAGCTTACGAGAGTAGCTGGGTGCAGTAGCGGGCTGTGCGTAGGGTTTGACTGATCCGGCCAGGTATTTAGGGAGTGTGTCTATAAGTAATATATTGCTGCGTACTACTAAAGCGTCGGTGAGTTCTGGCGTTGTGATCTCTGGTGGCAAAATAAATGGCTCTTGTGCAAGTAGTTCACCTTCGTCGAGCTTTTCGTTGATAAGCATCAGGCTAACGCCAGCGGTGTGTGGCTGACCGCCAAGAATACTAAAAGTTATTGGGTCAGCTCCACGCCAGTGGGGAAGAAGCGAAAAGTGACTATTGATGATGCCTTTTGAGAAAGAATCAATGACTGCGCGACTAATAATAATGCCGTAATCCACCACCAAACCAACGTTGCTTGTGAATGACGTCGTCTCGAAGAGTTCTGTCAGCTCTTGCTTATTTTTTGGGGTAAAAACGGGGATTCCGCGCGATTCGGCCAGTTCCAGCACGGGTACGCTACCACGATGACCAGCGGCGCGCGGCTTGGTGATGATAGCCTCAACGTCAATGTGAGGCAAAAGCCCTTCGAGTGTTGCGGTAGCGACTGGCCCGCTACCAAAGAAGACGATTTTTGGCGATGCTGGCATGACTTACTTTCTTAAGTGCGCCTTCTGGGGTGAGTTCAAAGAAGACGTCTTGGTCTTTAATATGGTCAATAAATAGGGTGCCATTCATGTGGTCGATTTCATGTTGTAGCACACGCGCCAAGAAACCTTGGGCTTTCATGCGGACCTCTCGGCCTTTTTCGTCAATTGCACGGACGCGAACTTTGCTGGCGCGCGGCACCAAGCCGTAAATATCCGGCACGCTAAGGCAGCCTTCGTGGTCGTGGGCGGTTGTGCCCTCGAGCTTAATGATTTCGGGATCGATGAGCGCAACGAAACTGCGGTCTTCTTTATTGTCAAAGTCGTTGCGCACAATAATGACTCGCTTTAACTGATCAACCTGCACGGCAGCAAGCGCCACACCGAGTTCGTGCGGGCGACTGTCTTCCCAATCGAGTGTCGCAGCTTGCATGTTGGTGATGAGTTCTTCGATTGTCGGGGTAATCACTCGGACGCGTTCAGACTTAAGCCGCAGGTGCGGGTTGGGCAGGGCGATTATGTCTTTGCGGGTCATCATTGTCGATAATTATATGTCAAATAACAGATTAGAGCAATGATGCTGGGTCCAGATCTGCTTGCCAACCAGTCGGCGCATGTTGGGCAATAGTCACAAGATCGCCACGCCGCCTGGCTTTAATGACAAGTTGCCAGTGATAGTTGCCGCCGAGACGCTCATGAAATGCCGGCGTTGGCCCTAGCACCTCAACTTGTGGGTACGTTTTGCGAAGCTCGGCGGCATACTTTTGGCTGGCGTGTACGGCACCCGCCTCTGTTTTATAGCGACATGTTAATTTAAGCAGGTGTCGAAACGGGGGGAAACGTCCGGCTTTGCGGTGCTGTAGTTCCGATTGATAAAACGAGGCAGAATCGCGGGCAACTGCCGCCTTAACGACTGCATGCTGAGGCTGGTAGGTTTGGATAACCACTTCGCCGGCATGCTCACCTCGCCCGGCTCGGCCAATAACTTGGTATAGGAGTTGGAAAACTCGTTCCTCAGATGTGTAATCCGGGAGTACTAAGCCGCTATCGGCTTGTATCACTCCCACCAGTGATAAACGTGGGATATCCAAGCCTTTAGCGAGCATCTGTGTGCCGATCATAATGTCGATCTCGCCGTCGTATAAGGCCTGGTAACGGTTGTGGATCGCATCAACTTTATTTGTGTCGGCATCAAACCGGGCGACGCGTGCTT
The DNA here is from genome assembly GCA_035538835.1 of Magnetospirillaceae bacterium. Classification (GTDB taxonomy): domain Bacteria; phylum Patescibacteriota; class Saccharimonadia; order Saccharimonadales; family EFPC-124; genus EFPC-124. Next base: position 9,490 of record DATLJN010000099.1, read on the forward strand.
TAGGGAACAGCCGGGCTATCTCTGTCTCGATTAACTTCGTGCCAATCCCCTTAAAGATAACGGTTGGTTCGCGGCATTCCGGACAATTCGGGGGTACTTTGCTGCTAAAGCCACACAAATGGCAGGTCAAGGCGTGTTTATCGGCGTGGAGTGTGAGCGGCAAAAAACAGGTTGGGCAATGGGCGGTCCAACCACAGTGTTCACATAAAGTAGTCGGCGCGGTGCCGCGTCGGTTATGGAAGAGCAATATTTGGTACTTTTTTGCGAGTGCCGATTCTATAGCGTCCAAAAGTTTGTTCGATATGAACCGATGACGGCTAAAATTTGACCGCACTGTTAAGTCCACAATTTCAATAGACACCGGTTTAAGCTGGGCGGCTGGTTTTGGTAATCGCAATATCGGTGACGCTGTTGTTTCGGCAAGATAGTAGTCAGCGACCGAAGGCGTTGCACTCCCAAGTATAAGCTTAGCGCCATGTTCTTTGGCCAGGATACTCGCAGCGCGTAGTGCTGAATAACGCGGTGATTGTTCCTGTTTGTAGCTTGGTTCGTGGCATTCGTCGATCACAATAATCCCAAGTTGTGCGAGCGGCATAAATAGTGCCGAACGAGGTCCAATAACCACCAGTGGTTCAGCGCTATTTTGGAGAGCTTTTAACCAAAGTTGGTGGCGATCTGATTCTGTTAGGCCAGAGTGGGTGACGATGAGGTTTTGAAAGTGGTTGCCAAATTCGGCAACCAACTGCGGTGTTAGTGCGATTTCGGGGACCAAAACGATAGCCGATTTGCCCTTAAGTACAACGTCTCGTACGGCTTCGATGTAGACCTGAGTTTTACCGCTTCCAGTAACACCATGAACGAAAAATGTGCCGGTCGGCCGCTGATTAATGGTTGTTAAAGCCTGCTGCTGTTCGTTATTGAGTACAATATTTGTTCGTTTACGTATGGGGTGGAGTGCACTTTTTAAGGTTTTGCGGCGTTGTTTTTGTAATCCTGCTGGTAGGACAGCCTGTAAGACTGTCGCAAGGTGTGCTGCATAATATTGGCTAATCCACTGGACAAGTGTAACGAGGGGTTTGGGTAATGGTTGGGGTGATAGGACATCGCCAACAGCCTTGGTTACAAAAGATGGTTTTGCGGCAATCACCTGCAAAACCACGCCGTTAGAGAGCCGTTTCCCAACACTTATTCTTACCAACGTACCCACCGTAAGCGGCGAAGGGCTGTGATATGTAAATGCATGTTCGTTGGCCCGTACCACAACCAGTGGCGCGACTAAATAATAATACCTCACCCTCGTACTATACGCGTCAGATGTAGCGCTGGCCAGTCTGCTCGAGCCATTGTAAACTGTAGCTATATGTATTTTCATACACGCGCAGAAGCAGGAGAACGGTTGGCAGACCGACTTATGCAGTACCGCTACGAAAACGCGGTTGTTGTTGCACTTAATCTCGGAGGCGTTGTTGTTGCAACTCCAATTGCGCAGCGCCTACACTGTAGTTTGGGGCTTTTTTTAACTGAAGATATCGACATACCCGGCGAAAACCTTAACGTCGGGACGGTCACCCAAGGCGGTGGTTTTACCTATAACGCTTC
>DATLJN010000100.1:0-2929 GCA_035538835.1 Magnetospirillaceae bacterium
GTTTCGTCGTTTGCAGGCACGCGTGCAGGTTAATAATCTAACTAATTACCCAGAATTTGCGGCCGAATCAGCAAATACTATTTGTAAAAACATGCGCGTCACCAATGCGGGTGCGGATTACCAGGCAAACAACTGTCCTTAAGCTCCCGTGATGCCTTTGTGAAACTTTTTGTGTACTTCTTTGAGGTGAGGGTCGGTAATATGTGTATAGATTTGGGTTGTTGATATATCGCTGTGACCTAAAAGGGTTTGTACGCTACGGATGTCGGCGCCGTTCATAAGCAAGCCAGTAGCAAACGAGTGGCGCAGTGTGTGAGGGCTGACGTGTTTGGTAATACCTGCAAGCAAAGCGTAGTTGCTGATAAGCCGTTGGATACTGCGTGGGGTAAGACGTTTAAAATCGCCGGACTGATCAACCGTTTGATAGCCGCCGTTACTACTAAATAGAGGCGGAAGGTTATCCTTGCGGGCGGCAAGATAGTTTTTAATGAGCTGTGTGGCGCCGGAATCGATATAGACTGTACGGTCTTTTTGGCCTTTGCCGCGGACGCTAAATTCGCCGCGGTCGAGGTTAATATGAGTGCGGTCGAGATTGCTGAGCTCCGAAACTCGCAGGCCGCTTGAATAGAGCAAGGCAACAATAGCGCGGTCACGCAGACCGCCGATGGAATCACTTGGAATCGCGGCGAATAAGCGTTCCATTTCGTCATGCGATAAAAAGCTGACTTGTTTTCTTTTAACGCGGGGCAGTTCGATATTCGACGGTGCGAGAGTCTCGAACCCGCGTTTTGTACAGAACCGCAAAAAGCTACGAAGTGCTATAAGGTGGTACGAACGGGTCGTCGCCGAAAGTAGTTCGCCGTGGCTGCCCTGGAAGCGGGATAACCACATGCGCCATTTACGGACAAATTCGTCGTCGATAGTTTCGATGTATGGATCGTTGCCAAATTCAACAAGCCGGTTTATATACAATTGGTAGTTTTCGCTGGTCTTCGCAGCGCGGTTTTGTTCGATCTCTAAATATTCCAGGAAGGGGGTGATAAGTTCGGATGTATAATGACCCATACGCCTATTTTATCATGTTTATATGAGATAATTATGAACAAAAAAAGTATTCATTTTTAGAGAGGTGTGATTGCACAGACGGTGCGTTACAATGGGCTGTATGGCAGATATGAGCAGTATTGAAGGCGTATTGTTGGGGGCAGTGCAGGGTGTTACGGAATTTATCCCAGTATCAAGTTCCGGCCATTTGGTTGTCGCCCAGCATTTTTTGGGGCTGCCTGCTTCGCCGACTTTTGACTCACTTATCAATCTTGGTACCTTTTTGGCACTCGTCATTTATTTTCGCAAACGTCTATGGGATATCACTGTGCGGCTCTTTACTAAACGCGAAACACGGTTAATCCGTAACATTGCGATTTCGGCAGCCCCAGTACTTGCCGTTGGTTTCCTCTTAAAAAGCCTTATCGAAAGTCCGGTGGTACAAAGTGCGTGGGTCGTTGTCGGAACGCTTGTTTTTGTTGGGTTCATCATGATAGTCCTCGAGCGTCTGCCGCGTGCGAGCACCGTTGCCAGTTACGAAAGCCTAAGTCCGAAGCGTGCTCTGGCCGTGGGTCTTGCTCAGATGTGTGCGCTCATACCGGGTGTTTCGCGGTCAGGTTCGAGCATTATCGCCGGGCGCCTGGCCGGTTTGAGTTACGCTAAAGCCGCAGAATACAGCTTTTTACTCTCTATACCAGTTATGTTCGCGGTGGTAGTGTTGGGTTTTGCGGGGCACGAAGGCCGTGATTTTATCGCCAACAATTTTTGGCTGTGGCTCACAAGTAATATCGCCGCGTTTACCTTTGGTATCATTGCTGTTGGTTTTATGCTGCGCTTCTTATCGAAGGGCAATCTTGTCGGGTTCGGGTGGTACCGGATCGGTCTCGCGTTTGTTGTCATCGCAGTACTCGTCACCGTTGGCTGAATCTCCTCCCCAGAGTGTGGTAGAGTGTAGGCAGGAATTTTATAACAATAAGGGAGCTTTATACATCTATGCCCAAAAACAAGCAATTGCACCCGGCAATCTACGGCGTTAAATACGAACAAACTTTTTGTATGATTAAGCCCGATGGCGTTATGCGCGGATTAGTTGGCGAAATTATCCATCGTATCGAAAAGACAGGACTTAAAATTGTCGCCCTTAAGATGATGGTCCCTACCGAAGAAATGATCCGCGCCCACTACCCAGCCAGCGACGAAGCCTGGGTAAACCGTTTAGGCGTAAAGGGGATGTCGAGCTTTGAACATCTGCCGCACATCAAACCAAAAGAGGTGATGGGTACCGACGATACTATGGTGCTCGGGAGGGATGTGCTCGAATCGCTTATCCAGTACATGCAATCTGGGCCGGTGGTGACATTTATTGTAGAAGGCGTGCAAGCGGTAGACATGGTGCGCAAATTGGCTGGCAACACCTTGCCGTACAAGGCTGACATTGGTACTATCCGGGGTGATTTTTCTGTGGATAGCCCGGTGATCGCCAATACCGAACGGCGCGCAATCCACAACTTGTTCCACGCCAGCGAGACTCCCCAAGAAGCCGCCAACGAAATCAAGCTATGGTTTGGCGATGTTACAACGTTCGATTACGATCTCGGCCACGACCGTCTCATGTACGAAAAGCATTATTAATTCCCGCGGGTTCGCCCGCACATGCCTCGGTAGCTCAGCCTGGATAGAGCACCTCCGTCCTAAGGAGGGTGTCGTAGGTTCAAATCCTACCCGGGGCACCATAGTAGTTTTTACGCCAAACGCATATAATAGTGCCATGCAGTTCGAGGGACAACACGAAGACGAAGAAGTCTTATTTGTATTCCGCCACCATCTTGTTAAGATACGAAAGGCATTTTACATGCTGGCCATCCCTTTTTTGGTCGCCTCCATA
>DATLJN010000101.1:0-12193 GCA_035538835.1 Magnetospirillaceae bacterium
ATCGGCAGCAGCCGTCGCTTTAAAAGCAGCTGGCGCCCAAGAGGTTTGGGGTGCGGTGGCTGCGTGGAGGGGTCCTGGCCAGCGGGAGCATAAAAAATAGTACAGATATACATCTGCACTATTTTCTTGGCGGAGAGGGAGAGATTCGAACTCTCGGTACTACTTGCGTGGTACACCGCTTTTCGAGAGCGGCACCTTCAACCACTCGGACACCTCTCCAGGTACCTGCCTTATCTTAGAAAATATCTGTAGGTTTTTCCAGCATAAGCCCTATATAATAATGATATGAATATAGTATGGAGCATTGCGCGCTGGGTTTTGGCGTTCACGATTGGCGTGACGGCAAGTCTGTGGATTGTTTTAGGAACAGCCAATATAACAGTGGCTAACCGCGAGGTCGCCAAGCAGTGGCTGGCGAGTAGTGGGATGTATGATAACGCTCTGGCAAGTGTGTTGCAGGTGTCATCGTCGGAGGGCCAAACCAATTCATCGTTGATTAACGCCGATATTTTACGGCAGGCGCTCAATCAAACGTTTGATGCCTCGTATTTACGCCAAAGTTCTAATACTGTTCTCGACGCTACCTATGATTGGCTCGAAGGTAAAAACAGGGCTATCGTCTTTACTATTCCGGTACAACAAAAAGCAGAGGTGTTTAGGGCGAACTTAAGTGCGCTCATCATTCCTAAACTACAGGCCCTCCCGGTATGTGCGGGCAAAGTGACGACCGACAGTAACGACCTGACGTGCCTGCCAGCCGGTATTAATGCTGTCGATTACGCCGCCCAGTTGACCAAACCGTCGAGCGATAATACCTTTTTAAGCACTCCCCTGTCCGAAAAAACACTGAGCCAAGGTTTCCCGGATCTGGGGTGGCTACCGTCGGTGTATAGTTGGCTGCGTATATCTTTTTGGGCGCTCCCCTTGTTGGCGTTCGTGTTAGGAGCGCTTTATGTGTTTATAAGCTCAGATAAACTGCGTGGGTTGAGCCGACTGGGCAGGCAGCTCACTCTTAATGCGGCCGTGTCCCTCGTGACGGGGTTATTTTTGTGGTTCGCAAGCGGTTCGATTGACCTTTCGCAAGCTGTCGAGGGCGGCGACGCTCAACAGACGCAGGTGATCGCCGGTCTAGTGAATCCACTGGTGCGCACAATTTTGCCTGATATCGGCCGAGCACTGAGTGTATGTGGCGGTGCTGTGGTGCTTGTTGGTGGGTTGATATGGCTCGGGGCATTTTTGTGGCAGCGCAAAGCCAAGAAACCTCCTATGGCAATTGGGCCAAAAGATCCACCCACGACACCACCGGTTATCCCTGATGATGTTAAACCTCAGGCCCGCCCGCAATAAGAAGTTTCATATATTCATACGACACAAAAAAGACCCCATACAAGGAGTCTTTTTTGAAAGATAATTTTGGTACGCCCGACAGGATTTGAACCTATGACCTTTGGCTCCGCAAGCCAACGCTCTATCCAGCTGAGCTACGGGCGCATGTTGCAGCCCTAATAACAAATAATTGCTACCAAAGCTGCACCTTGAACTAGAAGGTACTTCCCACCGAAGCGGAACAGAGGCAACTATAGCACAGAATGGTAGATCTTAAAAGCGCAAACGACGCATCAATGTGTCGATAACATCTGGCTCGATATGTTCCATAGGGAGGTGTGCACTGACGATATCAACGATCTGTTCGCCGTGGTCTTCGGCAAAATATACACTGAGGGCCGGCGAGAAACGCTTGATAGGAATCAATGTGAGGGTAAAGAACGCACCATCCTGTAAAATACCAAACGCTCGAAAGTCGTTGTAGGCAAATGTTTGGTTGTTAATTTGTACGCCATCGTCATTAAGGACATAATGCAGAACATGGGGTGGCCTGAACGCAAAAATCGCCATAGCCACCGCCATGACAACGATAAGAATAGCGAATGTCCAAGCGGCAAACCAAATAGCTAAACCAAGTAGCAATACTACTACGGCACCAAAGACTACAAGCCACAGACTGCCTTTATCGGTATGGACGTATTCGGAAGCTTCCCAGTGTATGCTGCTGGCAGCAGCGGGCGTTGGTGGCGTGGCTGTTGTTTGTCCGGCGTATGAGGATGGATTAACTGGGGTATAAAAAGACGGCTCCTGACCTTCATGGCGTTCCGCTTGGGGCGGTACGGGCGGAGTGACGGGTGGCAAGGCTGCCGGTTGATTCCCTTGCGGCGTCTCTGGCTGCATATATCACAAGTATAGCACTAATGGTTCATGCGAATATAGCCGTAAATAACAGATGTGATACAATAATGCAGACTACGGAGAGGTGTCCGAGTGGTTTAAGGAAACGGTCTTGAAAACCGTCGTGCCCGCAAGGGTACCGAGAGTTCGAATCTCTCCCTCTCCGCCAAGAAAAAGCACGTTGCCTGCGCGCAAGGTGTTTTTTCTTGTCTAAAATTATAAATAATTGTATAATATCGCAGTCTACCATCCCTCATCATTTGGAGGAGCGCGTGCTCCAAGATTTGAACAGCCTTCAACGGTATGTATCTCGTGCCCTTCGTCAGTCGTGGGAGGATCATCGAAACCTTGGCGACAGAGGCAGGACGCTTGGCGGTATCCCCGATTCGTTTGGTCGCCAAGAGACATGTCTTGCTCTGCAAGCTCGACTACATTTGTACGCGGCTGTTACCGAGTGGTGCAAAGCGCCCGGTCTCGGCGTGAGAGTGTACACTCCCGGCGGCGTATTGGACTGCGGCGATCTCGACAACCTCTCGTGTAGCCTGTGGTTCAGCGGACTATGGGGCGCGCAAGTCTACGAGGCCTTTGCTCTCGAGGACCGCATCGCAGGTAGAACCCCAGGCTATGGCATTGCTTATGCCGTTGCCGAGGGTATAGATCCGACATTTTGGAAGATCCGCGGCGCGGGCATGGTTCGTCTAGATACGGGCGAAACGCTCGGTAGTGGCGATGGCTCCGGAACGTGGCTGAACAAATATGTGAACGGAGATGAACGGTGTCAGCCAACCCCGATTACATACAGCAGCGTTCTGTGGCAGTCGCATACCGTTGTGCTCGCCGACACGCAGTTTTGGCGGCGAACCGGCACGGCAATTCCTGTCTTCGACACCGGTAGTAGCTTTGGCAACGTATTTCATATGTTGACTGGCCAACCGGTATCAATCAAAGGAGCCGCTACATCGGTTACGAGTGCGATTGCCGCTTGTGGCTCTGCGCTACCGGCAGTGTATTACCTGCTGCGTGGTTGCGGGGGTGACATGTTCTTCCCTGGGTTTGAACATGGCGGCTCGCAAACGATTAGCTCGCGGGTTGACGATGCCGTCCATTGTCCGGCGGTGTTCGGCTTTTCGGCGAGTTGCGCCCTCGAAATTGTAGGCAACCTGAAGTAGACATTGGATGGGGCGGTTTGGTCGCCGACCTTACCGCCCCACCACCGACCCCACCGCACGCGGTGGTTTTTGTTGTCATCACCCCTTATCAAACAGGTGTCCCTATGGTAAAATACCCCAGTCAGTTTCAGCCAAAATCTCCACGGAGGAGTACCCAAGTGGCTGAAGGGGACGGTTTGCTAAATCGTTAGACTGGGGCAACCTGGTGCGAGGGTTCGAATCCCTCCTCCTCCGCCACGAAAATACGACCAACTAAAGCTGGTCGTATTTTCATGTCTGGAGTTACTTTTTATCTTTTTGTTGGGGTTCGGGAGTCAGTATATAATCGCCACCTTCAAATTGTTGAAGCTCGGTCCCCAGGCCCCGCTCCAGATATCGCAGATAGTTGTCTAATATTCTTTTGGTCTCACCTTTTAAGTTTTTATAAGGCTCACTCACACGTAATTCGGTAAAGCTCCACCGTAGTGTTTCTAAGGCACGCGGATGCTCTTTTGTGTACTGGATTGTGTCCGAAATTGTAGCCCGCGCTTCAAGGAGGTGCGCTTGCAGAAGCTCCTTAAGTGCATATAGGTATAGTGGAATTAGTTTCTCGCGTGGTTCAACTCCGATTTTTTTAAGGTAATTTATTTTTTCGTCAAATTGTGTGTAATCTCCATTGATAATGTATAGCTCAAGCAGATTAGAAAGAACGCTGTAGCTTTTAGGCGCGATAGCAAGGGCCTGTTCAAAGGTTGAAGACGCCCGAACAAAGTTTTGGTTATTTAGTTCGTTTCTTCCTTGCTCGACCAAATTATCTAAACGACTTGCGGCTACTTGCGCAAAAGCGAAGTAGCCGACAAATATTGCGAATATCAGTGTTGTCGCCTGTCCCAGAATATTTATGTACAGCTCCGTCTTTGCATCAGGACTGAACACAAGGATCAACACATATGAGGTGATTGAGATAAGGGTAAAGGGTATGACGAATGCCCAATAACGTTGGATGACTTGGGCTCGCGCGCGGAAGTTGATCCATAAAAATGCAGCGGGTTTTTTGAGTAATGTGGCAAGGATTCCGCCCAAGATAAGTAATGCAAGTTCTAGATACCAATAGTCCCAGATTAGATTAAGCATATTGAAAGTCTAAACGATTGTTATGACTAGAGTAAAGTTAAGCGTTATAGGGGTTGGTTTGAGCTCTCTGACTCGTATGCCATAATTAGTGCATGCAACCCACCATCTTCACCAAAATCATCCGCGGCGAACTCCCCGCTCACAAAGTTTACGAAGACCCCAAAACCCTCGCCTTCTTAAACATCCACCCTTCCCGCCCAGGCCACACCCTTGTCGTGCCCAAAGTGCAGGTGGCTGATCTACACGAACTCGCCGACGACGATTACATAGCGCTCATGCACACCGTCAAAAAAGTCGCCGCCCGGCAAGCCGAGGTGTTTGGCGCCGATTACAAAATTTGTCTTAAAGTGATGGGATTCGATATCCCGCATGTGCATGTGCATGTTCTTCCCTGTCAAACTCCTGCCGATTTTGCTGCTACCGAAGACATGAGCGAACCCGACCACGCCGCGCTCTCGGCAATGGCAGAACGCCTGGCGTTTTAGGCTGCAACCCTTTTGTGGTTGGTGCATTATAAAAACAATGGACATAACACACGAACGTGCGTTGGTTGAACAGGCCAAAACGGATCCGGCCGCATTTGGGGAGATTTTTGATGCGTACTATCCCAAGATTCTCAATTACACCGCTCGCCGCACCGGCGATGCGACTGCCGCACAGGATATAACCGCCGAAACGTTCACTAAGGCACTGCGTAAACTCAGTACGTTTCGTTGGCGCGGGATTTCTATCGAAGCGTGGTTGTTTGCAATCGCCACCAACGAACTGCGGATGTACTTTAGGAGCCAACGGCATCACGCTTCGCTCGAAGAGCTCCAAGAATGTGACGGTTTTGAGCCGATGGCTGACACCGATTTACACCTGGAACTTGTCGAAGCGCAGAATCACCTAGAGCGGCAGCACACTTTTTACCGCGCCCAGCATATATTACTCACCCTCCCCATTAAGTACCAAGAGGTGATCGCGCTGCGGTTTATGGAAGGTAAAAAGATCAGCGAAATCGCCGTGATATTAAAAAAGCCTGATGGCACGATAAAATCGCTGTTGTCCCGCGGCCTGGGTTTGGTCCGCAAACGGTTGAACGTGCAACCAAATGCTCGGCGTAGCATTATAACCCCCGAAGGCACTAAAAGAATATGAACCAGCAAGACCTCCATACATATACATCATCGCTTGGCCGCCGGCCCACTATTACGCTGCCGCGCCATAAACAAGCGCTGAAGCGCCGATTGCTCGCCAGGCATGCCCATCAGCAGGCTGGCTGGTTCCGCTTTGCGCGTGCCTTGTCAAACCCATTAACAGGAGTAGTAACTGCAATGCAAAACAAACGATCATTATTAAGTGGTGTCGGCCTGAGCGCCCTTGTGCTGGGTGCGCTTACTTTTGCCACGCTCACCAACCAACCGGTCAGCGCCCACGACCTGGTAGCTAAAGCCACTGACAAAATGTCCGCTATGGATCAAGGCGCAATCGAGGCCAAAAATAAACTGTATCAGCAAAATTTAAACGACCGACTACGCGAGGCTAAAGCGGCACCAAATTTGCGGATTATCGAGATTGATGAGCTAAACAGTTGGGGTGTGCGTGCCGAACGCAACGATCCCGAAATCGCCAAATACCTTACCTACACCGACATGCAGCAACACCGGATTGTGATTGGCCTCAACGCCAACAACGAACCGATGCTAGTTATGGATGTCGAGTTGTTTAGCCAGGCAAAAGATGTCGAAATGGAAACTAATGTGCCATCGTCTGGCACGTCACCCCAGCCGGGCAAAAGCATTGCCGATCCCGGGCAGCGCTAAGATCTTCTTAAAAACAAGCCCCACCCTCCGGGCTTGTTTTTATATACCTAAATTGACTTAATAGCTATATTGTGCTAATGTTTAATTATTAGCTCCCTTAAAATAAACATCAAAATATGATTCACTCTAGGGCCACACAAACATGTACATCACTCCTGCTTGTGCTGGCTGTGTTTATGAGTGGCATCCACAGCAAAGATTTAGCTGTGCCATTCGCCGCTACATTTGACGCGCAAAAAAAGATTGATGACACCCATCAATCGGTAAAAATTGCGCACGACCTCCATCATCACGGTGACAACGCCGTTAAAGTTCATGCTCCGGGCGACGGCCACCAAACCGACACCCGTTCATTACGATTACTCCACCGCCATAAAGCATCGGTGTTTAGCAACCGCCTCGCCGATCGGCTGCGCTTGTGGTGGCACCTTACTTCACTTAATGTATCTTAAGCGCTGACGCTGTTCATTTCGCGCTCGAGCCGCTCAGCAAGCGTGCGCTGTTCCTGTAGTTGATCTTTGGTTTGTTGCACAACTTTTGATGGCGCTTGGTCGACATAGGCCTTGTTGGTAAGCCGGACTTCGAGCCGAGCGATGTTCTCGCGGGCGCTGGCAAGTCGTTCCTCGAGTTTTTCGCGGTGTTCTTGGAGCGTTTTGGCATCGATATCCAGCCAGGCTTCGTGCTTTGCCACCGCAAGGCGTAGACCACTTCCCTGCTTGACATGTTCGATAGCCTTGAGCTGCGCCAAATGCTGCACGAGTTTTTCGTTGTTCTTCACTAACGTATCATCTTTTACAAGCAGCGTAAGTTTGCCTTTTACGAGTTGCGCGCTTAAGAACCGCACCTCGCTTACTAAGTTTTGTAGGGTGCTAAATTCAACGGCTTTAGCGGCGTCGAAGGTGGCATGCTGCGGCCAACTGCCCGCGGCGAGGATCGAGTCTTCCCATTTGAGGGTTTGCCAAATTGTTTCAGTTACGAATGGTGCGAACGGATGTGCCAGCGTGAGGATGGTTTCGAGCACATATGCCAATACAGAATTGGTGTTGTTGTTTTTACTACTTTCGATATACCAGTCTGCAACATCATCCCAGATAGCATGGTACATAACCTCGTAAGCTTCGGCAAAGCGATACGATTCGATCAACTCCCCCACTTCCCTACTGGCTTTGTTGAGTTGTTGGATTACCCAGTGGTCCGCGATGGTTTGTGGTTGTGGCTCGCGGTCTTTGTAGTTGTCGCCGAGCTTGTCTTCTATGAACCGGGCGATGTTCCAAAGTTTATTAGCAAAATTACGCCCAGCGATCATTGTTGCCGGTTGATATGGTTGGTTGACGCCAGGGGTACGGTTGGCCAAAAAGCCCATGCGGGTGGCGTCGGAGCCGTACTCGGCGACCAGTTCCATTGGGTTGAGCACGTTACCTTTGCTCTTGCTCATTTTTTGGCCGTATTGGTCCACAACCATACCATGTAAATATACTGTTTTGAATGGCAGTTGATTAGTGCGATATAGGCCAAACATAATCATGCGCGACACCCACGCAAATAAGATGTCGTAACCGGTTTCCATAACACTGTTCGGGTAGAATTTGGCCAGATCGCTCTTGGTGAGGTAGTCAGTAGTGATGTATGGCCATTGGCCCGAGCTAAACCAAGTGTCGAAGGTGTCGGGATCACGTGTGTATGTGGTGCCGTTTACCTCTATTGTGGTCTGGTCGACTCGAGTATCAAAAATCCAGTCATCTGGGTCTTTGGTGCTCTGAAAGGCTGGCACAGGAATACCCCACGGAATTTGGCGGCTAATGTTCCAGTCGCGCAAGTTTTTGTAGTAGTTTACGAGTACCTTGGCTTTGCTCGCCGGGTAAAAGGTGATCGCACCAGATTCAACAGCTTTTATAGCCTTTTCGGCGAGGGGTTTAACTTTTACGAACCACTGATCCATGAGCATTGGTTCAATGACTGTTTTACACTTGTAACAGAGGCCGACGCGGTTTTTATAATGTGCGTCAACTTTTACAAGTAATCCCTTTTCTTCGAGAGCTTTTACAACGGCTTCGCGTGCCTCGAGAACCGTCATTCCAGCGAACCGCCCAGCCTTTTCAGTCATCTTACCATCTTGGTCGATAACAGATATAGCTGGTAGGTTGTGCCGCTCCCCTATTTCCCAGTCGTCAAAACTGTGTGCCGGGGTGACTTTAACGACCCCCGTTCCAAATGCTGGGTCTACTAACTCGTCGGCCACAACGGTAACAGTAAACGGACCATTAACCCCTTCGATTTCGAGTTCTTTGCCGATGTATTGTTTGTAGCGTTCATCACTTGGGTGTACCGCAACACCGGTATCACCGAACTTTGTTTCTGGTCGGGTGGTTGCCAGTGTAAATGGGCCATACTTCATGTAGTACAGGGGTGTCACGCGGTCTTCGTAGGCTACTTCGATGTCGGCAAAGCCAGTATGGTGGGTTGTACAGTAGTTAACTAAGCGCTTGCCACGGTATACTAAACCGTCATCCCACATCTGTTTAAAAGTTGCAAAGGCGGTCTCGATCACCTTTTTATCGAGAGTAAATGTCAGATTATCCCAATCGAGACTGGCGCCAAGTTGTCGAAGTTGGATTTCCATGTTGCCGCGGTGGTTTGCAACAAAATCCCATACCATCTGATACAGTTGCTCCCGTGAAAAGTCAAAACGCGATTTCCCTTCTTTTTCGAGCTGCCGCTCAAACACGACCCACGTTTCAAAACCTGCATGATCTGCACCAGGGAGATACACCGTTCCGTCCCCTTTTAATCGGTGGTAGCGAACAGCAACGTCTTCTATGGCCACTGTTAACGCGTGTCCAGCGTGCAAATTACCATTGGCGTTCGGCGGCGGCAAGATAATACTAAAATGGTCCCTGGTTTTGGACTTGGTGGCTGCAAAAACCTTAGCCTGCTCCCATAATTGGTAAATGGCCGGCTCGTACTGTTGCGGTTCATACGTTTTTGGAAGTTTCATATCTGTTTATCTCACTCTTCTTTCACACGAAACTGGACGCTAATAAGTCTGGAAATTTTCCAGTCCATCATAACACGAACCACTCCTTGGTCACAGATGTCTTTAAAAATCTGCAAGTCAAGACTAACGAAGGTTGCCTCGGGACGCAAGCCTAGTTTTGACGAGTCAGGCGGCAGCGAGTAAAGAGAGTGCGTTTCGCACCCGGTTTTGAAGGGTACTTCAAAACAGCGGGCTGCACTTCGCTTGACCCTCTCTTTACTCGCTGCCGCCTGACTCGTCAAATAATTCATACTTCGCTACTTTTCCACATCGTGAATAACCATGAGCTTTGTGGTATATGTATGGGAAAGGGAGAATGTCTTATGGCTGGGGCAAAACAAGCAAAGAAGTCAACGGTATCTGTTACGGGTAACAATATGTCGTGGAAGCAGTTTTTTATTTCGCTTTCTATAGCTGCAAATATTGGATTTATTGTTGTAGTAATTACAATGATGACATCACATGTGCTGGACGGCATGTTTATGAATGAAGGACTCACCCGCTATTGCTCATCTGTTAATGATGATAAGTTCGCCGATGCCGGCGATAAAGTAAAAGCGCTTCGTGCCTACACCTGCGCATCAGGGGATGCCAAGCAGTACTTCGACAGCAGTTTTCAGAGTTATTTAGACTACAAAAATATTAAATAAGCGCGGTCATTGACAGACTTGGGGTGACCTCGAGAGAATAGGGGTCACCTTTTTTACCGGCCTTAGCACGGTAGTAGGCGAGGGCAGCAATCATGGCGCCGTTATCGGTACACAGCGAAATGGGGGCGTAATTAATGCCGATTGGTAGTCGTTCGCTCAATTGGCGACGCAATTCCTGGTTAGCGGCCACGCCACCAGCAATAACAACAGAGCCCGGGGAGTATTCATGGAAGGCGGCTATAGTTTTATCAATCAACGTTTCAACCGCAATGTGCTGGAATGATGCGGCAATATCATTGCGTTGTGAGGTTGTAAGAAGCCCTGCAAGCTGCGTGGAAGGGAAGTCATGCTTTTGGCCACATAATGCTTGTGTTTGACGCAGGACGGCCGTTTTAAGGCCGGAGAAGCTAAAATCGTAAGCACCTTGCATACGTGCCTTGGGGAATTTGTACGCCTTGGGGTCACCGTCGAGTGCAGCTTTTGCGACAGATGGGCCACCGGGGTAGGGAAGACCGAGCACTTTGGCCACCTTATCGAATGCTTCGCCAACGGCATCATCTTGTGTTTGGCCGAGCAAGGTGTAATCTCCGTGCTCACGGAATAACACAAGTTGGCTGTGATTGCCACTGACAATCAGTGAGAGCATAGGGAACTGGGGTTGTTCATCGAGTAAAAAGTTAGCGTACACGTGGCCTTCGACGTGGTGAACAGGGTAGAGCGGCTTGTTTTTGACGATCGCCAAGGTACGGGCAGTCAGTGCGCCGATGAGCAGCGAGCCAATCAGACCGGGCGCGTACGTGACCCCAATCGCGTCGATGCTGTCCCAGTTTACCTTGGCATCTTTGAGCGCTTGGTCGACAACCGCCAATACAACCTCGATGTGGCTGCGTGCTGCTACCTCTGGCACTACCCCTCCAAATGCGACGTGGATGTCAATTTGACTTTGCACGACGTTACTTAACAGATGTCGGCCGTCGCGCACAACTGCAGCCGAGGTTTCGTCACAACTTGTTTCGATCCCAAGAATAGTCATTATCAGAGGTAGTGTATGTAAAAATGGTAATTATTGCAAACGGTTTGCCCGGGGCCAAGAGGCCCCGGGACTTTACGCCCGACCTAGAATCTGCTCGGCCAACTTGTTGCAGCCACTCAAGATCACCTTTGGGAGTGGTGTTCCGCGGCTACAACTTGTGACGAAACTGTGGACACGCCTTGCTATCTCGCGCGCCTCGGTTGCAGGCGACGTTGGTGAGCCGATACACCAGGCCAAATCGCTGAGTCGCCCCAACTGCTCCGCGTAATCAGGGATAACGGTTGAGTAATCCCACTGCGGTATCACCCCTCGGCTCTTGATCCCATCAAGAAAGGTGCCCGCTTTTAGAACGGTGACAGCGATGGTGAGGTGTTCGGGCCGCTCGGTTGTTCGCCCTAGCGCTCGCGCCACCCCAAGTAACTCGGTCTTGAGGCCACATCCCGGTTGGCACCGGTGCGAATCGTCGGTAAGCGAAAATACTCCCCATACCCCTTTCGTGCTCAGATAAGCGACGGTGTGAACATTGTTGCCCAAGAAGGCACCAACGCCGACACGCACTGTTTTAGAACGTTGCTCCAGGGAACTGAGGGCGATATCCTGTGTGGTCTCGAATACGATCTTCAAGATCGCTCCTTTAGGCTCGGTTCGCCCAGTATTTTACCATCAATTTGCTATGATAGGGGCAGAGAAGTGAGGAAGTATGCAAAAAGCTAAGAAGTTATTAAAGTCCCTATTACCTAAGCATGTTCGACAGCCAATATTAAATCAGTATCATCTGCTAACCGCCGTTGCCGCTAATGTAAGATATGGTTTCCCGACCAAAGATGTCCGGGTGATTATGGTGACTGGCACCAATGGTAAAACCACAACTGCGACCCTTATTGCCGACATGCTAGTTGCCGCCGGCCACAAGGTTGGCTTAAACACTACGGCTTTTTATCGATACGGCGACAAACTCGTGCCTAAAGAGGGGAGTCGCACCTTGGCCGACATCTTTGAGCTGCAGCACATGTTTGCCGAGATGAAGGCCGCTGGTTGTGAGTATATTGTGCTCGAGGCTACGAGTCAGGGGTTAGATCAACATCGCCTGTGGGGTGTGCCCTGTGATGTGGCGGTTATGACAAACCTCACCCAGGACCATTTGGACTACCACGGCACTATGGAGC
>DATLJN010000102.1:0-2407 GCA_035538835.1 Magnetospirillaceae bacterium
TTAACAATACGACCGGCGACGGCAGTACAACCACAACGTCACCCGATACAACTCTCATCGTCACTATTTCGCGCGCTGGGCAATCCGCAGCCGGGCAACCGATTAATGTGCGGACTATTGTAAATGGTACAAGTTCGGGCACCTGCGACATGACGTTCAGCCGTGCGGGGTCTAGTTTTACCAAAACATTCCCTATAGCGATCAGCGCCTCAACCATCACGTGTAATGGAGACGTCGAAGCCAGCGCCTTTAGCGGCGGGGAGTGGCAAATCAGTGTTGTTGCTAAAAATGGGAGTGCTAGCAGCCAACCCACAACCACGACATTTGTGGTAACACCATGAGTGTGTTTCGTCGCTTAGGCCTTTTAGGTATCGCTAGTGTTATGACGGCATTTATCGCCATGCCAACTGCGCTTGCCGCAAATGGTGCCGACTTTAATGCCGGGCGTATTATCGACGACGCCGTGTTTAATAACAGTGGCGCTATGAACATCGACCAAATCCAGGCGTTTCTAAATGCGAAAGTCCCCAGCTGTGATAATTGGGGAACTCAGCCGTATGGCGGCACGACTCGCCGGGCATATTCCGAGTCACGTGGCATCGTGTTCCCGCTCACCTGCGTTCGGGATTACCACGAAAATCCCACCACGCACGAAAACAACCTCGAAGGCCGTCCCATCCCATCCGGTGCAATGAGCGCCGCACACATTATTTGGGATGCGGGCCAGCGCTACAATATTAACCCACAGGTTTTAATTGTGTTACTCCAAAAAGAACAGGGTCTCATTACCGACGATTGGCCGTGGCCGATACAATACCGCAGCGCCACCGGGTACGGCTGCCCGGATACCGCGCCGTGTGACGCGCAGTACTATGGTTTTTACAACCAGGTGCAAAAAGCTGCCTGGCAATTTAGGCAATACGCCAACAATTCAAACTCGTTTAACCACGTTCCAAACCAAAATAACTTTGTGCGATGGAATCCGCAATCAAGTTGTGGCGGCAGCACGGTGTTTATCGAAAACCAAGCCACGGCGTCACTTTATAACTACACGCCGTACCGCCCCAACGCCGCGGCGCTCGCCAATATGTACGGGACAGGGGATAGTTGTAGCGCTTACGGCAACCGCAACTTTTGGCGCTACTTTACCGATTGGTTTGGCAGCACACAAATTTACGATCCATTCGGCTGGGACGTCATAAAAACCGCCGGTGACGACCGCTGGTTCTTAGTGGTTGGCACAACAAAACGCTGGATTCCATCTGGCGCCATTTACGATGATTGGGGGCTTAACAAAAAGCCCGTCCGCACTGTATCGCAAGCCGAACTCGACAGCTATAGCACGCTGCCCGATCTTGATCGCCTCGGCTGGTTCGGCGATCGCTACTACTATGTCGATGGCGGCAAAAAATATTGGCTTTCCACCGATCAACTCCAACGTGCCTGGGGCCAATACGATAAAAAATGGCAGGCCTCGGCAGCTTTCACCCTACTCGCAACCATGCCCGACGGCGGCGAAGCAACGTTTTATGTCTCGCAACCGTCCGAAAGTAAAATCGCCTTCCTCGATAATGGCTCGCGCTGGACATTCCCAATGAGCGACGCGTTCTATCGCTGGCAGGCTAATCCCGTTAGCCTTACGTCGGCCGCCTACAACGCCATTCCGCAAAGCGCCAATCTTACAACCCCATATGTCAGCGTTAATGGATTAAAATTTGTCGTTGATAAAGGCCGGCTGCTCGATGTTACCAACCCAATTGTCGCGCGCTCATTTGGCCTCGGCAGTGCGTCCTTTACAAACATTCCCGCAAGCAGCGTTAACTTCTTGCGACCCGAACTTGCCATGCCCACCGTTATCCGTGAGGATTCCCCACACTGGTATCGTTTACTCAACGGCAAAAAATATCACTTACCAATTATGCCCGTCGCCAACACTTGGGGCGGTTACAAACCAACCATCATTTCCGCACAGTTGTTTGATGCTTTCGCCACAAGCTCAACCGGCCTTTCATCAATCGTTCGTGAGCCAACAACCGACACCTATTACCTCGTTGATAATAGTGTTCGCCACAAACTAACCGGTGCAATGCGTGACGCACTGCTCGGTGGACCATTCAGTATCGCAGAAGTTGATATCGCTAGCCTAGACGACCTCATCCCGGGCGCCGACATCACCTCGCCCATCCTCCGCAACCGCGACCAAGGCCATGTGTACACAATGGTTAACGGCACGTTCTACCACATACCAACCATCGACATACTGCATGCTTACGGCTCGCCGCGCCGCTACCAGCCCGTGGATGTCAGCAGTAATGCAACGTACTCGCTTGCGCCAAGCTTTGTGCCGGTAAACATGTTCCTTAAATCCGGTTCTACAACCTACTTTATGCAAGATGGCTATGCCTTC
>DATLJN010000103.1:0-4589 GCA_035538835.1 Magnetospirillaceae bacterium
CAACGCAAAAGGTGTTAAAGAAACCGCGCAAACCGAAAACCAGTTTGAAGGCGCACTTAAAAGCTTGTTTGCTGTCTCTGAAGCCTACCCAGACCTCAAAGCTAACCAAAACTTCCAACAGTTGCAAGCCGAGCTTACCGACACCGAAGACAAAATTATGGCTTCGCGCCGCTTTTACAACGGTGCTGCCCGCGAGTTGAACATCAAGATCAACACCTTTCCATCGAACCTTATCGCCGGCATGTTTAGCTTTAAGCCGCGTGAATTCTACGAAGTAGAAGACCAAGCCGAAGTCGAAAAACCAGTCGAAGCTAAGTTCTAGGCTAAATCGCCTGGGGGTCTGATGTATTCCGCAATTGCCGCAAACAAACGTAAAACTCTTCTAATAATGGCGATTTTCATCGTCATTATTAGTGGTTTAGGCTGGATTTTTAGCACGCTATATAATGCGCCAAGCTTCCTTTATATGGCGCTTATTATTGGCGGGGTATACGCGCTCGTTCAGTATTTTGCCGCCGCCAAAATTGCATTGGCTGTTAATGGTGCGCGCGAAATCCAAAAATCAGATAACCCCCGGCTGTATCGAACGGTCGAGAATCTGTGCATTACCACCGGCATGCCAATGCCCAAAGTGTACATTATTGATGATCCTGGTCTCAATGCCTTTGCCACTGGCCGCGACCCAGCGCATGCCGTGGTGTGCGCCACTGTCGGGCTGCTCGAACTCATGACCGACACTGAACTCGAAGCTGTTATGGCACACGAACTTGGCCACATCCAAAACTACGATATCCGCGTGATGATGATTGTTTTTGGTTTGGTGAGCGCCATCGGCTTCATCGCCGACATGTTGATGCACATGCTGTGGTGGCGCGACGAAGAAGATAATAGCCCGTGGATGACAGCAATTGGTATTGCTGCCGCAATCCTTGCGCCGATTGTTGCCTTATTTGTACAGCTTGCCATTTCGCGCCAACGCGAATACTTGGCCGACGGCACCAGCGCCATGACCACTCGTCACCCATTAGGGCTGGTAAGCGCTCTTAAAAAGATTGAAGCCCACGGTTCATCGATGCGCCGGCAAAATGCATTAACGGCTCATTTATTTTTTGCCAACCCGCTTAAAGGCAACGCTATAGCCAAGCTCTTGAGTACCCACCCGCCAATTGCCGACCGTATCTCCCGACTCGAGACAATGGGCACAAAGCTGTAATATATGATAAAAAAAATACGAGCGAGTCTAAAGCGTTTCAAGAAACATATAGCCACTAAACGGCGCGTTTTTTTAGCTAAACGTCCGCATCGGAGCTTTAAAAAAACTCGCCCCCAGAGTACTGAACCGCCACTGATTACGGTGAAACAAAATACGATTGGCAGTTTTACCACAATTTGGGACGATCGCCGTTTATATATCGGGCTAATGACAGTATATGTTGCGGTCACCTATATTTTTGTTGGGGGCATTGCTCAGGCCGATTTTATTGAGTTAAAAGAGGCGACGCTGCAAGTTTTTGGCGGAAGCGTTGGCTCGCTGAGCACCGTTTTTACGCTTCTTAGTTCTACAATGTCCGGTGTATTTAGCGGCGGGCTAACCGAACTGCAACAGTTCCTCGCATTGCTGCTTGCTGTGTTCTTTTGGCTTGCTGTTATTTGGGCGCTGCGGATGCGTTTTGCCAATCAGCCTATAAATGTCCGCGATGCGCTGTATAACTCTGGCGCTCCAGCCGTTGCTTATATTCTTGTTGGCTTTTTTATTATCATGCAGCTCACACCTGGCGCAGTTGGTTTATTTGTCCTAAATGTGGCGCAAGGCGGCGGGTTTCTCCAGGGTGGTATAGAAATTATGATGTTCTCGCTCGCGGCAGCGCTGCTCTGTTGTCTGTCGATCTATTGGCTCTCGGCGTCGATAACCGCTTTAGTCGTTGTGACTCTTCCCCAAATGTACCCTTGGCGCGCTATGCAAATGGCGAGTGAGCTTGCGGTCGGCCGCCGGCTGCGACTTGTGCGACATATCTTGGCATTGGCTGCCATACTGTTTTTGACCTGGACCGTTGTCCTTTTGCCGATGCTTATGCTCGACAGCTGGCTGCGTTTTAATTGGCTGCCGCTTATGCCGATTGCAGTACAGGCATTAGGTGCCTGGACGGTACTCTATTCGGCGACCTACATCTATAAACTATATAGGAGTATGTTATGAAACGGGCCGATGCCGCCGCGCGAATTATCAAATTACGCGAATTAATTAGCGAATATCGCTACGAATATCACGTTAATAACCACTCAATTATGAGCGAATCGGCTGCTGACGGCCTCAAGCATGAGTTGTCAGCACTCGAGGAGCAGTTTCCAGATTTAATTACTCCTGACTCCCCAACACAGCGAGTGGCCGGTACGCCCTTGCCGCAATTTGTAAGCTTTGAGCACAAAAGTCGTATGCTCAGTTTGAATGATGTGTTCGACGAAACTGAAGTTACGGCCTGGTACGAACGTATTAAAAAGCTGGCACCGCAAGCCATGTTTGAGTTTTTTGTCGATACTAAAATGGATGGCTTGGCCTGTTCGCTGGTGTACGAAGACGGTGTATTGGTGCGGGGTGTGACTCGTGGTAACGGTGTGGTGGGCGAAGATGTAACACAAAATGTTAAAACCATCGAATCAATCCCGCTGCGTCTGCGGCATAGCAAAAAATACGCTCACTTTTTGAAGGGACGCACCGAGGCACGCGGCGAAATCGTGATGTTAAAGCAAGATTTTGCCAAACTAAATGCTGCCCGCAAAAAGCAGGGTTTGCCGCTGTTTGCCAACCCGCGTAACCTGGCGGCGGGTACAGTTCGTCAGCTCGATCCTAAATTAGTGGCTGCTCGGCCACTGCATTTTGTGTCGTGGGAGCTGATCCGTGATGCTCCGACCGATATCCCAACATACGAAGTTGCTTACGATGCGCTACGCGAACTTGGCTTGCATGCCAATAAACAAGCAAAGGTTGTGCCGTCGATTGCCGAGGTTATGCAGTATGCGCATTACTGGGAAGATCGTCGCCACGACCTGCCATTTAATACTGACGGTTTGGTAGTAAAGGTAAACAACCGCGAAACATTTGCGTTTTTGGGTGTGGTGGGCAAAGCGCCGCGTGCAGCTGTAGCGTATAAATATCCCGCCGAGCAAGCGACCACAAAAGTTAAAGATATCTTTGTGAGCATCGGCCGAACAGGTGCAGCAACACCAGTCGCCGTTTTGGAGCCAGTCGTGGTGGCAGGCAGCACAGTGCAAATGGCCACGCTGCACAACGAAAGCGAAGTGCAGCGTAAAGATGTACGTGTTGGTGATACGGTAATCATCCACAAAGCCGGCGATATTATTCCAGAGGTCGTCGAAGTACTCAAGACGCTCCGCACCGGCCGGGAACCAGCGTTTTTTATGCCAAAAAATTGCCCAGAATGTAACACAGCGCTCGTGAAGTTAAAGGCCGACGAAGCTGTCTGGCGTTGCCCTAATGATCACTGTCCTGCGCGGGTGCACAATCAAATCCAGCACTACGCGAGCAAGGCGGCTCTTGATATTGAAGGCTTGGGCGAGAAAAACGTGATGGCGCTACTCGACGCCAAACTCATCCGTGACCCTGCCGATCTATACACGCTTACCAAAGGGCAACTTCTGGCGCTTGATCGTTTTGCCGAAGTTTCGGCCAGTAAACTTGTTGCCGCAATTCGGGAGAAGAAAAGCCCGACACTGGCGCATTTTGTATACGGTTTGGGCATTCGGCAAGTTGGGGCGCAAACCGCGATCGACCTTGCGAATCATTTTAAGACACTCGACGGCCTAAGCGTGGCAACAATCGACCATCTCCGCGAAGTCGAAGGTGTGGGCGAAGTTGTAGCCGAAAGTATTGTGACGTGGTTTGCGACGGAATCTAATCAACAGTTACTCGCCAAATTTGCAAATGCTGGCGTTGCGCCACAAAGGGTCGCCGTAAATACGGATGGTCCGCTTACCGGCAAAAACTTTGTAATCAGCGGATCGCTGAACGGGTTGGAGCGTGAAGAAGCTGCCGAAAAAATCCGTGCACTTGGTGGCACCTTCCAAACGTCTGTCGGCAAAACAACTTCATATTTGGTGCTGGGCGAAAACCCGGGTGCTAGTAAGATTACCAAGGCCGAAAAACTCGGAACGACCATAATTGATGAAGCTGGGTTAGTAAAACTTTTATCGTAGAAGGAAGGGTGGGCATGATCGAACAAATTAATGCAAGTCTGGCCGATTACCGCAAAAAATGGGCGACACTAATCGGCGAAAGCTCTGATAAGCCGTTTTTTGAGGCGCTCAAACCGGCGTCGGTGGGCTGGAAGGTCGCTGATGTTGCGGCATATGATACAGTGGTTGCGGCGCTGCGTGACCACTGTGATTTTGTGCTGCACACCCGGCTGAATGCTCGCTGGATCGCAAAAATGGTACTACGCAAGCCGGCTACCGAGTGGCCGATGCCGGTGATAAAAATTATGCAAGTGCGACCGGGTTCGACCGATGCGCTCGGCTTGGATCATGTTGATTTTTACGCACCGCAATCGTCCATCGACATCGAAGCTACCCTT
>DATLJN010000104.1:0-3195 GCA_035538835.1 Magnetospirillaceae bacterium
CACCTTCCACAATTTGTATTTATACGCAAAAAACGTGTACACCGGCGTCAACGCCATTGTCAGCCCAAAACCGCCGAATCCAAGCAAAAATATAGTTACCAGGTGATTAATTAGTTCTGTCGAGATTGTTGCATCCATACCTAGCCTTTTGGTTGTATTTGTAAATAATCGAGCATCCAGTTTGAAAGCTCAGTGAAGATAGGCGCTGCCGCGGCCGACCCAGAATAGCCGCCGTTGCGGGCATCATCAACTCTCACCATTATGACATACTGTGGGCGATCTTGGCCACCAAAACCAACATAGCTACCGATTGTTTCGGTGTCGCTGTAGCGCCCGGTTTGAGGGTCGTAAACCTGAGCGGTGCCAGTCTTGCCGCCAGTGTAATAGCCACCCTTTTCACCGTGAGCCGCACTACTCCCCTGGCGTGCGTCATGCAGCATTTGGCGCAATTTTGCCGAAGCTTCTTGGCTGACGATGCCGGTTTTTTTAATCGTGCTTGGGATGGGTGACATAGTTTTGTCGTCGTCGCCCAGATAGCCGTCAACGATTTGCGGTTCATAATAGGTGCCGCCGTTGACCCCCGCAGCAAATGCCGCCAACACTTGTATCATGCTGGCGCTCATACCCTGGCCGAAGGTCATGTTGGCGTAACGCACGTCGCCACCTTGAGGATCATCGGGACTCACAATATCACCCGAAACCTCGCCAGCAATTTTTACCCCAGTTTTTTGACCAAACATGTAGTGCGCCGTGAAATAATCGTAGAGTTTTTGTTTGCCTTTTTGGTTGATCTCATCCCCGCCACCCAACCACTGAAGCACTTGCACGGCACCGGTGTTAAACGAAAACTGTAACACCTGGGTCATAGTAATTGCCCCTAGCGGACTGGTGAGTACATTGCGAATTGTTGCGTCCTGGATTTTTATACTCCCAGTGTTGTTGTATTTGGTATCAGGTTGGATTCGGCCCGCATCAAGTCCAACGCCCATCGTCAGCGCCTTGATGACCGAACCTGGTTCGTATGGATCACTCACGGCACGATTACTGAGAAGTGTGTAGTCGGTGACATTTGCAAGGTCGGCCGGATTGTAACTGGGCCAATTGGCTAGCGCTAAAATATGTCCATTATTAGGGTCCATCACCAAAATACTACCCTTTGTAGCCTTGGCGCGATCAAGCCCGCTACGCAACATTTGCTCGGTTTTTGCCTGAATATTACGGTCGATGGTGAGTACTACATTTTTACCATGTTCCGGCGGCGTATGCACACTTTCAGTGCCGACTGAAATCGGGATGCCATTTACATCGGTCACCGCCTTAAGCTGGCCGTCTTTACCAGAAAGATCCTCGTTCAGCGCCTCCTCGACGCCATATTGCCCCTGCCCTTCCCCATTTACAAAACCAAGTGTTTGTGAGGCCAAAGCATTTTCGGGATATACCCGTTTTGATTCTGGCTGAAACCCAACACCAGCTAGCTTTTCTTTGTCGATTAGTTCCATTTGCGTCTTGCTGACTTGGCGCGCTAAAACAGTGTAGCGCGATTCTTTGTTGCCCAAATTCGAGTCAAAGTTTTTGATCACGTTGCCGCCAGCCACCCGCCGCATAACATCAACAATTTTAGACGGCTCTTTTACATACGACGGATCGGCATACACCGTATACACTGGCTCGTTTAGCACCAGCGGCGCGAACTTATCAGTGCCATCGTGTGCGTAAATAAGTCCCCGGTTGGCCGGGATACTAAACTTGGTGGTATGTTCTAAAATCGCTTGCTGTTCGTAATAATCGTGCTGAATAACTTGCAAATAAAAAAGCCGCACAATAAAAATTGCGCCGAGTGCGGCCATAACACCCAGGATAATGCGGGTTCGAGTAATTCTTAGCACGCAAGGCGCTCCATGTTAGTTGGTGGTGGCGTAGTCGGTTGCGGCCGGTGCGGTCATTGCCTTAGCTACATTGCTTTGTTGCACACGTTCGAGCGCTTGCAAACGAGCGGTTTCTACCTGTAAATCACTGTTTTCGCTGATGAGCTTTTCTTTTTGATTGTTCAAATCTTTCATCTGGTAGCCAAACAGACTGGTCTTGGTGATCTGAGTTAAGTATACCAAACCAAGCACGGCCAACATTAGAGCAATCAGCACAGTATGGCTGACAGGCCCAAGACTAATCGGCAATTTAAAACGGACGGTATTTTGGTTGCGGCGCAATGCGTCGCGGGAAGTTTGGCGGGATAAAGTTATAGAATACGGTTGTGACATATGTTTGTTTTGGTGCCGCGCGGTTGTTTTGCCCGCGCGGCGATTTTTTGCTCTCGCAAAAATTAGGCTTGGCGAACTGCGACCCTAATTTTGCGAGAAGTTCCAGTTACCTGAATTTTCATGGTAACCCTTCTGTTTATTTTATGTTCACTGCGGCACGGAGTTTTGCACTCCTTGCGCGCGGATTGTGAGCGTCTTGATCGGCACCGCTGATTGCCTGCTTGGTTATGACCTGTAACCGCGCTTCGTAGCCGGCGTCTTGCTCTTCTTTAAAGAAACGCTTAACCATTCTGTCTTCCAAGCTGTGAAAGCTGATAATCGCTACTCGCCCACCCGGTTTTAACAAATCCGGAATGAGTTTAAGCGTACTTGCCAGCTGCTGCAACTCTTGGTTGACCGCAATGCGGAGTGCCTGGAATGTACGCGTTGCCGGATGGCTTTTTTGCCAGGGGCCGCGGTGTACATTCAGTACGACATTCGCAAGTTGCGACGTGGTGGTCAGCGGCCGCGCCGCCATAATTGCGCGTGCAATTTTGTAAGCGTTTGGCTGTTCACCGTAGTCGCGCAGTAACTGCACCAATTCGTCCAAAGACGCTTTGTTACAAATATCCGCCGCTGTTCGCCCCTTTTGCTGATCCATCCGCATATCGAGCGGACCATCCTGCAAAAAGCTAAAACCTCGGCCTGCGATGTCGAGTTGTGGCGACGATACCCCAAGATCAAGTAAGATCATGTCGAACTGCTCCCCCGCCCTATGCAAATCAGCCGCAGCAGACGCAAAATCCTGGTGGATTATACGCGCTCCGGTATCTTTAATAGGCTGCAGTGCAGCAATCGCAAAATCATCCCGATCAACCAGCGTTACTAAGTGCGCGTCGCCGATGGCGTCGATCACCTGCTTGGCATGTCCTGCGTAACCAGCCGTCAAGTCGAGATA
>DATLJN010000105.1:0-1816 GCA_035538835.1 Magnetospirillaceae bacterium
ACCGAAGCCGGGCGCAAAACTCGCAGTATTATCATGTTTATGGGACCGCTGATGCACCTACTCCCGTCGTTTAACATACCGTATGCTGGTGGCTGTAAACTAGGTGAGCGCACAGTACTCCCCCATTTATACGCACTCGAAGAATTCGGTCTTACTGTTAAAACCACGCAAGGTTTTTACCACTGCATCAGCGAACCGCGCAAACCTGGCAGCATTGTTATGTACGAAAGTGGTAACACCCCTACCGAAAATGCTATTTTAGCTGCGGCTCGCATCGACGGCGCTACAACAATCCGGCGTGCGGCCAGCAACTACATGGTTGTTGACGTATGTCACTTTTTGGAACGCCTTGGCGTAAAAATCGAAGGCCTCGGTACGCATACATTAAAAATTCACGGCCTCAAAACCATTAATAAAGACGTCGAATACTGGCCCAGCGAAGACCCAATCGAAGCCATGACGTTCCTAAGTATTGCCGCCACAACAAATTCGCCGATCACCATTAAACGTGTGCCCATCGACTACCTCGACCTCGAACTGCTGAAGCTTCAAAAAATGGGCATGCAGCTCGAGATAAGCGAACCGTACGCCGGCGCCAATGGTATCACGCGCCTGGTGGATATCTTTTGTAAGGACTCTTCTAACCTGGTTGCGCTTGACGACAAACTGGAAGCCCACGATGACCCTGGCATGAACATGGACAACCTCCCCTACTTTGTACCCGTCGCTGCCGCCGCCCACGGCGAGACGCTCATTCACGACTGGACCTACGAAAACCGCGCCATTTACTACACCGAACTCACTAAACTTAACGCGCGGGTTAACCTGCTCGACGTGCACCGGGCCACTATTACCGGCCCGACAAACTGGAAGGCCGCCGAAGTTATTACGCCGCCCGCCCTACGCCCCGCCGTGCTGATTTTGATTGGTATGCTGGCCGCGCCTGGTGTATCAATTTTGCGTAATGTGTATTCAATCAATCGCGGGTACGAAGATTTAGCCGAGCGGCTCAACTTGCTTGGTGCTAAAATCGAGGTCATTCGCGAACTATAGCGTAAGCAATATTTTCGTTATATAATATAAACAGCCGGAGCAGACGCCCCGGCTGTTTGTTACAATGAGGTCACGCCCCGGTAGCTCAGTGGATAGAGCAAGAGACTTCTAAGCTCTTGGCCGTTGGTTCGATTCCAACCCGGGGTACCACGGAAAGTTTACAGATACGGAGTCGTTCGTTTATTGGACGGCTTTTTGTTTTTTGCTAGGTTTTCTAATCTGTTTCAAGAGTTCGCATCCTTTCGTCACAAAGTGTTATTATCGATATATATGGCATTTGCAAAACTCTCACTAGAAGATATACGCAAACACAAGGGTGCAAGTTTTACGGGTATTACTACTGTGTTCTGGTGCTACAACAACGATGGTCAAATTTTTCTAGCTAAACGTAGTAAGAATGCACGTGATGAACATGGCAGGTGGGACCCTGGTGCGGGCGGACTTAAACACGGCCAAACACTTGAAGAGAATGTCCGCCGGGAGCTAAAGGAAGAATACGACGTTGAGCCGCTCCAGCTAGATTTTATTGGCTACCGTGATGTATTCAGAGAACTTGAAGATGCCACGCTAACACATTGGTTAGCAATGGATTTTGCAGCCAAGGTTGATTCGTCTGTCCTCCGTATTAATGAACCCCTTATGTTTGATGACTCTGGCTGGTTCACGCTAGATGAATTGCCTAGCCCACTTCACTCCCAGTTTGAGCCATTTTTGCGCCAGTACGGGGACAAACTGAAGGGCATCCTGGCCAACATTCAAGTCT
>DATLJN010000106.1:0-5315 GCA_035538835.1 Magnetospirillaceae bacterium
GGGTACGTTCCGGCGCAAACAGCGCCTTCACTCAAGTTGGGAAACAACAGCCCCACAGGACACACCATGTTGATCCGCCAAAAATACCTACTCTTTAATATCGAAGTTACTATACGTATTAGTAACGTCGTCGAGACTATCCAGCGCGTCCATGAGATTCTCGGCTTTGCGAGCGACTTCGGGGTCGGTGATAAGCACGGTGTTTTGGGGCTGAAAGCTCAGTTCGGCTTCTTTAACAGACAGCCCAGCACCGCCAAGCGCGTCGCGCACGGCGGCTAGTTTTTTGGGGTCAGTGTAGATAATAAGATCTTCAGCGTCGACTTCGGCGTCGTCGGCACCAGCGTCGATTGCCGCAAGCATGGCTTCGTCGGCGTCGCCTGTAAAGCCAGCACGAATCACGCCACGGCGCGCAAACTGGAATACAACTGAACCCGGTTCAGCCAAATGTCCGCCATTTTTGCTAAAAGCCAAGCGCACATCAGGGTAGGTGCGATTTTTATTATCGGTGGCACATTCGACAATCACGGCAATACCGCCCGGGCCATAGCCTTCGTAGGTGATTTCTTCGATTGCATCGCCACCGAGTTTACCGCTTCCGCGGTCGATTGCACGCTGCACGTTAGCCAGCGGCATATTTGCAGCGCGCGCTTGGTCGAGTACCAAACGGAGTGTAAAGTTCATGGTTGGATCGGCGCTGCCCTTAGCAGCCACGGCGATTGCGTTGGCAAGCTTGGTGAACACGACGCCTTTTTTAGCGTCAGTCAGTGCTTTTTGGCGCTTAATGGTTGACCATTTTGAGTGTCCGGACATTACCCCTATTCTATCACACTTTTACTGAGGTAGTCATGGTGTGTTTTATACCACAAATGAAGACCAACCGCCAGTAGTATTGTATATGCCATTATAAACATTGGCAGGCTCAACGCTATCGGTACCGATGCCCACGGAACACTTGCTAACCAGGTCACTAAGTTTGTAAGATAACTCAGTAACCACGTCGCTGGCCAGGCAAGCCAGGGGACAAACGCCGCACTTACGCCAGCTACAAAAGTGAGGAGCATTCCAACTGGCACAAGCGGTACTACTAATATGTTTGCAACCAGCGATAACACCGAAAATGTGTTAAAAATCATCATAATCAGTGGTAAAGTAAGCAGCTGAGCGCTCAGCGTTTCGATAATAATTTGACCAATAAACCGCGGCTCGCGCTCGCCAAAAATGCGACGCTGTAGCAAAGGTGCAAAAAGCATAACGCCCGCAAACGCCAAAAACGACAACCACCAACCTATATCACTCCACACATACAGCGGATTAATAAGCGCCGTCACCGCTGCTGCGAGACTTAAAAGCAGCACCGGGTGTACACGACGACCGTAATACCAGGCGATCACACATAATCCAGCTACAAAGCCGGCGCGCACCATACTTGGACTCAAGCCAGCAACCAAAACAAACCCAATGATCATCACCCCACAAGCCATCGTCATTTGATAATGCGACGATTTTGCAAACAACCGTCGCGCCAGTCGCACAAGCACCGTTAGGTTAAACCCCGAAGCCACGACAATATGCGTCAGACCTAAAATTTTGAGATTATCGTTCAAATCTTCGGGTAGGGCTGATTTGATCCCGACTAAAAAACCGAGGCCCAAACCAGCTTCCGTATCTGGCAGCACCGACCGCACCTGTGCTGCAAATGTTCGCCGCAGCGCACTCAGCGGATCATGCGCCACAACTGTCACACGCACATCCGCAAAATATAGTGCCGCCTGATAATTACCAAATCCGCCGTACAATTTGCTCCGTACCTCCACGACATCGCCCCGGCTGGGCGCAACTGGCGACAAAGTTTTGACTCGCACTTTGCCCGGCAGATGGTCGTTGCCGATCATAATATTCTCGAGCATCATCACCCGCTGTTGATCATCGTACGTCGAGTCATCACTGACCGTTCCCGTGACGATCACTTTTTGCCCAATATAGGCCTGGTACCCGGCCAGCGCTTCGACTTGCTGTGTTCCACGCCACATACCTACGACCAATCCCGCCGCCATCGCAGCCGGAAGTGCCAGCCACACCAACCGCTGCCGACACGCCAAAAACAATCCCAAAACAAGGATCAACCAAAGCCAACCACTCACTTGCCACCCGGCTGCAGCCAGCCCAATACCACAGACCACACTCAAACACCCGGCGCTCAGCAAGAAAATCCGCGAAACTCGTTTATAGCGTATTCCACCAAATTGCACGGGCGCAGTATACTGCAAGTTGGGGGTACCAAGCCAATGACTTTCACGCTAGGAACATTTAACGTCAATAACTTATTTTCGCGCTATAACTTTGACTTACAGGCCGAAGTGCCAGAACTTAAAGAAGGCGCGGTGGCGATCGAAAAGATAAAAACTATCATCGAACAGGCCGAGCGCAAAGAAATTGATTACAAAGGTATTGGTCTGCACCGCAAAGACCCAGCCGAGCGCAAAACGATTGCTGAACGCATTAAAACTATGAACCTCGACGTGCTCTGCGCCCAAGAGATCGAAGATATTGACACACTGCATTATTTTGTCACTCACGAGCTAAACGGATTTTATCCGCACGTCATGTTAATTGAAGGTAATGACCCGCGCCTCATCGATGTCGCGGTGATGTCGAAATATCCAATTGGCGCCGCGACCACCTGGCAAACGGCTAGCCACCCTGAAGCACCGGGTGAGCGAGTGTTTAGCCGCGATATGCTGCAGGTTGAGATCTTAAACAAAGCGGGAACCGAGCGACTTCTGACCGTATTTGTGAATCACCTTAAAAGTAAATTTGTGCCGTTTATGCAAAACCAAACTGCCGGTACTAAAGCCGCCAATTCCCGGCGACGGTTGCAGGCCGAAACGATTGCAAAGATCGTCCACAATGTCACTCGCCCAGATAGCGCATTTGCAATTCTTGGCGACATGAACGACACGCCCGACGCCGATATTTTGGCGCCATTTGCGGCGAGTCCGCGCTTACAGCTCACTAATGGTTTACAGAGTGCGGAGGAAACTCGGCCGGCGCCGCAGTCATCATCGCCCCCTGATAGTCCGGTATGGACACACCGCTTTAAACCCAGTGGCAAACCAGCACAATATGAATTATTTGATCAGATTTGGCTCAGCAAGTCGCTGGCCGCCAAGCAAACAGGCGCATTTATCGAGCGGCGCACAAAAATGGGCGGTAATGGGTCAGATCACGACCCGGCCTGGGTCGTACTCGACATTTAAGCCGAAAATATAAGAGTCAGCACTAAGGCAGTTACGGCAATGACAAAGCCGACGCTATATATCCAGGCACTACTCGAAAGCCGCGCTTTGCGCTGCGCCTCGGCGGATAGATCGCCCTTGGCTGGTGGACGCACCGATGAGCCAACTTGACCAATCGCCTGCTGCAACCGGCCACCAACCCCAGGCATACCGCCACCAAAAAAGCCAGTGCCGGCATTACCCGATTGGCCGCCTTGCTCAACAGTATCGGCATTTTCGACTCGGCGCAGTGGCTCCGGCCGCGAAATGCGTTCAATGGTTTGTGGCGTTCGTGGTTCAACTCGTGCCTCGGGCAGTGGCTCGGGGATAATCGGCACAGCGGCCTCGATGTTTTGTTGTAGCTCACGGTTCACTTCGCGCGTACTGGTTGCCTGCTGGTGGGTAAATTCGCTGAGTCGCTCGTAATAATCTTGGCGGTGCTGGCGATCCATCTGCGTGGCTTCTTCTTGTTTGAGAGCCACGAATTCTTGCTGCTGTTTTTGCACTTGCTTTTCGAGTTCTTGGTGAGATTTATCAAGTTTCTTGTGAGCCTTTTCGACCCGTTTTCGGGCAAAATATTCATGGCCAGCCACGAGTACGGCGACAACACCCAACCCGACTGCCGCCAACGATACGGTGCTCGACGTGTCAACCCGCGCCTCAAGCTGTTCTACACGCTGAACAATCCGTTCTGAGGCGCGGAAGTCGCCGGCAGAATCACGTGAACTTTCGGCATGAGGCTCACTCGAGGAATATCCCCCGCTGCGTTCATATACCAGCGTTTCTTTGGCGTCACGTAGCGTATCGTCGAGATCGTCAGCCGCCTCACGTAAATCGTCTGCAGCACCAACAAGAGGTTCTGTATCGAGTGGTTCACCCGTGGGAGCTTCGGCACGGGCGCGGGCAGGTTCAGCCTCAGCCTCGCCGCGCACAAAAGCAATGACACTACGAGCTAAACGCCGCATACGGCCGGCACGTTCGATTGGTTCTGTCTCGAGCGGCTGCGGGGTGTTTTCGGGACTGACAACTGGCGGGGCTTCGCCAGCAGCAGGCCGTGGTTCCGCTTCGCCAAAAAAAATGCTCATAACTCGGGCACCAAACTTTTGTTTGGGCGACTTTTCTGGGCCGTCGGATTTTTGTTCGGTCGAGGAAGCTTTTTCGGGGGCTTGTTCTGGCCGAGGTTTTTCTTTTTTGCGCTTAGAAGGGCGTTCTGGTGCCGACGCCTCGGCAGGCGTCGTAGCTTCTGGTGCTCCGGTAGGCGGTTTATATTCGCGTTCCATAGATTCGTTTGTAGTATGGCATAACAGGGGTGATATTGCAATGAGCCGGGAGCAAACAGAACGTACCTCCTCCTGAAGGGGCTGTTGTTCCCCAACTTGAGCGCAGCACTTTCCTGTGCGGAGCGTACCCAGAAGGAGAAGACAGGGTTGGTTGCATCGCGCTATCGATGACCACAGACAGGGTCCAGCGAAGTGCAGTCCCGAGTTTTTGAGGTACTACTCAAAAACCGGTACGTAACGCACTCTCTGTGGTCATCGATAGCGCGAGTACCCGAAGGCAGCTTATTCAACCCCATCCCAACTCATGCTATACTTCCCACGCAATGAACCAGGCTCTCGCGCTCGAAATCATGCTGGAGGGACATAGCGTTTTACTCACCGGGCAAGCTGGCTCCGGCAAAACGTTTGTTTTGAATGAATTTATCCGAGCCGCCAAACACCAAGACAAATTTGTGGCCGTGACTGCCACCACCGGTTTGGCCGCCACCCACCTTGGCGGCAACACCATCCACGCCTGGAGCGGCATTGGCGTGCACGACGAACTGCCAACGAGCTTCTTCCGTGACATCCCAAAAGGCCGCCGCGACATGATCGCAAAAACCGACGTCCTTATTATCGACGAAATATCGATGCTGCACGACTTCCGGCTCGACATGATCGACGAAGTCGCGCGCACCGTGCGCAAAGATCCACGACCATTTGGAGGCTTACAAGTCATTTTATGCGGCGATTTCTTTCAGTTGCCGCCGGTGAATCGCCG
>DATLJN010000107.1:0-2491 GCA_035538835.1 Magnetospirillaceae bacterium
ACGAACTGTTCGACAGCCTCCCAAAATAACGGCGAGTGGTT
The DNA here is from genome assembly GCA_035538835.1 of Magnetospirillaceae bacterium. Classification (GTDB taxonomy): domain Bacteria; phylum Patescibacteriota; class Saccharimonadia; order Saccharimonadales; family EFPC-124; genus EFPC-124. The sequence continues at coordinate 42 of DATLJN010000107.1, forward strand.
CATGTGGCGGGTGTGACAGAGCTCGTGGATCAGTACATAATCTATCAGCTCAAAGGGCAGTTGCATGAGCCAGATATTAAGACTGATCGTGCCGGTGCTCGAGCAGCTTCCCCACCGCGTGCCGGCATTGCTAAACCGAACAGCCGAAAAATTAAACTCACCATGCCGCCCAAGCGCGTCAAGCCGGCGGCTCAAATAAGCTTTGGCTTGGGCACGCAGCGCTTTTAGCGCGGCCTGCTTAATAAAGTATTGGGCATGTGATTCGGTTGGTTCTACGTTTGCCGGAATTGTCACATGCAGTTCGGTGCCCTGCAACCGCGAGGTAAATGTCTCGCCCGGCGTTAAGATGAGCCGGTGCGTCTTACCGATAATATCGCCGTGTAATAGCGAGGCCTGCGATGTCGCTGCTTGATTAAGATGCTTACGAATCTGCGGCCGCGATTGGGCAAGCAACGACCTTGCTAAAAATAGCGGCGATCGTGCTGGCATGGATACAACAATTCCGCCGCGCTGGTCAATTTTGAGTTTTATATGGCGCGATAAAGCCGACCGGCGGATGGTTACCGACCCAAATTCCTTGTCATGCAAAATACTGTTGGCCAAGCCGTTACCTTATAAGGACGTTGCGGCGACCTTGAGGTGATGGGCGGGCTGCTGGAGTACGCTCGCGCTCGATGGATTGCTGGTGGGCAGATTCGGCTTTTTGAACGTGGGGTGCAGCTAGTTTGCGCAGTACCATTTTAGCCTGGGTTGTGTAGGTATGTTTGCCGCTGATAACCACATAATCTTCTTGTTTGACGGGCTGGTTGAACCCCGCGGCCAGCAGCTTAAATTGGTCGGCCGAAATTTTTACATTGTATTCATCACCGGCGCGTTTACGATTGCGGCTCAGTGAGCGGGTTTTAGCAGTTGGCTCGTCGGTTTGCACCCACACAATTAACGTGCCGTAGTTATGAGCTGTGGTAAATTGCTCAAATTGCTGGCGCTCTTTGCGATTATTACACAAACCGTCAACAACAATACTCGAGCGTGTTTTAACAAGTTCAGTCAATTGCATTTCGGCTATGCGCTTAATAAGCCCTGTTTCGGCAGGAGTAAACGACGGCGATTCAAATAATTCAAAACGAAGTCGGTCGGCCGACACCATTGGCGCGCCAAACGTCTCAGAAAAATGCCCAGCAAAGAAGCTTTTGCCGGCTCCGGGGAGGCCGATAATCATAATAAGCAGAGGTCGTGACAAGGATAATGCTTTCATTATTTCGCTTGGACGCGCGGATATTGGTAGCACGCTTTAGGTGTGTGTCCTTATTGTAACACGGCTGGGGTCACGATCTAGACAATCGGTTTTTTGCCTTCGGCGAGCATGTCCACAAACTTTTTTATACGTGCTTGGCGAGTTTCTGGCCGCTTAGCCTGCCCTATCCGAAACGTAATACCAAAAGTATTTTGCCGATTGAGTGTGGCATAAAAATCCCGGGCTTTAGGATTTTTGTTAAGCGCCTCTATAAAATCTTCTGGTGGTTTTGCGGTCGCCCAAGAGGCATATGCCGCGTCCCAGCGCCCGTCCTTTTTAGCAGCTTCTACCGCAGCTGAACCAGCCGGGCGCATTTTGCCGGCCTTAGTAAGCCGCGCAATATGTTCACGGTTAATTTGCGACCATATACTCTTTGATCGCCGTGGAGTAAAGCGTTGCAGATAAAAGATGTCATCTAAACGACGGCTTTGGCCATCAATCCAACCGTAGCAAAGGGCTTCTTCCAGCGCTTGGTCGTAATTGACGGTCACAATACCTTTACCTTTTTTGGCAATTTTAAGCCAAATACCTGGCGACGATGCGTGATGAGTCTCGAGCCAGTTACGAAATTCGCTTTGCGTGTCAAATGAGAGCACTTCGAGGTCGGGGGTGAATATCATAATTATATTCTAGCGCATAGTAGGCTCAAATATTTAAGCGGCTCGGAGCCTGCGCAGTGCTAAAATAAGTACGATATGTCCAGTGGTGACGCGTTATATTATTCAGATTCTGCCGCCCTGCGTTTTAAAAGTAACGAACCAGGTATTCGTCGGCCGCAACTCTACAGCTTGCCGCACCGCGAATTTGATATTGCCGAGCGTTTTGGGACATTTACTACCATGCCCGCTGCAGAAGCTGTGCTGGCGAGCCCGCTTTTTGGAGCATGGCTCGACAGGATAGCTCAAGCCGCATACAGTGAGGCGCCAAACAAAGCGCGCTTTGCTCTGGGCAAACAGCGCGCTCAACACATCGGTAATTACATTGTCACAGCAGCATTTTGGGGTGGTAACGAGATAGAAACACAGGCCTGGCAAGAGGACGGATACGTTATGATCCCCGAAATCGGCCGCGTCGCATTACAAGGCGCCGACGGACTGGTGAGCGTGGAAGTACACGACGGTCTGACCATTCACTCAGATGACACGACCATACATCT
>DATLJN010000108.1:0-6054 GCA_035538835.1 Magnetospirillaceae bacterium
TGGCCATGTAAGGTTTGTTGTCGCTTCGGGGAGTTGCGGCAGGTTCGCCACGGTTGCTGACACCACTGGCAGCGGTCGCAGTGTGTTCCAAGCGCCTAAACCAATAAGTAATACCGCGAATACTATCCCGCAACGAACCAACCAAGTCACCAAGGTGTTGTGCGGGGCTATTTTTTTGAGTCGATGTTTCATGGGGACAAAAATATAGTAGCAGGTTTGAGGGCGTGCACGGAACGTGGAAACATTTATACTTATTGTATGGCTTTCGAGTTCCGTCATCGATCATCTGATTCAGCCTTCATCGAAACCGTGTGGTATAGCCAAGATACCGCCGATGGATATTACCTTGCCGCATCCGACGGCCGGTTGCATGTGCATTGTGTCACCACCCCACAAGGTACGTCCCGCGTATATGTCCGTCGGCCCTCGCCCTTTGCCACGCCGGTGGCATACCAAACTGGCAACACAAATGTGGGAATTATATGTAAAGAAGGGGTGTTTGCTGATCCCAAGATAGAATCCATGCTAGCAACACTACAGGCACCGACATTCGATACTGCCGAACAGTTTGTCGCTAATCTCATCGCACAAAACTTGCTGGCAAGTGATTCGGTTGTTAAACGTTTTGTGGCCGGATCTTACCTGCATGTAACGCCCCGTACCGTCCAGCGGCACTTTATGACGGCTATAGGACTTACGCCAACATACATGCAAAATGTTCAGCGAGCGAATACTGCAGTGCGATTGTTACAAAACAACAATAGTATTTTGCAGGTGGTTGATAGTCTTGGGTATGCCGATCAAGCTCACCTCACCCGGTGCGTAAAGCAAGTGAGTGGCTGCACCCCTGGGCAGATCATAAAAAAGACCGAGCGAGCGCGGCGGCTCCAGGCAGTACAAGCCTACGGTATCTGTGCGGTCATGAGAATCCAGAATTTTAGGGGTGCCGTTTTTGAACGGACACATCAGGTATAAACAAAGATCCCGCCGGTCGGCGGGATCTTACTTGGAATTCGTGTGCTGGTTTAGCCCCACAACCTAATGATAATGGTGTTGTTATTACCAATAACGGTAAGGTCGAGGTCGATATTAATGGTGGTGTTGCCACCGTAACCACCGCCACCGTGGGTCTTCGCCCATAAGGCGACACATTGGCCGTAGTTTTTAAACCCGGCTGCCGCACACTGTTCTTTCGTTGGTTTACCAGCTGGTGCGGCTTGGGCGACACCTGTCGTCCCTACCACCACTGATATAACCGCCGCCAAAAACCCAAGAATGAGTTTATTGGATCCTACCCTTTTACTAGTTAAAGCCTGAGTACTTGTATATGCCATACGTCCTCCCTTAATTGCATTAACCTTTTAAGGTTATCATTTATGAATTCGTGATAGCAACTGTTTATCCACAGCTTTATGCGTTTGCATCGCTTTTGCCGCCCGTATTAGTTCGGTACATAGGCTAATAACACCGACGACAAACAGTATAAAACTATAGGCGCCAAAGTTTTGAGCGGGCATATCTTGTTGTGCTGCGACAGCCGCCGACATGCAGCCAAGTGCAACAAGCGCCGCCCAAAATGTGGTCCGACTGGGAAGCTTTAGTGCAAAACTCACACCCGCATACACTGCAATAAAAACCAAGCCGATGAATTGAGGTAAAAAACTCACAATAACAGCAACGACGCCCAATATAATCGGTCTTAAACGTGGGGGTATGCGGCCAAAAATAATGCCGAGTTTGTTCATACTATTCTTCCTTCGCGTTATTTTTATATAGTTCGAATGAGTCATCTTCGCTGAGCAACTGCATGCCGGGACTTTGCCTCAGGGCGGTGTAAGAATCAAAATCGTATTCTTTTGCGACAAGCACGTACCGAATGTTAAGCGCGGCCAGGCGTGCGGCGGCATCGGGTTCAAATAACACCGCCTCTATCTTTTGCCTGTAGGCGTTTGGTATTGTTGGCGCTACGTTGTTGAATTCGGGGTTATCACTGACGATAATCGGCCGATCAAAAAATTTGTCGGCCGGCGTGGCGATAATGCGTCCGGTGAACCCAAAAACCATATATTGATGCCAAGGTAAAAATAATATGGCGCCGTCGGTTGCCTGGGCGTTAAGTTTTGCGTTCATGGCGTACCAATCGCCCGGATATGTGCTGGGTTGGAGTTGTCCGCCGAACCCCCATACCATAACCGGCGTGATTACATAGGGGACGAACAGTAGCCCCACGGCGACAACTTTGGATACATGTGAATTCCACCTTCGCCGAGCGAAGTTTGTGGCGGTGGCTACGCCAATTCCGCCTAACATAGCAAACCCCAAGGCCACAAGCACCGCAAACTTATGCGGCTCACGGTAGCCAGAAACAAATGGGATGACGTGCCGCAGCCAATCAATAAGTGGCGTTGCTGCCAGGATTATGCCGGCGATAATTAACCCGGCAGCAAGTTTAGTAAATAGCGGATTCGTTTTTATGCCAGCTGCAAACCCCAAGGCCACAAGCACCCAAATAATTGCTACAAATAGCAGCCAGCCCGGTACTCGCTGCTGCGGAAGTGTGTACAGCGCGCGGGGTTCCAACCAAAATCCTTGTAGCATCACAACGTTACCGACCGCTCCGAGCGGCGTGTTAGTATCGGTCGCAAAGGTGACAAACTGTGTGTCGTTAAAACTGGTTGTCGCTTGGGCGGTGGACGTGTGGCCAAGCAGCGACGGTACTAACCAAAAACTATTCAGCGCGAGTGCAACTCCCCCACTGGCGGCAACCCACATCAGCCCTTTTTTAAACAGCTTTGTAGCCCGCCGCGACTGCCAGGCGGCAACAGTCGCCCCAACGCCAGCAATCACAAATGCAACGCCAAACATATGAATTGACACCAGTCCGATTCCTCCGAGCAGCGCGCCAGCCTGGAGCGCATGGGTACGGTTCGGCTGAGCGATAAGCCGTAGCAGGGCGTTTGTAAAAAAAGGCAGAAGCGCATATCCAAGGAGCACTAGCCACTGCCCGGCCATAAACCGCGAATATACAAACGGATTTACCATATAAAAGATGCCGGCAAAATAGCTCGCCCAAGTAAGTTTTAGTGACGTCAGACTTTTAATCAGCGCATGCGCCCCAACCCCGCTTCCCACTAATATGGCGAACAGCATAAGTTTTTGCACGATATCGCCAGGAATAATAGTAGTGAGTGCCCACAACGCCATGTCTAGAATATAGGTATTGCTAAGCTCTGCCGGGAACGGCATGTGCGGCACAAAAACCATATCGAGCGTCAGAATATAGCCCGGCGGCAAAAGCGGCAGCATAATTATCGCCGCAAGCCCAAGATATATGAGCCACACGGCCTTGGGGTGCAGCGGCCTCATATAGCCTCCTTTAGGAGTAGTTTGTAAAGCCCCGGGGTTGCTGTTGGGGTGAGCTTGAGTAGCGGCGTATCCGTAGTAGTAAAACGGTCGGGAATGTCATTACTAGGCATAAGCATAAGCGAATCGACCAGCACGGCGTTTTGGTCGGTGTTTTCGAGGGCAATAACGTGCTCGCCTTTTATAAGGCTGATATCGGTGTAAAAGTACGTAAAGTCAATGTGGTCACCTTCGCGGCCTTTGTCGTCTGGCAGTTTGGTAAACGTTAGGCGCTGGCCGCCCGCCACCGCCGTTATGGTGTCGCCCTTTGAACCGCCGTGCAACAATAATCGGTATGTCCCGTCGGCCGGTACTTTTATATTAATGTCGAGCTTGACCGACCCCTCGGTTAAACCAATAAACGAGGATCGCTGCAAACTAGTGAGTGTAGGCACGTTTTCTTGCAAGAAGTTGTAGTCGTCTTGTTTGCTATATAACGTGGTGAGCGACAGGGCGTTGTTAGTAAAATTACTGCTTGCAACAAGCTCTGCCTTAAACGGTAATAGTACGGGATTCGGCCTGAATATTTGTGTGGAGCGCGATGCGTAAAGATCGTAGTAGCTACGTTCGGGACTGTCGGTTGCAAGCGTAAACGGCCCGGGGGCAAGTCCGTTAAACTGAAGTGGTAGGTACATTTGTGTATCAATGTGGGCGTTTTTAAGATGGGCAACAAGATTATCCCACCCCATATCAATGAGCAAAGGCGTCGAGTTTGTTGGAGCCTGGGCAAGCGCATACAGCGCGAACTCGGGACCGTCATATGTTTTGGTAAACCTTTTTGATTGGTCGAGCGCCGCGTCGATTTTGGGGCCGATATCGGGCATATAAGTTATACCCAGCGCTCGTGGCTCGAGCTTTTTGGGCACCAAGATATGTGTGACGCCCAGGTTGTTTGCCAGGATTTCTTCCCACCACCCTTCCCCTGATGTTATGGCGCGGTAAGCAAGATAGGCGCTAATTTTGTTCTCGGTGTTTGCGCCAACACCGTAGTAAAACGTGGGCTGGTTTAGGTAGTAAATGAGGAATTTATCCAAAAAACTATACCGCTGGCCGTCCTGGACGATTTCGCGTCCGCTTTCGAGTGTGGGTAGAATGAACATTTTACTGTCTTTGGTTTGTGCAAGTTGCTGTTTTATTGCCGTAAGGTCGTGCGGGATGGTATACGGTGCAACAAAGTTGGCCATATTGCCCGACAAAAGCGCCGTGCGGTAATCGCTGCTGCCAATCACCGGCGCGAGCGCTAATAGTACAACTGCAACAGTCACCACTCCATTGTTTATCTTGCGTGACCATGCGTCGCGCAGCCATACTAACGCGATAGTGAACAGCACGCCAATCCCATAAAAATAAATAAACTGGAACCTATGCGGAAACCGCAAAATATTTACAAAAACACCCAGCCCCTTAGTTATCGTGTCGCCAAGGGTATTTTTTTGCGCCTCAAAAAATGTTGCGATCTGGCCTAAAAATTCATGGAACGAAAACGGGCTGTTTATCGAATACCCAATGGTCATCCACATAGCTAGGACGACAGTGCTAAAAATAAATACAAGCAACACGCGCCGCACAAAATGCTCACGCGGCCACTGTTTGAATAAAAACAATGACCCGACAAGCACGGCTACAATCACCCCGCCCAGCCGCGGCGACGGCGTTATATAATTGCCGTAGCGGATGAGATCGAGGTGCCCGGCGGTATCGAGTGAAAAAATAAACGGCAGCGATAGTGACGCATAAAATATCATCCAGTAATTGACCGGGATTTGGCTGGATACGTCGGTCGTGGCGGTAGCAAAATAAATAAGCAGCACATATGGTATAAGGCTTATCGAAGTTACGGTTACAAAGTAGATCAGCCATTTTTTAATGTGTATCCACAGGCGCGGCCGATCCATAAAAAACGTCAAAATCGCGTGGGTTATAATGAGCAGCACAAACATAAAATAGAACAGCACATGGTAGTGCACTGCCGGGTTGGCGAGCACCAGCAGCGAAACCGCAAAAATGTTGCGCTTTTGAAGCGTATTTTTAAAGAATACTTGCTCGCAGATGAGAGTGAGTGCTAGGGAAAACATGCTAAAGCCGATAATCAGGACATAAAAATGGGCGATTTTTGAATACAGCATGATGGTGTGGATAAGAATTGTGGCTAAGATCGCCGCCACCACGCCAAACAGCCGTTTTTTATAAAAGTAACGGCCCAAGCGGTGAAACGCATAAAACAGAACAAAGGCCGAAATCGCATTGAGCAACACTAGTGCGAACGGCAGCACATAGTGGTACCGTACCCACGCCGTCCAGAATGAATACGTCACGCGCACTTCGTCGGACGACGTGAGCGCCGAAGCGCCTTCGCTAAAAAATTGGGAACTAAAGTCAAAAAATGGGATCAGTTCTTCGCGCACAATGGTGGCCTTGCCTTGCATGATATCCGGGATCGCGACCACTACATCGCGGAAGATAAATATGTGGAGCACCACAAAAAAACCAAACACCCACCACATAAGCTGGACCGGATTTGCTCTCAGCTTGTCTACAAATGTACGCGCTGCATGCATTGTGTGGCCTCTTTATACTGCGAATCGGCAAGATTTTTTAATTGTTTTGTGGTTTGGGCGCGGCTGGCATTGGCGCCGTCATACGTTTGTTCGA
>DATLJN010000109.1:0-1853 GCA_035538835.1 Magnetospirillaceae bacterium
GTATATCCCGGAAGTGGTACGCCAATATCGCAGATGAAATTATCATAGCCTGAACGTCCGCGCCAACGGTCGCAAACCGTTATCCCACGTCCGCCGTAGTAGGCGAAGTTGTGTGAGCTTTCACGGTGGCAGCGACCAAGCATCGCTTGATACGCCGAATACGCTTTCGTCACCCTGCCGTTGACTCGGGTAGGGTGAACACGCTTGAAAGACCCAAGTGGACGACCGACTTTATTTGCCATGCGCCCAGCCTAGCAATTAAGTATTTCGGCTGCCAAGTAGAATCAGCAAAAGCCACCATTAGCAGCGTACGGGAAAACGGAGTAAAGCTAACGAGGATTTACCAAACATAATACAAATCAACCCATTGGGGTATCAAACCTCCGGTTCGACTGGCTTCACCTCAGCCTGCACCTCAATCGGGGCCGGATCGCCGGCATCGTGGATCACGTTCACGCCGAACACGACGTTGATTGACTCGGCGCCGCCGTTTAAGCCACGGAATGACTCGACAACGTTCTTGACCATAGCTGCCCTGCCCTGACCACGGCTAAACAGTTCGCCGTACTTCACAGGCTTGGCTTCTAGCTCGTCCATTTGCTTGGCAAGCTCTCCGTTCAACCTTTCTCGCAACTCGCTTGTTTGGTCTGTGACTGCCTCCTTCACCGACTGCGCAACCGCCTTTTGGATACTTGCAGACCTATTGCGCTTTCCTTGCACCCATTTCTTGCGTGATACCCACGAGTAGAAAGTGTTTAGTTTTATGCTCAATTCCTCGCAGATTTGCTCTGCGTGAACACCTGCTAAATACATCGCTTGTGCATTGACTTGCACGTCCCTTGCAGTTGGTCTTGCCATTGCCTTGCAACCTAGCTCCGTCATTTCACCCCTGCAATCATTATTCCCTTATCGTTATCTGATTTAGTTGAAAATAATACTTCACAGGATTATGTGAATGTGGTTAAGTGTGCTTGTCATGCAAACGAAACTCTCCGAACTAATTGCCGTGGCTTGCAATAATACGCCAGCCTTTACAAAGCACCGCACCAAGGCGCTATCCCGAATCAAATGGCGATTGCGCTATGGATTGCTCTACGCAGGACTGGACGCGCGGCTTAACTGCATTCTGACAAACGAACCCAATGCAGTTGTTTTTGACGCTCGGGACAATGAACAATCCAAGCTGGCCTTTTACGGCGCCGCACTTAACTGCAAATTTGAGGTTGAGCTATGCGCGTCCTGATTGCCTGCGAATTCTCCGGCATTGTGTAAGACCCAGTAAGTCGAGCCAACAAATAAAATGACCAAAAAATACTACATCGAGGAACAAGTGAGTAATCGCAACTACACCGAGTTTAATTGGGAGTTGGTCGGCGAAGCGCACGCGACGCTGGAAGCTGCTGTCGCGGCTGATGGACTCACTGGTGGCCCGCTGTTACGTCCACCGTGGCGCGATGCAGACGCGGAGGACATGGCGTTTTACGGCGACCGCATTAAGCAAAATGAAAAACTGGTAAAAATCGGACGTGATCGTAAACGCGGCCGCACATACCGCATTGTTGAGGTGGCAAAATGAATCCCGCATCCGAAGCAGCCCGCGCAATGCAGCGACTCTCCGCCGCAAGCCGGTGGGGAGGAAAATCCGCCGAGCAAAAACGCGCCGCGATGTCGGCGCTGGCGAAGGCTCGCTGGGCAAAAACAAAACGCAAACCAAAGGCGTCCGCCCGGCGCCCCAACAATGGGGCTGAATCCTTTTCGCTTAATTGTCATGCAACCCACAATCCAACCAAACTTTAGCCGGCGGTCCCGTGCTCTTGAGCTTACAGCTCGACTGCATGACAACGGGACCGTCC
>DATLJN010000110.1:0-16942 GCA_035538835.1 Magnetospirillaceae bacterium
CCTCTGATCTGCGCTCGGTTCAGCTTGACGTCGAGCGATTCATCATCAGGGTTCTCCTGTTGATTACGCCTGAGCCTTACCAGCCGGTCGCGATTAAACTCCAGATCGGCGAACGCTCCGCTTGGCGAAGTTAGATCATAAAGAACTTCGACCATCCACCGCACCAAGGTTTTCTGCCAAAGCTGCTCCTTCTTGTTCCTCTCCCACGGTAAAGCACCCCGACACAGACAAAACTCGGCAACTCGCCGGCAAAATATCGGCCAGTCTTTCTCGACAGTGGCAAAATTAGGATCAGTCTTCAACCGCTCAGCAACTTTGCTTGCTGCCAGTTCAAGCACTACATCAAAACTTTCCAATCTCTCCACCCTCCAGCGTAAGCGTCATACAGACTCCTACACTATACAGGCAAATTACCCTAGAGCGTTATGATCTCATGTTCTTTTGTTTTAACCATCGCGTCGAGTTTTGCCTGTATGTCACGCATAGCATCGTCGAGCGATTTTTCTACTCGCTTAACGTCGTCTTCGGTGAGTTCTTTGGATTCTTTTTTAGATTTAGCATCTTTAAGGGCATCGTGGCGAACATTGCGCAGGGCAATCCGGCAATCTTCTACTTTTTCGCCAAGCTGTTTGACAATCTGTTGGCGACGCTCAGCGGTTAGTGCCGGAACAGGCACGCGCACCACGCGGCCGTCATCGCTGGGGTTAAAACCAAGACTTTGGTCGTCGCGGATGGCCTTAACAACAGCCGGTAAATTGGTTGGATCAAACGGTGTGACTTGCAATAATTGCGGCTCTGGCACGGTAATGGTTGCCGTTTGGATGAGCGGCATTTTGGTGCCGTAGGCTTCGACCATAATGCCATCGAGCATACCCGGGTTGGCGCGGCCGGTGCGGATTTTTTTACTTTCGTCTTCAAAATGAGCCAAAGCCTGGCTCAGGCGAGTTTGGTACGGTTGTGTGTCGAACATATTACCAGTCTAGCATGGGGTTGCAAAAATAAATTTTAATGATAAAATATTTTTTAAGGCTATCAGATTGGAGAGCTGTGAGCAATCGAACCTTAGGGCTGGGTTGTCTGGCCGCCTTAGTGGCGGCCGCACTCCTCTATGCCGCGCTGAGATTTAATTCTCGGCGGCGGCAAAAAGCGCACCAGAACGGGTACGTTGACAGGATGATCGGTATCTCGCTCGGCGACAACCGCTTCCATATCCAGATGACCAAGGTCGACCAAGTGTCCGACCTTCTCTGGCTCGGAGTTGCCCTTGACTCGCCAATACATGGCGATGTCGTCGGCACCTGGATATCACCAATATGGTTGCATAGGATGGGGAGGGGCGGACCGGTATACGTGCGTAAGCAAAAACCGGGCGGGGAGTTCTGGACGCCACTGGACTCCGCCCTGGTGTTCTACGACCACAGCGAAAATATGTGGCGCGCGGCCGTGTTTGGCAACGACAAGATACGGATCAGTATCAGCGATGCCCACACCACCGACGATCAAGCAGTCACCTTCATTGGTGTGTTCGACGCGGAATTCCTCAAGAAGTAGCCCATCCCTCGGCCCCGTGCGGTACCTCAGCGCGGGGCCGGTCCGCTTTTTGCGTCATACCAAAAGAGACCCGGCATGGGTCTCTTTTTTTGTTTGCGATATTTTTATTCGCTCACGCCCAGTTCAAACCGAGCCATGCGGCGAACCACAATGTTTTCGCCCAGTTTAGAAATCATACTTTTTACCAAGGTACCCACGGTTTCGTCGGGATTCTTGATAAACGGCTGCTCCAGCAAGCACTGTTCAGCAAAGTGTTTTTTAAGCATGCCTTCAACGATTTGCGCCACCATTTTTTCGGGTTTGCCTTCGTTTTTTACCTTTTCGGTAAATTCGGCGGCTTTGGCTTCGCGTTCGACAGCAGGGATATCATCGATACTCACAAAACGCGGGCTGCTGGCGGCAATGTGCATGGCTAAATCGTGAACCAAGCTTTTAAAGTCGTCGGTGCGGGCAACAAAATCGGTTTCGCAGTTAACTTCTACCAAAACGCCAATGCGACCACCATGCACGTAGCTATCTACCATACCTTGGCTCGCTTCGCGTTCACCGCGTTTTTCGGCCTTGGTGAGACCCTTTTTGCGCATTTCGGCAAGGGCCTTATCAAAATCGCCAGCCGCATCTTCTAGTGCGCGTTTGGCATCTGTTAAACCAACACCAGTTAAATCTTTAAGTCGTTTAATTTCGTCTAAAGATACTGCCATAATTCCCCCTATTTCTTGTCTTCGGTTTTACGGCCGGCTTTACCCTCGGCGACAGCCTGTACTACGTAGCCACTAATAAGTTGTAATGTTTTTAACGCATCGTCGTTAGCAGGAATTACGTAATCGGCTAGTGTTGGATTGGCGTTGCTGTCGGCAATAGCTACAACAGGAATATTCAAACGGCGGGCTTCGGCCACAGCGTTTTTGTCTTCGACCATGTCAACGACAAATACAGCGCCAGGCTGGCCATTCAAATCTTTGATGCCGCCGTATTTAAGGTTAAGCGCGTCGATTTCTTCTTGGAAGCGCTGTACCTCGAGCTTGTTGTAGCGAGCAGCAAGTTCGCCAGCCGCCATGCGTGTTTCGAGCATTTTGAGGTGCTTGATGCGCTCGGTAGTGGTTTTAACATTGGTCAGCATACCGCCCAACCAACGTTCAGTAACAAACGGCATGCCGGCTTCCACGGCTGCGGCGTGTAAAATCTCTTTAGCCTGGCGTTTGGTGCCAACAAACAAAATTTGTTTGCCTTTAGCCACCGTTTCGGTCACAAAAGGCAGGGCCTTCTCGAGACCCTCAACAGTTTTAGTAAGATCAATAATGTGGCTCCCGTTGCGCTTACTGTGAATATACTGCGCCATTTTTGGGTGCCAACGGCTGGTTTTGTGGCCAAAGTGCGCGCCAGCGGCGAGCAAGGCCTTAATATCTACGGCTACCGCCATAAAATCCTTCTTTCTTCCCCTGCGCTTATCCCGTTGCCGGGAGGATTATACATACGCCCAGGGTGATTCATTAAAAAGTAATACTCCCGAATTTTACCGTAATCTGATCTGTTTGTCTAGTGCGGCACATCTGTGGCGTATATTGCGCACTAAGCCCGGCCGTATTATAACCAGATTCAAGCGCCATGCTCGAACTTAGGGAGGCTTTAGTGGCACAGGATTGGGGTCCCCATACACCACTGCTTACGGACATATCAGCAATGATTGAGTTGGTGCTCGCCGAAACAATCGGCGATCGTCATCAGCTCAGCTCGCTGCCAATTGGTATCCATAGCCGCATCAAGGGTTTTCTAGAGGGGTGGTACACCGCCCAGGACGCTGTGGGTCTCATCGCCTACGACATCATCCGCTGCGCGCACAAACATGGTGACGTGGTTGCCGCGATGCCTTTAATAGCCGCTCTCGAGGAAGCGATGGTTCAACGCCTCCAAAAAGACTAACATCACCCGAGTGGGGGTCGTTAGAGCGAGCGCCGCAAAGCGCCCGCAAGAAGAAGCACGGAGCAAGGGTGTGTCCTTCCCCGATGCCCTTCCTGCGGGCTTTTTCTTTGGTGGCAGCCTCGGCCAAAATGCGGTACTATAAACCACACTATGGAGCTGCTAAAGATTTACTGGTTTGCAATCGCGGCCACGTTGGGAATCTGGATCGTCACCGGCATTTTTGCGGGATGGCAAGCACTTTTTACCGTGATTGTATTAACCCTGCTCGAAACCACCTTTAGCGCCGACAACGCCGTGGTTAATAGTAAAGTGCTTGTTACCCTGTCGCCACGCTGGCAAAAACTGTTCATGACCGTCGGTATTTTTATTGCCGTATTTTTGGTGCGATTTATCCTGCCGCTGGTGATTGTCATGCTCACCGCCGGCATTGGCCTTGGCGATGTCGTAAATCTGGCGCTCAACCACCCCCACGAATACGAACACCACCTCAGCCTCGCCGAACCGGTTATTAGCGCGTTTGGCGGCGCATTTTTGGTGATGATCGCCCTGAGTTACTTTATTGACTACGAAAAAGAAGTGCATTGGGTTGGATTCCTGGAACGTCGCCTTGGCAAACTCGGCCGGTTCGACAACATCACTACCTTTATTATGCTGCTCGCGTCGGCAACCCTGTACTTTACGGTTGAATCCGAGCACCAGGGTACGATTTTAATCGCCTCAATCTGCGCCATGACGCTTCATATTGGACTCAACCTATTAAATGCACTATTCGATAAAGGCCGTAAAGCCGCACTATCGCCCGTTAAAAAAGTGGGGATGGCGGCGTTTGCATCATTCATGTATTTGGAATTACTCGACGCGTCGTTCTCGCTGGATGGCGTGATTGGTGCCTTTGCCCTTACCAGCAGCGTGATCTTAATTATGGCTGGGCTTGGTGCTGGCGCGGTGTGGGTGCGCGCCATGACCATTCACCTTGTGCGAATCAAAGCGCTCACCAAATACCAATACCTTGAACATGGCGCGCATTGGGCCATTGGATTCTTAGGGGTGGTAATGTTACTTAAGTTGTATCATGTCGAATTACCGGAGTGGATTGTGGGCATACTAGGGATTGTGCTGATTGGGGCGGCGGTGTGGTGGAGCCGCAAAAAAGTCAAAAATAACTATTGCACAATATAATTTTTTGTTATACAATTACGTTGCTTAATAGAAATTTAAGTGCAATTTTACATAATTATCGCTTTTTATCAGTCCATGCTAGTTCATTCAGCGTGGCTGAGAAAAAACTATTCTCTGTGTTTGGGTAACCAAAAACAGAGATCGCAACCCCTGTAAAAGGCCTTTAGGCCACCTCAATCAGCGGTAAAACCCGCAGAGTGAAAGGGCACAATGATGACCGTGAACCTCTCGAAGGGCGACAAAGTCGACCTCGTCAAGGAAGCCGGCGGCTCGCTCAGTAAGGTCATGATCGCCTGTGGCTGGGACGTTCGTCGTGGCGAAGGCCCGGCGTACGACCTGGACGCCAGCATCCTGGGCGTCGGTGTCGACAACAAGGCCCTCGGGCAGGATTGGTTCGTCTACTACGGCCACAAGAACTCGCCGCAGAACATCATCGTCCACCACGGCGACAACCTCACCGGGGCCGGCGACGGCGACGACGAGCAGATCACGATCAACCTCGACGGTCTCCCGGCCGAGGTGCAGAAGCTCGTCATCGCGGTGACCATCTACGAAGCCGCCAAGCGCGGCGGTCAGACGTTCAGCCAGGTGGAGAACGCGTACGTGCGGGTCATCGACTCGTCGAACAACACCGAGCTGACCAAGTACGATCTGTCCGAGAACACCGCCTCCGGCGTCAACTGCGTCATGTTCGGCGAGCTCTACCGTCACGACGGCGGCTGGAAGTTCAAGGCCGTCGGCGACGGGTTCATGAACGAGCTGGGCGGGTTCCTGCAGTCCTACGGACTCAGCGTCTGACCTCTCGGTCACCCAAAGGTGGAGTCGCCAACCAGCGGCTCCACCTGAGGTCATGCGATCTCAACACAGCGATAGTCGGCCGGCCTCCACTTCTAAAGTGGAGGCCTGGCCTTCTCGCATCATGAACTGATAAAAGACGATAAAAAATAACTTTATTTGACATATCTAAATCTATATTGTAATATGCTCAAATACTTCGTATTTTAACAATTTATCTTTTATACCCGCTCGTTTCGAGTAGGGAAAAATCCTCTTAAGGAGCCGTAAGTGGGAATCTTCAGTAAGAAGTCCGACGGTGACACTCCGGTTGTCGCCCTCCCTCCGGGTGTCATCAACTTGACCAAGGAGTCCGGCGGCATCAAGCTCACCAAGGACACCGGCGACGTCTTCAGCATCATCGCCCGCTGGGGCAGGAAGGACTACGACGTCTACGCCCTGGTCGAATACGTCGACGGTCACGTCGAGGTCGTTTCGTGCTTCGGTACCACCGACGCGCCCCACGATTTCTCGATGCGGACGAAAGACGGCGCCGTCGTGCACGTCAGCGGCGACAAGGCCACCTCCGACCACGGCGGGGCCGATCTGCCGCAGGAAGTCATCCGGGTCACCCTGAACTCCAACATCCGGACTGTGGTGCCCGTGGTGTACTCGGCCAAAAACAGTGGCACCGGATCGTTCAAGCGGTACGGTGTGTCGACCTACGTCATCGCCGGCGCACACGACACCGTGCCTCAAAGCGCACCTCAGATGCTGCGGGTCGAGGCCGTCAATGCCAGCAACAACGACAACGTCTACACCTTCGTGCCGGCCGCGATCATCAACGGCCCGGACGGAGCCCAGCTGCTGCCGCTCGAACTCTACAGCCGCGGCGGTTCTGAGCTGCGGCCGACTGTGCAGAACGGCAGGGTCAGCATGGACTCCGGCAAGGAGAACGCTGCGAAACCCCGCCCCAACCACTAACTCCTGAGGAACCCACCCGCCCCGGTAACAAACCGGGGCGGGTGCGGTCTGAAATGATTGGATATAAAAGATAGATTTGCATTTGTAGGTTATTTATTATAAAATTCTGCAAGCTTCGATTACCCCATCCTCCAGATGGGTAGCAATCGAGGAACCTACTATCCCTAGAAGGGACAACCCCTATGTCACACGACATGGCGGCTGGGTACAAACGGGTATCCAAATTCCGTACATTCGGGTTCGCCACCGTCACCACTCTCCTCATTCTGTCCCTTGTGGGCTGGCAGGGAGGGTGGCAGGACTTCCTCAAGGTCGTGATCTTGACGGTCCTTGAGGTGACGTTCTCGTTCGACAACGCCGTTGTGAACGCGCGGCTGCTGAAGCACCTCAATCGCTTTTGGCAGGCGCTCTTCATGTCGGTCGGCATCCTCATCGCGGTGTTCGTGGTGCGTTTCGCACTGCCGATCTTCATCGTCCAACTCACCACTGGGTTGGGCTTCATGGAGACCGTCAGCCTGGCGCTCAACGATCCCACGACATACGCGCAGGAGCTGCACAAAGCCGGCCCGTTCATCGACGCGTTCGGTGGCACCTTCCTCATCATGATCGGCATCGCCTACTTCATGGACGAGGAAAAGGATGTCCACTGGCTGAGCTGGCTCGAGCAGCGCCTGGCGCCGCTCGGTCGGTTCGACAACCTCAGCATCTTTGCGATGCTGGGGGCCGCGGTCGTCATGGGGCTCACTGTCCCTGGCGAAGGCGCGCAGTTCGGCGTTCTGCTAGCTGCCGTGTGCGGTGTCTTGCTCCACGTCGGTCTTGACTTGTTCGAGAAGGTCAGCGACGGCAATAACGAAGAGGACGAAAACGAAGCCGAGGAAGCTACCCCCAAGAGCAACGGCTCTAAGCGGGTCAAGGTCTTGGTGGGCGGCGCTGCGTTCTTCATGTTCTGCCGCCTCGAGGTGGTTGACGCATCCTTCTCCTTCGACGGAGTTATCGGTGCGTTCGCCATCACCACTTCGGTAGTCATCATCGCCGCCGGGCTCGCAAACGGTGCGGTATGGGTGCGAGCAATGACCGTTCACCTGCTCCGCGCCGGGACCCTGGCCAAATTCAGGTTCCTGGAGCACGGCGCACACTGGGCCATCCTGTTCCTGGGTCTGGTGATGATCGCCAAGCTATACCACATCGAGGCACCCGAATGGTTCACCGGCTCTATCGGCCTGGTGATGATCGTCCTCTCCGCAATCTGGAGCAAGGTCGTCGAACGCCGCGAGGTCAACGCCGACGAGCGCGCGCTGGAAACAGCCGCGCGCTAGGGCTAGATAGTAGGTACCGTCCCGTCACCAATCCAGGTGACGGGACGGCCTGCAAACACTTACACATAACACTCTCAAACTTGAGAGTTTTTTTAATATGTATAATGTGTGTAATTATCTTGACTTTATATTAATAAGATTGTAAAATCATACATTAGTTCACCCCTCCGACCGACCCCTAGAAAGCGAGGCACCTGATGGGTGTAACCGTTGTGCGAGCGGCCGCGCGCCGACTCACGTACCGGGATGGCATTGTGGTTGACGCCACCGACGGCTCGCCGTTCGACATCGTCAGCTACAGCCAATTCAAGTACGGGAGCCGTCGCCCGGGCATCACTTACGGCCAAGAGGTCGCACTGGCGTTCATCCGGAGCTTTCCGGACTTGGCCACCAGTACCACCCGCATCGTGGTCGTAGGTCCGTCGTACAAATACGCGCCGACTCCAGCCCAGACCATCGCCGGATCGTTCAGCAGTGCGCTGAGCACCTGGCGAACCAAGAGGGGCTTGGAGCCGACGGTTCCGATGCACATCATCCGCTCCCGCGTGGGTACCGACACCTACGCGATGGCCGGCCTGGCTGACCGCCTGCTCTTGAACGCGCAGAGTGGCCACCACGTCGACGGCAGTCTGATCGCAGGAGCTATCGTCATCGTCATCGACGACGTCAAGCTCACCGGCCAGACCGAAGCCCGGATGCACGCGCGGCTCATGCCGCACGAACCCGACACCATCTGCTACATGCACTTGGCTGTCGTGGAGGACGCTCCTCCCGAGATCGAGGATGTGATGAACCGTGCGTCCATCCCCTCGCTCGACAGGATCGACGCCACCATCATGGCTGGCGATTTCCTCCTCAGTTCGCGGGTGCTTGATTTCATTCTCAAGTCGCCCGACACCGAAGAGCTTTACCGGTTCCTGTACGATCAAGACGACAGGTTCCTGGAAGAGCTGTTCACCGCCATGATGAGCAGTACCCTCGAGTTCTACGGCCGTTACCCCGACGGGGTATGCACGTTGGAACGCGTGATCCGCGAGCGCAAGCTTTCGATCATGGCGTTCACCATCCCAACGCGCGAAGAAACGGACGCGCTCGACCCCATGCAGTACCTGACCGAGGACGAACGTACCACGGTCCTGGACTACGACGCGAATGCTGCCTCGCGGCAGCGCGGGCCGGAGTTCTGGTTGCCTGAGGTTGCAACCTTCGGAAGACTGCTGTCCATACGGGGCAGGATTCTGGAGATCGGCTGCGGCAACGGCGCCGAAGGCGAAAGCCTCACCGACGCTGGTTTCAGCTATGTCGGCACCGATGTGTCGGCTGGATATCTTGCTCAGGCTCGCGCTCAGCGGCCCGGGCTGGACACGCGCTGGATGAGCGCGTACAAACTGCACTTCCCCGACAACTCATTCGACGGCACCTGGTCGGGCAACACGCTCTACCACCTGCCCAAGGACCGCTTGGGTGAAGCACTAGCCGAAATCCACCGCGTTACGCGCGGCGGCGGCCTGGTCTTCGTCTCGCTGCCCGTGGGCGAAGGCGAAGGCATGTGGACCAAACAGTCGTTTGGCTACGACAGCACGCGGCTGTGGTCCAAATACGAGCCGCTCGAGGCGTTCGGGGTCTTCCAGGCCCAAGGCTTCGACCTGCTCGAACTCGATTACAAGGAATCGAACGGTTCCGGCAAGGCCGATGAGGTCATTCGCTGGATGCTGCTCTACTTCTCTGTCGTCAAGTGACGTGCGTGCTGTGGTGTCCCTCATCGGATACCACAGCACCACTCAAAACTACGTGGCCCTTAACGGGTCAAGCCATGACAAACAAACACCCCTGAACAAAGGAGCCGTCATGCGGATTCGTCTCGTCAGTTTCGATGTGTGGTCCACACTCGTGAAGTCGAACCAATCCTACAAGCGTATGCGGGCACACCTGCTCGCCTCTGCACTGGGTGTGGCCGATGTCACCGAAGTCACCACAAAGATGAACCTGGCTGATGACATGCTCGACGACGAAACGGTCATGACCGGCGCTCAGTTCGGTTTCGAGGCGCGCGTGGAGCGCACCGCGAAACTGCTCAGAGTCCCGGCGCCGACCGCTGAGGGTATCGCGTCGCTGCGGCGGGAGATGGACCAGGCCTTCCTGGACGACCTGCCGACGCTGACGGAACCGGATCTGCTGGAAACGCTCGAGATCCTGCACGGTCTCAGCCTGATCTTGGCCGTCAACAGCAACACCGGTTTCGTGAGCGGCATGCTGATGCGAGAGATGCTCGACAAGCTCGGGATCCTGGCGTGGGTACAGATCACGCTGTTCTCGGACGAGATCGGCGCGGCCAAGCCCAACCCCAAGGTGTTCGAACGTCTCATCACGGAATCGGGCCTGGACGCCACGCAGATCCTGCACGTCGGCGACAACATCGACACCGACTACCGGGGTGCCGAGGCTGCCGGGCTACACGCCCTGCACTACGTGCCCAACAAGTACGCGTCGGAGTTTGAATTGAGCCAGCTCAGCCTGTTGGCTCTCCTCCCGCTGCTCAACGAGTAGCACAAACCAAGGTCACCCGCTTCTTACCAAAGCGGCGGGTGACCTGCACAACGTTGGAAGCGCGTTACCGCGTTACCAACGATAATGACCCCGAGAGAAGAGGAAGTTCGTGAAGATTCTCAGCTGCGACATCTGGAGCACGCTCCTTCGAGCCAACCCGGAGTATGTCGCACAACGAACCTCACTCATCGCCGAATGCATCGCGCAGGAACACTCCCTCGACGCGGTCGCCAAAGCGATTGGCGAAGCCTACCGTGAGCTGGACGCACACATCAACGCAGACGGTACACAGTTCGGCTTCGACACCTGGGTGAAACGCACAGCAGCGGCGCTGGGCGCAGATGAACCGTCGCACAGCAAGCTCGTCGAATTCGAAGAAAGGCTCGTGGCTGCCCAGTTGCAGTACTTGCCGGCCTTCACCGAGCCGGACTTGGTCGACACCTTCCGGGGCATCGCCTCGACCGGGGTGAAGATCGCAGTCATCAGCAACACCAGCATGACCCGCGGGGTGACGCTTAAGCGAAGCCTCGAACTGCTCGGACTCGGCCAGTTCATCGAGTTCTACCTGTTCTCCGATGAATTCGGTTGCAACAAACCCGACCCACGCATCTTCAATGCGCTGGTGGAACAAGCCGGTGTCACGCCAAACGACATCCTGCACGTTGGCGATAACCCCATCGCTGATGTGCAAGGCGCCATCAACGCCGGCATGCATGCGTTACACTACACCCCCAAGGGTGAAGTCACCCCCACTACCTTCACCCGCCTCAGCGAGTTGCGCAACCACCCGCTCTGGCGCACTCTGACGGTCACTGCCTAATGGCAGCCCGGACATCGTATCTTTTGGTATGATGTCCGGGAACCGACATCGCCGGAAGCGCGTTACCCGCGTTACCGGCGAAAAGTATTCAAAGCCTCACCCCCCTATTTCAGAGAGGTAAGGATGACAAGTTCACAATTGAAGGAACCGCCATTTACGCGAATTGGTCTGCGGACCATTACGCGGCGGGACGGCACGTTCGTCTACGACAATGGCGCACACTTCAATGCGGGCAAGTACAGCAGGTTCAAGCATGGCGATAACGAAGTTGCCGCCGCTTACGCCGGTGAAATGGCGGACTTGCTGGAATCCCAGGTGCTGCCCCAGGCCAACGATGCGCCTGTGGTAGTCACGGCATCGGCTTACCGGCTAGTGCCTACGGCCGCGCGTTCAGTGGCGCAGATGATGTACACGGTGCTACTGAAACGCGGCCACAAAATCGACGCCGGCCGGATCCACCGGCCCGTGTTGACCAACGGTGATTACGCTGGCATGTCAGAGGCCGAACGTAGGCTCGTCATGAACAGTAACGGAGTCTACATCGACTACGACCTTTTCGTCAGAAGGCACGTGGTCGTGATCGACGACATCCGTATCACCGGCAACCACGAGCGCTCCATCGTTGAGTTGTTCCGAGATGTCCCGATTCTTAGTCTGACCCACACCTACGTGGTACAGATGGACCCGGATGTTGCGGCTGACCCGAAGGTGGAAGAAGAGCTCAACCAATGGTGGGTTAAGGGTCTCGATCAGCTCATCGAGCTGATCGTAGGAGATTCTGAATACACGTTCAACGCTCGCACCGTCAAAATGATCCTGGAGGCCGCGTCCACGGATCTCACGGCGTTCCTACGCCTGCTGACAAATGAGCAGTTGGAGCAGCTTTATCGTGGTGTAATCGGCGACGGTTACAACAGGATGAGCGCCTACAACGGCAATTTTCCGTACATACGGGAAGCAATGGAGGCACGAAGTCTGATCGCAAGGCTGATCTGAGCTTCGTGTTTCTGAAGACCCCATACCCGTGCAATCGCACAGGGTATGGGGTCTGTTTTTTTGTTTATATACTTGAAAAGTATATAATAATATGATTTAATATTATTAGAAGAGCTACCCGGCTCTTTTCGTTTGTGGACTGGAGGGTCCCATGACAGACTTCGGACTGTCACCGTCAGACTTGACCGCCGAACGAATCCTCAATCTCACTCGCCAGGAACTCTCTGGCACATTGGGAAAAATCACCATCCCCCAATCTAAAATGTGTGAGGTCACGTTCGTCGTACCTGTGTTTGACGAGTCACCCCAACGCGTCGAAAGACTCGTAAAGTCACTCGGTGCGCAAACCGCGTTTCGTCATATCGAAGTGATCCTCGTCGTCAACAACAAACCCGACGACGGCTCACAAGAATGGCAAGCGGCCTTCCAACGGAACCAGACCGTCCTTAATCTGCCCTTCATCCGTAACCGGATGAGCGGGGCCAGAGTAATGTCCGGCGGGTTTTCGGTCTACGCAATTGATACTTCGAGTCACGGCCGCTGCCCCCAAGGCAGTAATGTCGGGATGGCACGTCAGCGCGGCCTACTAGAGGCCACGCGGCGCTTCGCCCAACGTGGTGTTAACGGTGTGATTATCCATACCGACGTCGACTGCTGGTTCGAGGATCCCACATTCGTCGAACGGACACTGTGGCTCATGAAGTACAGCCCGAACCTGGTAGGGTTTGCCGGCAACTGCAGCCTTGAGCTGCAAACCGACGAGACCGAAACCAAAGGACTGGCTGAGGTGCTGGAACAGTATTTAATGTTCCGCAACTATGGCTATTTATATAGCCGCATCACCCGAGGCCACGTGAGGTATGAACCGAACAAGGCACTCGGGTCCTGCATTGTGCACCGAGCGTTCGAGGGGATGGCCGTGGGCGGATTCCAATCGATCAACCTCGCCGAAGATGTTTACTTTGGCAGGAAGCTCACCGAATACGCCACACAGCACGGACTCCGGTTCGATCATGGCCGCAAATGGAACCTCGGTCCCATGTCGGCAATGCGAATCTCAGTACGCACCGACAACAGCAGTCTCTCCAAGTATCTGGCGCGCATTGACTCCCAGGATATAATCCTGGTAGATGACGCCTTCAACCCCGGTAATGAGATCGTTCTCGACCGAGCCTACATGGATCGACTGATCACAGCCGTTCTTTCGTTTGAAGATGGCGAGGCCCTCCTTGAGTGGCTCTTCGTCATCTCTGCCCAGGCACGCCTTCGCGTTGTCGGCGCATAACACCCCGTACTTTGGAGCCACCCCGGCTGCATATGCGGGGTGGTTTCATTTCTGACCCCTTTACAAACACCCCAAGAACAGATACAATAGCTATCAATTATGAAAAGCAACCTTCACCCAAACGATTATCGCCCCGTGGTTATGCAAGACCCAAGCGCGGCTTTCGCGTTTTTAACCAAATCCACCGCTAAAACCGACAAGACCATCAAATGGGAAGACGGCCAGGAATATCCACTGTTAGAAGTGTTTATTAGCAGCGCCTCTCACCCGTTTTACACCGGTAAAGAAGCCCTCATCGACACCGAAGGCCGCGTTGACCGCTTTAAGGCACGCGCCGAAGCTGCAAAAGCTCGCAAAGAAGCGCTTGCTAGCAAAGCCAAAAAAGCCGCCGTGCGTGCCGAAGCTGCAAAAGCTGCTAAAGACGACAAATAACTACAGGCGGATAAGCCCACTCCGGGGGTAGGCAGATAATGGCTAAAATCCAGCTCGATCTCGCCAAACTTAAGGCCGAACATACGGAACTCACCGCTTTTTTAGCACGCCCGGACGCTTTTAGTAGTGGCGATTACACCAAAAAAACAAAGCGCCTCAGCGAGTTAACCGAAATCATTGGATTGGCCGACCGCCAAACGGCCGTGAACAAACAGCTCACCGAAGCCGTCGAACTCGCCCGCGGCGATGACGAACTGGCAGAGCTTGCAAAAGAAGAAGTCCCCGCTTTGGAGGCCGAATATCAGCAGCTCGACGATAAGCTGTTTGAAATGCTCGCCCCCAAAGACCCGAACGACGAGAAAAACGTGATTGTCGAAATCCGCGCCGGCGCTGGCGGCGACGAAGCCAGCCTTTTTGCTGCCGAATTATTCCGCGCCTACCAACGTTTTGCCGAACACCGCGGCTTTAAAACCGAACTTATCAGCGAAACGCCGTCCGAAGTTGGCGGGTTTAAGGAAGTTATTTTTAGCCTAAAAGGTACCGACGTGTACAGCACACTTAAGTTTGAATCTGGCGTGCACCGGGTGCAACGCGTGCCGGCAACCGAAAGCCAGGGTCGAATCCATACCAGCACCATTACCGTGGCCGTGTTGCCCGAAGCCGAAGAGACTGATATCAAAATTAACCCTGCGGATTTACGAATCGATGTGTTCCGCTCCGGTGGTAATGGCGGTCAAAGTGTTAACACCACCGACAGTGCCGTGCGCATCACTCATTTGCCCACTGGTCTCGTCGTCATTTGCCAGGACGAAAAGTCGCAGCTTAAAAATAAAGATAAAGCAATGGGCGTGCTACGTTCGCGTTTGCTGGCGCTCAAAATCGAGGAAGAACAAGCTAAGCTAACCGCCGAACGCCGTAGTTTAATTGGATCCGGCGACCGCTCCGAAAAAATCCGTACCTACAACTGGCCGCAAGATCGCATTACCGACCATCGCATCGGTTACAGCCGCAGCAATATTCCAGCGGCCATGAACGGAGAAATCGATGATGTAATCGAAAAACTCCAAGCCAGCGAACGCGAACTGCGCGCTGCCGGTGTCCAAGAAAGCCAAGAGTAACATGAGCGGCGTGACAATTGCAGAATTTTTGCGCCAGACCACCCAAACCTTCGATGCCGCTGGCATAACCAGCGCCCGGCTCGACGCGCTAGTGTTAATGGAGCGCGCACTCAAACATAACAAAGCCTGGCTGCTGGCACACGGTGAGGAAATAATTGCGGCTGAACCGCTGGCCGGGCTGCAAAATGACGCAAGGCGCCGCGCGAACCGCGAACCAATCGCTTATATTACCGGTCAGCAAGAATTCTATGGCCGCCAGTTTGTGGTGACACCGAGCGTTTTGATTCCGCGTCCCGAAACCGAACTGCTTGTTGATTTACTAAAAACCTTGCCCGTACCCGATAACGCCACACTCCTCGATGTTGGCACCGGCAGCGGCGTCTTAGCCATAACTGCGGCGAGCGAGCGGCCGCATTTACGCGTCGAAGCCTGTGATATCAGCCCGACAGCCCTTGATATTGCTACGCAAAACGCCGAACGACTTGGTACGAACATTCATTTTTTTACCTCGGACTTACTTGTTGGCGCCGAACATCGATACGACATTATTATCGCCAACCTACCATATGTCGCGGCCGACTGGCAGCGCTCGCCCGAAACTGACTTCGAGCCAGAATTAGCGCTGTTTGCCACCAAAGATGGTTTGGACCTCGTCATAAAACTTATCGCCGCCGCGCCCGACTACCTCAATACCAACGGCTACCTTTTGCTCGAAGCCGATCCGCGCCAATTTGCTGCCATAAAAAAAGTCGCCCAACCAATGTTTAACGTTATTCGCTGCGAAGGGTTCGTGGTTGTCCTAAAAAAAGTCGACTAAACCCACATGTTGCGTAAAGCAATAAGCTCATCTAGCGACTTTACCTGCCGCAAAATATCCGACGGCCAATACCCGTTTGTGGGAAGTTCGCCGTAATGTTTAGCTTCAGCAAAAGTCAGTTCGCATAGCTCTATCTTTTCGCCAGGGTCAACATGGGGCTTGTCTTGCCGTTCAAAGTCGGTTGCCAAAAATATATAGACAATTTGATCGATTTTATGGTGCGGTTGGGTGGCAGCGATAAGCTTCCATGTCTTAAACACCATCCCTGTTTCTTCATGCAATTCGCGCTTAGCACAATCTAGCTCATCCTCTGATTCAACGTCGTGCCGCCCACCAGGTAAGGTCAACGTCGAGGGACGATCGGGCTGTTCTTCCATAATTGCTACAATATGATCGTCCTTTATGGCAATGACCTTCACTGTATCTGGTCGTTTGAGCATCTCGAATGTTACTTCGCTGCCGTCAAACCGCTTTTGCCGCCAATGGTAGACATCATAAATTACGCCTTTAAATACGCGCTTGGCGTGCTTTGGAATGTAATGGGTACCCGCTGGATGAAATGTGCGCATTACAGCGGATATTCCCCAAGCGCAACACTTACTGTTTGCTCTTTGCCGTCGCGTAAAATTGTGAACGTCAGCGTTTCGCCCGGCGGATACTGTGACAACACCGTGGCCAATCCCCGGCCTTCAACAATTAACGTCGTATTAACCTTAGTAATGATATCCCGGCTGCGAATCCCAGCCTTGGCAGCGGGGCTATCCGGAACAACCGCCGGCTGGTTGTTGCTAGCTAGCACCAGTGCGCCGGCCTTCACCGACAAGTGCTCTTTATCGACAACTTCGGCGTTGATATTGACGTACCTCACCCCCAAATACGCCTTGCTGAGTTTACCGTTCTTGGTTACAGAATCTATTTGGACTTTGGCCACATTAATAGGAATAGCAAAACCAATCCCTTGGCCATCGAGCGCAATTGCCGTGTTAATACCAATCACCTCACCTTTTAGATTAACGAGCGGCCCGCCGGAGTTACCTGGGTTAATCGCTGCATCTGTCTGGAACATGTCCTCGAGTTGCTCGATAGCCTCGCCATCTTCGTCGGTTGCGGTGAGCGGCCGGCCGATGCCCGAGATAATGCCACTCGTAACACTGTTGCGGAACGTGCCCAGCGCGTTTCCCATTGCCACAACTTGCTGGCCGG
>DATLJN010000111.1:0-13063 GCA_035538835.1 Magnetospirillaceae bacterium
CACAGGCGACCCTAACGAGCTGAACTTTCTCGGAGCCGACGGCGGTAATAGCCAAGCCGATGAGCAAAAAATAGTCTTAAGCGCTCGACATAGAAACAGCATAGTCAAGGCATCTATCACGTTACTGAACCAGCAATTGGACAAGCAGCAATTGATATCAGAGCTTAATCGATATGTGGGCGAATCCGTCGCTACTCTTTTTCGCTCAGACATCGACCTTAGTCTGGTCGGCTAGTCCAAGGTCACGCTCCAAGTAGCCGATCCGCTGGCGAAGCTTTTTACGTGTCAGGGTCGCCTGCTTGGAACGGTCGCCCTTCAACGCGGCGAGTTCTTGCCGCAAGTCCTGAAGCACCTGATGCTTGGCGGCGAACACAAAGGCCGAGGCAATTTGTTTTGGGTCAAGGGGGTCTTTATGAATGCCGGTGACCTTGATCTGCCAACCGGACGATGGGTTGTTTGTTGATTTGGAGGTTTTGTTTTTGGGTTTCGCCATTCGTGGGGGTATCTCGTTTGCTACGAGTAGCTTACCCCCCCCCCGCTAGAAATCAAGCTTTAACAGCATGTCTTAAGACACTGAAAAATTTCGAGTCTTAACCATCATATCTTCGCAATACCATTTAATATCAACCTCTGCATGACGATTGGGATCGATCTTTTGTAACACGACAGTAGCGGTATAAAATTGAGTTTCATTTGGATGAATAACCGTTCCAACTGCCCTTGTAAACTCAACTGTGGCACTGCCGTTATTTAGACCGGTGCGATCCGAACAATTTTCGCAGCTAACGATCGTAGCGTTTTTAATCAACATGAACCATCCTGCGTGCATCGCCAATGCCCTGCCTACATTTTGAAGGTAAACTGTTAACTTCACTTCTCTCGGCCTCACAGGCATGACGATCAATTCAAGATCCAAATCTGGCCGCGACCGACGTGCCATCATGTCTCTAATCTGGTAGTGCTCAAGTCTTGCCGATCTACCATCTGCCCTAATCCAATATTCCCTTTCGGCAAGCATTGCGCGATGAGGGGCGTTGTCGCTTGCTGGGATAAGGCACTTTACATAGCCATTGCCTCGACTGTTCCTTAGCACGTCAATGCGAATCGCAGCGTTCTGCGGCATGACTGTGTCAAGGAGTGCGGTACGAAGTCGTTCTGCGAAGTCTTCGACTTTCTTTATCGGCTTAAGATTGAAGGCGTAATCTCGGCCATCTTTCTGGCGTGTTCCGACCCCCCAAATTAGCAGCCCGCCGTCTGCATTCGAAAATGCCGAAAGAGCTTTGGAAAAGTTTTTCTTATCTTGTACACCAAGATCGGGTATCTCTGCATTGGCCTTACGCTTAAATTCAAGGTAGTTGGTTTCACCTTGACGCGGTGTAATGAAGTGTGCCCGAAGATCAATATTCGATCCAAGTTTAGAATATAACCTTTCTAATTCTCCATTCATTAGACCCTGTGTCGCATCCAGCTGCATTTGATGCAGCCCCAGATGCTCTCCCTCTGTTCTTAATAAGTACTTCATATTCTAAAGCTTCAAGATCATTCAAACAATAAGCTTGATTGAATAACCACTTTATATAGGCATGAATACAAAACACCCTACGTGGTTAAAAACAAATAACAGAGGTAGCCACAAAACGCGAAATGCGCCCTGACGGCGCATTTCATCGATAGTTATAAATTTGGTGGGCACTGAGGGATTCGAACCCCCGACCCTCTCGGTGGTAAAGTAGGGGGTTGGTATCAATTGCGCGCAGTTCTAGTGCTTCTTCCTTTTCGGCCTCGGTGTTTTTGTGGTCGCACGCTTAAGCTTGAGGTTGTGTAGGTTGCTCTCTGGCACAAAATCAATCGGCTTGTGCGACGGCATACGAAACGAAAAACACGCCTTTCCGCTAGCGTGTGTTATAGCAAAGTCACCTTGTGAAATGATATCCATACCAATAAGGACATGGCAGCTGTTGAGGTTCTGGAGCTCAGTAACCCGAACGTTTGGGACTATCACGTTATTCGGCAACATGATGTTAAGAAGGTGGACAGGGGCGTTAACAAGACCATTACCCGTATTGACTGGCCGAAAAGTAATCAATTTAGAGCCAAGTTGGTTGATTACTTTAGAAGATACAGCAGTGTTAGACGCACCAGTATCCCAGATCGCTTCAAATTGCTCAATATCCTTTGTAATAACAGTCTGCCCCGTCGGCACCAAAAATACCCCAGTTTGCGTGCGGATCTCGGTTATTATGCCATCTGCCTTGCTGGTAAATGCTCTGTGTTCCATTTTTTGCCTAACGGATATTTATGACTCTTGTATGGAAAACTTGGGTAGCAGGTGAATCCGGTGCGCTCTGTTGGATAATAAACGTTCCAGGCTCATGATCCTTCGTAGTCTCTGTGTAGGCCGTAACTTGGTCATCATACACACCAATAACGTTTTTATTTTTTATTACAAGAAATTTGTCGAGGTACTGTTTGTACAGCTCGTCGCGGTGATCGAGATAGTATTGAAAATCATCCTGTAGTGCATCTGTCATACTATCCTACCTTTTAACATACTTTCTGCTTTTACACAACATCTTTGCCATATCATGTCCGCCCACTTATAACTTTATTGTACACTCTTTTGGCCACCTTGGCGGAAACAAAAACACGGCCTAGTGTACCGTGTTTTTGCGTAATTATATTGGTGGGTGCTATAGGATTCGAACCTGTGACTCCTTCGGTGCAACAAACGCGCAAAGGTACATTTAATAGACCTGCGGTTAGGTTTTGTGTTCAAAACTAAGCGTGTGCTATGATAAAAACAACGCTTAGGAGGCGAACAGAGACTGAGAGGTCTCTGTTTTTCTATTTAATTTTTTAAAGTGCGCCACCAAAGTGGTGGAGGTAATGGGGCTCGAACCCATGACTGGCGCTGAGGGATTCGAACTAATCTCGGCCGGAGTTCTTGAAATAGAAACCTATAATAAAACCCAATGGGCTGCCAATTGCCAATAAGAAATCCTTAACCGTGGTGCCATCCATAAGTTTAAAAGCCGTCAATGTCATCAAGAGAGCAACCACAACTGCATATCCGATAACAAATCCAATGGCGATAGTGCTGCGCGTATCCTCTTGCTTTTCGGCCCGTTTAACACCGGAGAGTAGGACAGGATCGGCATCGTCAAGCTCTTGTTTCTTACGCGCCATACCCTAAATCTTCTTGAGATCAATAACGTATGTCTCCCCACCGCTTTTTACCGTAACCTTGTTGTCTTCGGCTAATTGCATAACCTTCATTCCCTTAGCTAGCACTTCCGCAAGGTTATCTTCAGATATATCTAACTTTTCGGCGATAGCCTTTAGCCTCTTAAGCGCACCATTACGAAAAGTGATCTCGTAAGTTTCTTCCTGTTCGTTGATGCGCTCGTCCATTGGTTTTAAGTATAACAAAAAACGACCAAAGTAGGTCGTTTTTTGATAAATAACACTGGTGGGCGCTGAGGGATTCGAACCCCCGACCCTCTCGGTGTAAACGAGATGCTCTAGCCAGCTGAGCTAAGCGCCCTTCATAAATTTTACAAAGAACAAAGATAGATTAGCATAAATTACTCCTTATGAAAAGCGTTTTTTAAGTAAAACCCTTGTGGTTTTACTTGGTTAGGCTATAGTAAAAGAAATACTAATAGGAATAGTTATTATGCAACCGCAAGGTCAAGACACGCCTCAACCAACACCAAATTCAACTCCCGGTCCAATGCCTCAAGACACGCCGCCACTTCAGGCGCCACAAACGCCTCCTGGCGATCCACCCGCATTTAACCCAAATAGCAATCCAATGCAGCCACAAACTCCACCGACCGAGCCTGCATTTGCCCCGCCACAACATGGTGTTATGCCAAATACGCCCGCGCACCAGCCTAAAAAGTCGCCAGTTATGCTTATTAGCCTTATCGTTGGCGCGATTGTGGTAATTGGTGGTGGTATCCTCGCGTACTTCTTGCTGTTCACTGGTATTGCGCTCGAAGCCTACAATGGCGAAAAATTCACCATGCAGGTTCCCGTGGGCTACACTAAAGAAGAAGAAACCGATAGTGTCACATTCACCGAAAAAGGCAGCAAGGCGACTGCATCGAGTGTGTTTGCCTACTACGCCGAGTTCCCAACCAAGCCAACAAAAGCCCAGCTCGACACAGCAAAGGCAGCCTTTAAAACTCAGCTCGAAACCAAAATCGGCACCTACGCCTCAAGTACTCACACCATTACCGACGTTAAGGTAGAAGATACAACCTATAAAGGTCAAGACGCTATAAAAGTTACCGGTAAGGCCAAAAGTGAGGGCGCCGAAGGAGTTGTTAAGATGATTGCTGTTATCGACAGCGAAAAGATCTTCATCGTTGGCGTCGCAGCCGACGGGGGTGACGGAGGCCTCATTGCAAAGGCCGACGAGATCATCAACTCGTTCACGATTAAATAAAGCTTTATCGAAACAAAAAACCGCGCCCCTTATGCATGGAGCGCGGTTTTAATTTCAGCGACACTACATCCGATGGTTACAAAGCTGGTTTTATATTGAGGTTTTGATCAAAAATATTCTGTGGGTCATAGGTGGCTTTTATGCTCGCCAAGCGTTTATATGTCTCTGGTGGATACGCTAGTTTAACCTCGGCCACGGTATTACGACTAAAGAAATTAATGTACGCACCACTCGCTTGGGCAGCAATATCGTGCCAGTTTTTAAGACCTTGCTGTATTTGCTCTTCGGTCGCATCTTGCGGGAAAAAGTGCGGCGCAACAACTAACATCTCGCTATCGCGGTGCGCAAACGCTGTGGCGCCAACGGGCACGCGGCTCATCGCGCCACCGACACTGCGCAGTTGGAACATCCCACCCTGTGTGTGCGCAGCCGCAATAGTATCGATTAACTCGTCGCTGAATTCCTTAAAAAAGGCGTTGCCGACCTCGACGTGGGTAGCGGGCGGGAGATGCACATCCTGCAGGGCTTGATAATATGGCTTTTTAGCAATATCATCTTTTGTTATTGTGCCCAATTTGCGGAGGGGTTCGAGTGCGGCATTGGCTTCTGCAGCGTCGTCACCATCCCAGCAACTCATAATAATGCACGTCGGCGGGTTTTGACCCATGACTTTAGCGGGGAACAACATAGCCATTGTGGTTAACTTTTCGGGTGCAGTGCGCATGTAGTCGCGCCAACGCTTCAAAAGACCGGGTATATCGTCCGCCGCAAATGTTATGGGACCAAAATATACATCACTTACGGGATAGGTGGCAAATTCAAAAGCAACCGCGACACCAAAGTTACCGCCACCACCACGGATTGCCCAGAATAAATCGCTGTTTGTTGTCGCATTAGCGGTAATAAGTTCGCCGTTCGCTGTCACGATTTCGGCGCTAAGCAGGGTGTCAATCGTCAACCCGTACTCACGCACCATCCAGCCAATGCCCGCCCCCAAAACCAGACCGGCAACGCCAACCGTACGGGTATCGCCCGACGACAAACCTAGGCCGTGTTCGTGCAATGCTTGAGCAGCGTCGCCCCAAGATGCACCCGCACCAATTCGGACGCGGTTAGTAGCTATATCGACAATTTTTACCTCGTTTAAATGGCCGACGTCAATGACTATACCGCCGTTATTCGTGCCCAGGCCGGCGTTGCTATGTCCGCCAGCACGTATCGAGATTTTGAGGTTATTAGTAGTCGCATATTGCAAAGCCAGAGCAATATCTTGCGGCGATGTTACCCGAGCAATAAGTGCTGGCGCGCCTTTACGCACCAGAACAGTACTCGCCTTTTCGTATGCGGCGTCACCGGGCAAGATAATCTCGCCTGCAAATGACTGTTTTAGTATTGTAAGCGTGCTTTGATTCATATCATCAATTATACCAAATATTGACACGTGCAACTTTTTACTTTATAATATGTACGACGTCGACAGTAGGAGGAATCGTGCCAAACGAGACCAATCTGGAAAAGGCCAACTGGACCTGGCGGAGCACCATGTATGCGGCGATGTTCGTATACGAGCTGATCCTGACCGCTCTGGCTGTGCCCTCCGGCCACGCATTGGCGTTTGTGGCGCTGGTGTTTTTTGCCGCAGTGCTCCCACTTGCGGTTAAGAAGCATCTGCCGAAAAACAGCGCCTACGCCAACGCATCCCTCAAAAGCCAAGTGGTCGACATGCTCAGCTGTGCTGGCATCCTCGCAGCGTTGATCGCCGGGCTGCATCAGCATTTCGTGATCGCAGTGCTAGCCATCCTGCCCGTCATCGCCATGTTCTGGCTGTACTGGCGGAGGAAGTGGTAACCTCGCGGTTATCAAAAAGCCCCAGGGAGACCGGATGTTCCGGTCGCCTTGGGGCTTTTTTAATTGTAATCAAATCTGGTGCACCAATGCGACCTTACATGGAACCACATTGAGGTGAGTGTTGCGCTTATGTACGACAAATTGGTAGAGCTTGGTCTTGCTTATTGACCCAAAGATTGAAGTTGGGGTCAATAAGAAAAGGGCCGGCAGTGCCAGCCCCTATCCTTCGAAGGGTTTAGAATTCTATGCTCCAGCGTATCCACCTCCATTTCCCTTCCGTCGGCCATCCGCTGATGAACAGCCGGCCTTTATCGTACTCGATGTCGTGCACGCGTGCGATCCCGACTCCCGACTCTACCAGATAAAACCGGCAGTTCTGGGAGTCGAATGCTAGCGTGCCAATCATCTCGTCTTCCTTACAGAAGTAGGGTGTTGGTGTGTTTCCGGAAACCAGCCGCCCGCAGGTGACGATGACGCATGCGCCTGCCGCATGGTTCCCGATTTCTCGGATACGACAACACAGTGGGTCGTCTTCGCTAACGGTAGCAGGGTATATAGACATACATTCTCCAAAGTCCCTTTGAAAGAATAATAAGATTATATCATATAGTTGATATTTTATCAACTATAGAAACTCGAACTTTGCGCACAAATAGATCTGCAAAAAGAAAAGCCCTTAATAAATTCTAGGGCCTTTCTATCTGGAATAAATTAAATCAGACCATGGTGCAGTATAGAGTACGTTAAGATAACTTTATCAGATGATTTAGAAGATTTTACAAACGAAATTCGTCAATTACTTGACGAAACTAATAACGAGGATCGTGACTAAAAAAGCCTCAAAATGCAATGCCGCCCGGGTGAGGGCGGCACGCACGAATTGATCAGTCGAAGGTATTGTGCTGGACGGTGTTGTTGCCGATCGTGATGCCACGGTTGTGCCGCGGGTCGCCGACCTTGACGTTGGACTTGCCGCCACCGCTGACGATGGTCATGGAGCCGTTCTGGTCGAGGGTGACGAAGAATACCGTCGGCGCTGTTTGGGATGTGAGGTAGTTCTCCGACGAGAGATCGACGAAGGTGATGCCCTCGTTGTCGTGGTCATTGCGTGTACCCGGAGCACAGGAAGTGCCATCCTTGAAATGCAGCGTGGTGCCCGACATGTGCGAGGGCTCCCTGTCCGTGTGGACTTGAACACCCTGGACGTCGATTGCGTACTTCGGCAGCGCGCTCACTGTGCCTCCAATGTTCGTGCGGATCTTTATGATCAAGCAGGATTATAACATAATATATGTATTATAGCAATCGATCGAATCTACCTAAAGAGGTTTAGCTATTTACCACCACGTAGTTACTGATGCAAAAAAATAATAGGTCAAAGAGGACTTTAACTCATGCAACAGATCAGGGATCGAACCAAACAAAAAAGTTCGAAAACCAAACTCTTTTTTATCTGTAATGATCACTTGGTGCACCTTATCGGGGGCCTTTCACACGTTGACCTTGAGGTGAAATTACTTATAAGCATGGGCAAGTGTAAATAGACTGCATAGACCAGTTCCCTAACGTCACGCGACAGCCGATCTTGCTTAAATAGTGGTTATTGGTCATACTAAAAAAAATTAATGGGTGGACGGAAGCATTTTGTGGCTGAGAATAATTCGCCCATCCCCGAATCAAATTTAAAGGCAAAAGAGCAAAAAGCTGCGGACTCTTTCGTAAGCTTTCATGAGGCAATCAAGGATAAGAGGATTGCTATTAGTAATGCGGCTTCAGGGGTGGCTAAGTCCTTAAAGGCGATCCTCGCTCTAGAAAAACGAAGCGCTACTCACTTCGATAAAATTAGAACTAATAGCGAAACGGGTGCTACTACTTTAAAGACCACCTTAGACAATCTGGCTAACACTACTAAAACAGCGATTAGCAACTCTTTAGAAGAGGTTGAAAAAGATCGCAAGGAAACTCACGATTCATACATTAATTTCAAAAAGACTTATAAAGCGGCCATGGACGGTAGCAAGGGTATAGCAGCCCGCAAAAGGAATGTCGAAGTTCATCACGAAAGAGTTACTGCCCTCCACACCAACATCAAAGATCTCAGTGAGCGATCGAAGGCACATGCTACCGAGGTAAAGGTCGCCCGAGATGCATCAGTTTTGGATGCTGCAATAGTCAAGAGTGTCAAAGATCGCTCCGAAGAGGTCAAGAAAGAGATAGAAAACACCTTTCAACTGACAATAGATACCGCATTAGGCGGATCTCTTGGCGCTCGCAAAGGTGAGATTCTAAAAATTATGCGAGCCTGGGCAGTGGCACTCGGCGTTGCAGTAGTGGCGCTCCTGGCAGTAATTTCTTTTCTTCTTTATGAGGGACGGGCAAATTTGGCAGAAGCCGTCGCAACCCGCCTTGTTTACGTCACCCCGCTGTTATTTGTCGTATTTCTCATATATCGACAGTACAGCCATGAACGCCATCTCCTCGAGGAATACGCGTTCAAGTCCGCAATGGCGCAGACCTTACGTAATTACACGGTGCTGCTAAGCGAAACGTATAAAGGTAATGAAGCAGAGAGAAAAACCCTTGATTTCCTTCTAAAGGCGATGACTAGCATCTACGATCGCTCAGCCCTAGACCACAATACAGGCTTCTTTTACCAATTAATAATTGGCAGCCGTAAGGCAGGTGCCGAACTTACCGTGCAAGATGGAACTACCGATATCAAACAGACGGCTAGCCAAAAGGTCAAACTGACAAATAGTACTAAATTGGAAACCAAGCAAAACTCTTAGATGTCAAGCCACCCCCACCTGCACCACTGCCCTCTCCGCCCACGTAGCAATCTCGCCAACCGGCAACTTCCGGTTTAGCATCACCCAATCCGCACAAGCCTCCTTCTTGCCAGGCAACCGCCACCATGTGGCCTTGTCGCCGCGGATAAGCTGGGTGGCCTCGTAGCCAATCAGCCGGCAAACGACTTGGCCACGGAAAAATACCACCACAGGCTTGCCGTTGAGAATGAGTGCTTCGTACCCAAAACGCTCACCAAGCAGGATGTTTGGCTCAAGCTTATGAACCCGAGCGATTATTCTTACCTTTCGCCGTTCGTCTTCGACTTGCATTCTTGCCAAATCGATACACGCCTGGACTGCAAGCCGCATGCTAGGGTGCCGCGGTTCGTGGGCTGGCGCGATGAGTGTCTTAGCCATTTAATCCTCCTTTTGTTGTTACAACTTGGTTGTACCAAGTTTGCACAATGGAGGGTAAGTGACCTAAGCGGACTTGAACCATTCTCACAGATAGTAAATGGTGCAAATAAAACAACAGCCGGACATCTGGAGTCCGGCTTCATCTGTTAGAAAACATGAAATAATTTCTGGTGCGCGAAAGAGGACTTGAACCTCCACGTACAAATGTACACTAGCTCCTGAAGCTAGCGCGTCTACCAATTCCGCCACTCGCGCATGACTGCCCAAGCATAACGCATCAGGGGCGGATTGGCAAGATGGTCGCCCCTGGACACGCCCAGCCGTTCTGGTACTATTAAAGATAAGCATAAAGAATTAAGGCGGGGTACTTTGGTGAACAAAATTGCCAGTTACTTGCAGGAACATTTGGTAGGTGAGGTTTTAACCGGCCAGGATGTACGCAACTACTTTTCAACCGACGGCGGAATTTTTAAACTCGTGCCGAGTATGGTGGTGTATCCAAAAAATACCCAGGATGTACGCAAGGTAACCCGGTTTACGTGGCAGTTGGCCGAAAAGGGCCATGTGTTGCCAATTACAGCTCGCGGCCGGGGTAGCGACCAGGCTGGCGCTGCTATCGGCAAAGGTATCGTCATGGTATTCCCGGCGCACATGAAGCGCTTGTTGGAGCTTGATATTAAGCAAAAACTCGCACGCGTGCAGCCGGGCATAAACTACTTGGCGTTTCAGCAGGCGGTCGAAACGCATGGCTTATTTTTGCCTCCTTACCCCAGTTCTATCGACTACGCCACGCTTGGTGGCGCCATTGCCAACAATACAGCTGGTGAAAAAACCGTTAAATATGGGGCGACGCGGCAGTACGTACACAGCCTAGAAGTCGTGTTGGCAAATGGCGAAGTCATCCAAACCGGGCGCATCAGCAAGCGCGAACTCGACAAACGCAAGGGTTTCACTACATTTGAAGGCGAAATCTACCGCGCACTTGATGGCATTATTACCGACAACTGGGATCTTATTCAAAAGCATGCCGATGAGCCGCACGTGTCTAAAAACGCTGCCGGGTATGCGCTTGGTCAGGTAAAACATAAAGATGGATCGTTCGACCTAACGCCATTATTTGTTGGGTCGCAGGGCACACTTGGGATCATCACCGAAGCAATCTTACGGCTCGAAGAATTTAACCCGCACACAACCCTCTTTAAGATTGACCTCGAAAACCTGACCGATGCTAGCGAAGTTGTCGCCGCTCTTCTCAAACTCGATCCCAGCGCGCTCGAAGTTGTCGATAAACACTTGCTCAACTTTTTAGAGAAGGTAAATCCTAACCGGCTTAAAGGCCTGGTGGAGAAGCCATACCCATCGCTCGTGCTCCTTGCCGAATTTGACGACAAAAAACCGAGTGGCCAAACCAAAAAAGCGAAGCTTGTTCAAAAGGCGCTGCAAAAAGCTAATATCCCCTTTGTGGCCACGCAGGATTACGACGAGCAGCAACGTTTGTGGACCATCCGCCACAGCGCCGCTGCGGTTATTTGGCATGTTGACGGCAGCAAAAAAGCTTTGCCAATCATCGAAGATGGGGTAGTGCCGCGCGAAAAGTTCCCGGAACTCATCGAAGCAATTTATGCCCTATTCGCAAAGTACAATTTGGACGTTGCATTTTGGGGACACGCTGGCGATGCCAACTTACACCTACAGCCATTCCTGGATTTAGGAGTTCTGGGCGACCGCCAAAAAGTCTTTAAAATCATGGAAGAATATTACGACACGATACTTAAAATGGGGGGCAGTACGTGCGGCGAACACAACGACGGCCGACTGCGCGCGCCATTCCTCCCAAAAGTGTACGGCCCAGACATGTACGGCGTTTTCCAGGAAGTCAAAAAAGCGTTTGATCCATATGGCACGCTTAATGCCGGCGTAAAAATTGACGTGACCATGAAGGATCTCGTGCCGATTATGCGCAGCGAGTATTCTATGGAGCACCTCGCCGATCACCTGCCGCGCTCTTGATTTTAACCTGTTATTACGCTATGCTTGGCGATGTCTATGCGCGAATGGCGGAATTGGTAGACGCGCCAGCTTGAGGGGCTGGTGTCCATTGCGGACGTGGAGGTTCAAGTCCTCTTTCGCGCACCAAGAATTTATCTAATTTGTTTCAGACAAACACCCCTACTTGCAGAATAGGCATGTAGTGCCGGGTGACGTGCGTCACCTGGCACTACATCGTTCTCGTCAATCTGGAAGAACGAGGACTCGTTCGGGGATACTTCCCGGAGGAAGCTCCAGAGCGCTGGCGACGGCTTGCGCGAACAGCAGGTGCTGTGCATGCTGGCGATCTTTCCATGTTTCTATCGTCGCGTAGTCGGGATTGATGAGGAGTATGGCTCTGGTATTGGGGGTGCCATCTTCGGTCTCGTCCATGAACTCCAGGCCACGACCCAGCATCCCTATGAGGTACTCGGTGAGTGCGAATCGTTGATCTTTGCTCATGGCTTCAGGTGTGTGTATCACGACCGTGTAACCGGGTTCGTGATCTATGCCACAATTGCATGGCAGCGACACCAGCTCAATCTTGCTTACTCCGAACTTTCCCATGGTGCATCCAATCTGTGAGGACGAGTATGAATTACTATACCACATCTTGGCAATAGTTCAGAGTCTCAGGCGAGGGTGAGGCTGGGCTTTATCGATGTGTTATAAGAGTTGATTGACATTTTAATACTCTTTTGATACCATTTAGGTACTATGACAACAAAACTACAAATCCCAATCGATCAAGACGTTCGCGAGGGCCTAGAGCGCCGTGCGCGTAGCCTTGGGTTTGACTCTGCTCAGGCCTACATTCGTGTTTGGGCTAAAGCTGAAGCTGACGGTCGCACATTAGACTTTAACGGCAAGGCAGTTGTACTGAGCCCTGAAGCCAACGCTCGCTATGAACAGATGATCGCCGAGCTTGATGAAGAAAAAAAATCAGGCAAGGTTAAAGAGTTCACATCAGTCGAAGATTTTATGAAAGACATGTAGGCATGAAGCCTATCCGTCGTCATCGTAAGTTCGAAAAGAACTTTCGAAGTCGCATCTCTCCAAACCCCAAACTGAAGAAACAGTTTGAAACCCGACTCAAATTATTTACGGAGGGCATTCGCGACTATCCACTCGACGACCACCCTCTTGTTGGGACGATGAAAGGCCTGCGCGCTTTTTCGATTGGTGGCGATTTGCGAGTAGTGTATCGGGAGACCGATGATCACTATGAGTTCCTTGATGTTGGTTTGCATAATCAGGTATATTGAGTAGCTTCTCGTATATCAACAAAATACTAACTTCAATTTGGTTCCACGACAGGTCGCAGTGGTGCACCAGATTTGATTCATTTTATAATTTTTGACAATTTATACATTTTATGATATTATAACATCATTACAATCTCTGGATTGTATGGTACCTGCTGCCCTCCCACGACCAAAGGAGCACGCGATGTTTAATCTGGAAGATCTCATGGACGAAGCAACGGTGACGATGCATAAGTCCGGACATGTGGGTGGCAATGCTGTAA
>DATLJN010000112.1:0-11763 GCA_035538835.1 Magnetospirillaceae bacterium
GCTGCAGTGATACGATTTGGCTATGAAGGGCCTCTGAGATACGGGCGAGCATTTCCATGCTGAGGTTTTGACCGCCGTTTTCTATCCTGTTGATAGCGCTTTGGCTTGTGCCGATTCGCTTGGCTAATTCAGTCTGAGTCATTCCACGCTGGACGCGGGTTTGTTGGATAAAATTGCCAATTTTAGCAGAGTAACTAAGTTCCGGGACTGTTTTCATATACGTTAATGATATATCACACGTGATATGAATGTCTAGTATATGTGAGAGTTTATAAAATTGATATATATGGTAAAGTATTAAATAGAAAGTGCGATCACGAGGAGGAGTGATGCTTTTCGCGTTCAAACTGTCGACCATCGGGCGAGTAATAACCCTGTTGCGGTCAGGATACGCCCCCGATCCTGTGGAGGACCAGGACGAATTCGATGCAAAATGGGCAGGCCGGGGCGTTTTGAACCCCCTCCTTGACCCGCTGAGCCCCGCATTTCAGAAGGGCAAACACCCGCATCACGCTGCCTTGGCGACAAGCATGGAATTCCAGCTCACCAACGCGCGCAACAACCTGAGCGCCATTGCCAGCGAAGCCGGTGGCTACCTCAATAGCTACACTATCCTGCTCGCTGTAGTTGGCGTCGCGGTCAGCACAGGCAAGCTGGATCAGCTTTGGTCGCCCACGCGACTGCTCATCTGGCCAGCGGCGCTGATTCTGATTTTACTGTGGTACGTACACGCCTCACCGCTCGCTTCTTGGGCGGAGCAAATTGAGGGCGCTGGCGCGCGAGCCGTCAGCACCAATTACGGCCACGTGAACGACGTGCGTAAGAAAGTAATCAGGTTCAAGGTGCGTATAAACCGGTCGGAGCGAATCCTGTCGGTGGTGCACCTGTTGTTTAGCACATGTCTGGTCGTGCTTTGTGCAGCTACAACTGCGCAGTTTTGGGGATAAGGTGTTAGATTCTGCGCCAGCCGACCTTTTGAGTCGGCTGGCGCAGAATCGACGCTCATAATGCTATACTTTTGTCATGATTTAGTCCACGTTTTTCAATCCAGTCATCTAACTACCAAAAAAGAGGAGTTCGTATGTTCGATACAGCCATTGAAAAACTTATTCGCCAAGAAACCGAGCGCCAAGCAAACGGTCTCGAAATGATCCCGTCCGAAAACCACACGTCACCCGAAGTGCTCAAGGCATTGGGTTCACGCCTCACAGATAAATACTCCGAAGGCTACCCCGGTAAACGCTATTACGGCGGCTGCGAAATCGTTGATCAAATCGAAAATTTGGCCCGCGACCGTGCCAGAGCACTTTTTGGCACGACGCATGCTAATGTCCAAGCCTACAGTGGCAGCCCAGCTAACCTGGCAGTGTACTACGCACTATGTGACCCCGGCGACACCGTTATGGGCATGGCGCTCTACTTTGGCGGCCATATGACTCACGGACTCAAGGTTAACTTTAGTGGTAAGTGGTTTAATAGCGTGCAATACCAAACCGGCAAAGATGGCTATTTGGACTACGACGCGATGGCCGATTTAGTAAATCAGCACAAGCCAAAACTTATTGTCGTTGGCGCCACAGCGTATCCGCGCATTTTTAACTGGCACAAACTCCGGGCCATCGCCGATTTGTGTGACGCGTATTTGCTCGCCGATATTTCGCATATTGCAGGGCTGATTATCGCTGGCGAACATCCCAGTCCGGCCGGCATTGCCGATGTTATCACTACAACGACACATAAAACATTGCGCGGGCCGCGTGGCGCATTAATTTTGTGCAATGGTAATCCGTCGAACCCGCTCAAAAATGTACCGCGCAGCCGCGAAAATTTGCCGAGTCTTATCGACCGAGCCATTATTCCTGGCTTGCAGGGTGGTCCACATAATCACCAAACAGCCGCTATTGCTGTAGCTCTACACGAAGCCGCGCAGCCTGAATTTAAAGTGTACGGCCAGCAAGTGGTAAAGAATGCAAAAAAACTTGCCGAGAAGTTAATGGGCAAGGGCTACGAACTTGTTACGGGCGGCACAGACAACCACCTGTTGCTGATTGATTTGACGAATAAAGATGTGATTGGTGCTGACGCCGAAGCCGCGCTTGGCAAAGCGGGCATTACCGTTAATAAAAACACGGTGCCATTTGATCCGCGGCCACCATTTAGCCCCAGTGGTATCCGGTTAGGAACACCAGCGCTCACGACTCGTGGCATGAAGGAAGCCGAGATGGAACAGGTTGCAGATTGGATTGACGCGGCCGTTACGGCCCGCGCCGATGATGCCAAGCTTGCTGGTATTCACGCTGAAATCACGGCTTTTACTAGGGCCTTCCCGTTACCCGGCGAAAAGTAGTTTAAAAGACAGAGGCCCTGTCGTGCGTGTACACGACAGGGCCTTCTGGCTCTACGATCCGGTGAGGGCGCGTTGATAGCCCGTTGTGGTCATGACCTCGGATAGATCGTCCGGGAACGGGTGGACGACCATCGCCAGCTCGAGCTGCTGGCGCAGGTGTTCGGCCAGGTCCGGCGGAAGCAGGTTGCTCTGCATGAACAGATTTACATGCTCGCCGGTCACTAAGCCGGACTCAGTTGCAGTGAGGTACCACGCGGCCGTAAAGTGCGCGAGCACGAACAGGAAATCAGCCGTCGTACGCTGACGTGGCCTGGCCAAAATGATTTGACCGAGCCGTTCGTCAACCTGTTGTTGGCTGAGCGCAGGGGCTGCCCGCTGGGCTGGCGTAGGATCACCACGTTCGATGATGGCGGTCATCGCCTCGAAGGTCTTGAGTTGCCGAGCGATGAGGTCGGCCAGGTCGTAATACAGCCGTTCCCACTGTGGCGGTCGCCACCTGAATACGGCTGTGACGCTGACAGCAACCAACGATACGGAGACCCCAATTGCCAGGATCCACCAGGGGTTTTTCCAGACGTCCATTGTGACCTTCCGGCCGTGGCTCGCCATTGACCCAGATTTTGGGTGTGGCACCGCGCTACTGGCTGCAGCGCTGATCGTAGAACCAAACATATTTTATACCAGTTGGAGTTTGAGGTGTCAAGCGTTATACCCTCAAAAATGAAGCACCCCCGCACGCGTATACGGGCGGGGGCAAGCTCCACGATTTTGTTGTTAGACCGTCACTTTCCTGACGAGATGGTCACGTCCGAGCCGTCACCGACGAACTTGGCCAGCGCGGCGGTATCAAACAGCCGGGCGTTGGACTGCGGCGGATCGTTACTCTCCGCCACCGGCACATGCCGGGTGGTGGGCACGGGCGGACGGGTCGCTTCCAGGTTGTGGTCGAGGAAGTCGAGCTTGATGAGTAGCCCGAGCGTGTTGTCGTCGATCTGGTCTTCCCGGTAGAGTCTCTGGATATCGCCATTTGCAGCGGCTGCCGTAATGGCGTCTGAGTATTTGAGCACCCAGAGCTCCGGATCCTCCAGGATCGCCAACAAGGCCTTGGTAGCCAGTTGCTGACGAGTGAGCCTGACGGTGTCGGCAGTGGTGCCGACGTCGCGCATGTGCTGTGTGCGTGCGACCTTGAACTTGTCGGCGACTTCGCCAGCGAGTGGCGTACTGGCCAGGAAGTGGTTGAGCTGCTCGAGCGTGAACCGCGTGCCAAGGAACTCGGCTGTCAGTTCGGTCAAGCCCGGCAAGCTGTACAGCCGCATCATGGCACAGAAAGACTCGCGCCGAGTACGCGGCACCCACCACGGCGTCAGACCGTGGAACCTACGCTTGTACTTAGGCAGCCACCACCACGGCGCGCGAACCTCACGGATGCGCGTACGCAGGATCCAGTGGCGGGCACGGATACGAGACCCGGTGCCGGTGACGAGTGCGACCAAAAAGTCGCGGTCATTTGTGACGCGCTCCCCGCGTACGGTATCTCGCAGCGCATCCACTTCTGGGTCTGGCCCGAAGTCGAACCCGAACTGCATGACCCCTGTATCGCTCACGACACGCATACCCTTGACCAGATGGCCAGGAGGGAGTTCTTCGGTTTTGAGCAGACGTTGTGCCACGACTCACCCTTCGTAAAAGGAACAATCACACCCTGTTTGAGCAGTGTGCCCCACATTGTGTAGGGATCGTAAGAGCCTCTGTTTTTATACTATAAGATGATAATCAAGTCAATTTTGCTTTAAAAGACAAAGCCCTCTTACGCTGGCTGCGCAAGAGGGCTGTCCTGTAGCTGTTGGTTCGGCGTCCGTTTAAGTGGGCGCCATGTACCGCACGCGGGTATCGCCAGACTGCAGTACTCCCGATACCGCGTACCAGGGGCTACTTAGGCGTTACCGTTGTACCTGTCGTTTCCATGCGACATACGGGTCATAGGCCTTCAGCGGCGGGAACTGGC
The DNA here is from genome assembly GCA_035538835.1 of Magnetospirillaceae bacterium. Classification (GTDB taxonomy): domain Bacteria; phylum Patescibacteriota; class Saccharimonadia; order Saccharimonadales; family EFPC-124; genus EFPC-124. The sequence goes on from DATLJN010000112.1 coordinate 4,353, forward strand.
GCTCGATGTCGAGCATCAACGCCCATCCACATTGCTCAATGAGTTCCGTACGCACGACAGCATACCATGTGGTACCTCTGTGATGAGGATGTGGCTGCCACGGCATCTGGCCCTTAAAGCCAGACTGATCGATGTACCAGACGATGAAGTTCCAGATCGCATTCCGATTCTCGTCAGATTCTTCGGAGGCGATTCGGTTGGACTCATGAGTGGTAAGCACGATCGGGAGAGGTGCGTACACCCGCTCCCTGAATGCCGCCTGGAAACCATGCTCGGTGACGAGTTGAACGCTCCCAATTGCTGCGTCAGTCAGGTCCGGATTGATAGCAAACGTTGGCGGTGGCGTAGGACGTCGCTGCCAAGTTCCTTCGTTGGTCCGTTCCAGACCTCCAGCAGCGCCGAGGTCGTCCAGCTCTTCTGCGAAACTCCTGCCCATGTCGTGGACGGCGTCGCCAATTGCTTGTGCGACGCGATTCCGTTCCTGAGCTTTGGCCTCTTCGTCATCGGCCTCGAGTGCGTGCCTGATACCCACGAGGTTCTCGGCCGCTGCTCTCAGCGGTTTTCTGAGCAGAATCACAATGACGAGGGTAGACCCCAGCATTGCGAATGCCAGAAACGCTGCCGCGAGAAACAGCGGCTCCGTCAAGGCGTCACCTAGTCTTGATAACACCAGGCTTCCTCATTTCTGTCCATCCCAACGGTCCGCGGTGAACCATTGGTAGCCGACCTGGCTGGCCGGAGCTACAGGGACGGTATACTTATACTATATGTAACTTATTACGTCAACTTCTGCGGCTACAAAAGTTCGGGTTCCTGGCGAAGTGTAATCCCGTACATTGCCTCGACTTTGGCAACAATTTCGTTCTTAAAAGCAAGCAGGTCTTCGTAGCTTTTTGCGCTGTCGTTTATGAGCACGAGCGCGTGATGTTCATAGGTTTTCATGCCATGTGCGCTATAGCCCCGCAGCCCGGCATGTTCGATAAGCCAGCCAGCCGAAAATTTAATGCGGCCACTGTTAAGCTCCCAGTGGGGGGCGTCAGGGAAGTTTGCGAGAATTTTTTGTGCTTCTTCTGGTAGTAGAATCGGATTGATAAAAAATGAACCAGTGTTAGCGACTTTTTTTGGGTCGGGTAGTTTGCGCGCACGGACGGCGATTACCGCTTCTCGGACGTGCTGGGGAGTATAGTCGGTGATAGTATGCTGATCAAAATATTCTTGTAGTCCCGGGTAAAACGGTGGCGTTGCTTTGGTTTTGAGAAGTCTGAACGTAAGATTGGCGATGATAAACCGTTTATTCTCGGGCAGTTTAAAGGCGCTGTTACGGTAACTAAACTTACACGCCTCTTTATCAAAGGTGACAAAGGTCTCGGTCGTGGAGTCATAGGCATCGAGTTCGATAAACGTTTGGGAAATGCTTGCGCCATATGCGCCAACGTTTTGTACGGGCGAGGCACCAGCCGTGCCGGGAATTGCGCTGAGAAGTTCGATGCCGTGCAAGTTGGCCTGCACTGACCGCTCCACCACGCTATCCCAAGTTTCGCCAGCGCCGACGCGGATGGTTGTGCTGGTTGGGTTGTCAGCCACTACATCGTATCCGGTAATTCGATTAACGATCACCAAGCCGGCGTATCCATCGCTAAAAATGACATTACTCCCGCCACCGAGCGGTAAAACTGGTAGGTGGCGTTCCCGTGCCCATTGTACTGCATCGTGCAGATCCTGTTTTGATTCGACAATCGCCAGTGCCTTGGCAACGCCCCCAAGTCGCATGGTTGAGTAATCTTTCAGCGAGACATCAGTTTGTATCTGCATGGTAAGCCTATTATACTGTACCTTTAGCGCGCGCCCGTAGCTCAGCTGGATAGAGCGTTGGTTTCCGGAACCAAAGGCCACAGGTTCAAATCCTGTCGGGCGTACCAGAAATTATTAAAATTACAACGGACTAATCAAACGTAATGCCCAAGGCTGTCAGATCGTTACGTAAGGCTTGGCTTGTTGTATATATCATACTGCGGATGCCGACATCTTTTGCACCAGCGACGTTAGCAGGGCTGTCATCGATAAATACTGTTTGTTCGGGAGGCACGTCAAGTTGCTTTAGTGCAAGTTTAAAAATTGCCGGCTCGGGTTTGATGAGACCAACTTCGCTCGACACAACCACCGTGTCAAAGTATGGATCAAGCTGATATTCCCGCAAAATAGTGCGGATAAATGCCGATGACGCATTGGACAGTAGGCCGATTTTATACTTTGGTTTTAATTGTTTTATAAGTTCTAAGATGTGGTAATCGAGCGCTGCCCCATGCTCCATTTCATGCAAAATCTCGGCAGGGGTTTGACCGGATATCTTGCCGAGCATTGCAAAAAACTGATCCGCACTTATGTCGCCGCGGTCAACTTGCTTTATTGCGGTACGCATCTCGTCGTTCGGCTCGAAGTTGTGAAACGTCAGCCACGATTTAAGCGCATCGGTGCGGATAACACCAAAGAAATCAAAAATAATTGCCTGTACCATGCGCCTAGTATAATAGAGTCGTGAGTTTGTGTGGCAATAACCATGTCGTTTCTATTCAATCTTTTGCCGACAATTCCTTGTTAGATAGGAGAGTAACAGATAGAAGGAGAAGATATGACCATTAAGCCATTTACTGTCTCGGTAAGCGAGGCCGATCTCGAGACGTTCAAAAATCGGATCAAAAACGCCCGGTTCCCGCACGAAATACGTGGGCAAGGGTGGAAACGCGGTATGCCGTTGGCATATACTAAACGGCTAGCAAGCCACTGGGCCGATACATATGATTGGCGCAAACACGAGGCGGCACTCAATGCGTTTCCTCAGTTTATTGCCCAAGTTGATGGCCAGCCGATACACTTTATCCACGTCCGCTCAAAAGAATCGCAGGCCACGCCACTTATGATGGTGCACGGGTACCCAGGCTCGTTTGTTGATTTTATAAAGATGATCGAGCCACTGACCGACCCCGTAAAACATGGCGGTGAAGCCAAAAACGCCTTTGACGTTGTAGTTCCATCGTTGCCGGGGTTTGGGTTTTCTACCCCTGTTAAAGATGCCGGTTGGGATATTAATCGTACCGCTAAAGCCTTTCATGCAATCATGCAGCAACTTGATTACAAAAAATATGCGCTGCACGGCAGCGATGTTGGCGCGGGTGTTTGCGAAGAGCTGTGTATTTTGGCCGGCGACCAGATTATCGGTTCGCTGATTGCTACCGACCCTGGTGCCATTGCCACCGACTACACACCGCCAACCAATCATCTCACCGAGGCCGAAAAAGCACATCACCAAGAACTCAAAGCAGCCCGTGCCGAAGACTTTGGTTATATCCATATCCAATCGACTCGTCCGCAAACCATGAGTTATTCACTAACTGATTCGCCCGTGGGGCAACTAGCTTGGATTGTTGAGAAATTTAAGGAATGGACAGACCCTGCAAAAGAGTTGCCGGAAGATAAGTTAGATATTGACCATCTGCTCACTAATGTGTCGGTGTATTGGTTTGGCTACGGCGGTGAAGGCGCGGCCAACCTACTATACGAAGCGCATCACGCGGCAGCGGCTTGGGGTAAAAGCCACAAAGTTACCCAAGGCTTTGTTGTTTTTGGCAAAGAGCCGTTAATCCGCCGGATTTTAGACCCAGACCATAAAATCGCACACTGGACCGAATTCCCACACGGCGCCCACTTCCCATCGTACGAAGCACCCTTGGATTTAGTGAGTGATATCCGGACATTTGTAAGCGATCTCACAAAATAGTACCGCCAGCGTAAAACACCGGCGCTCGCAGGCCGGTGTTTTATTGACTTTCATCCCCCTTACGCTTACTGTGGTGACAGAAGTATAAAAACTGTGGGCAAAAAAAAGAAAATCACTGTTCTCGACCGCGGCCGGGCATACTGGCAAAGCCTGGGGCCTGGCTTAACAACTGGTGCATCCGATGATGACCCGTCAGGTATCGCCACCTATTCGCAAACCGGTGCGCATTATGGATTCCAACTTTTGTGGCTGGCGGCGCTAACCTTTCCGCTAATGGCCGTGGTACAAGAAATGTGCGCCCGCATTGGGTTGGTGACCGGCCGCGGGCTAGCCGGTACGATTCGGCTATATTTCCCCAAAAAACTGCTCGTAGCCTGCACCCTCCTATTATTTGCGGCTAATGTCTTTAATATTGGAGCCGATTTAGGCGCGATGGCCAAAGCCGTGCAATTACTGTGGCCACAGATTGATTTTGGCATGCTCGTTATTGGTTTTAGTGTGCTAAGCATGAGCCTCCAGGTGTTTATCCCTTACGCCAGATATGCTCGCTACCTCAAGTGGCTGGCCTTGGTGTTGCTCGCGTATGTTGCCTCGGCCCTGCTTGCTAATCTTAACTGGGGTGAGGTTCTGGCGCGCGGTTTTGTGCCCAGTATTACGTTCGACGAAGACCAGATCTTGCTGATCTGTGCCATTTTAGGCACCACCATTTCACCGTATCTGTTTTTTTGGCAGACATCTCAGGAAGTGGAAGAAGGTATTAAAAACGGCCAAACCACCGTAAAAATGCGCCAAGGCACCGACTTAGTGCAGCTCAAAAAAATGCGGGTCGATGTATGGTCTGGGATGTTTTTGTCAAACCTAGTGATGTTTTTTATTATCGCTGCGTGTGGTGCTATTTTGTTCCCAAACGGCATCACCGATATTACCAGCGCCGCCCAAGCCGCCGAAGCTTTGCGTCCCTTTGCCGGTGATGCAACCTATGTTCTATTCGCGGCCGGGATTATTGGTACCGGCTTGCTGGCGATTCCCGTTTTAGCCGGTTCCAGCGCTTATGCCATTGCCGAAAGCTTCCGCTGGCGCGAGGGATTATACCGGCCCTGGCGACAAGCAACGGCTTTTTACGGCGTGTTGGTGGTTTCGATGGTGGTAGGTTTGGGGCTTAACTTTGTTGGCCTTGACCCCTTTAAAGCGCTTATCTATTCGGCGGTGGCTAATGGCTTGGTAGCACCAGTGATATTACTATTTATTGTACTTATCAGCAGCAACAGAAAAATCATGGGGCAATGGCGTAACAAACCGCTGACCACACTTATCGGTTGGCTCGTTATTGGGCTCATGACAGTCGCCGGAATTGCCGCAATTGGGGCCTTGCTTTAAGCAGTGGGGAGCCGCAGAGTGGCTACTGTTTCGACACCCGGCTTAGAACGTAGGCTAATATCGCCGCCGAGATATGTCATAATGAGTTTATCTAAGTAGAGACTAAAGCCCATACCATCGTGAGTGTATCGTTCGGTGTCCTGGGTCTGTGAAAACGGCCGAAAAAGCAGCGATAATTTTGCTGGCGGTATACCGGCGCCGTGGTCAGTGACGGTTAGGCTAAGTTGGCCGTCGGACTCGTGGGCGGCCACGGCAATTGCGGCTTGGGGCTTACTGTAGGCTGCCGCGTTATCGATCAGCGACGCCAAAACATAGGTAACAAGTTGAGGGTTTTGTACGATAAATGCAGTGTCGGCATCTAGCCGTAACGAAACGCCCTGCTGGGAAAGTTTACCGGTGAGACCTTGTGGTAAGTGGTTAAGGATGGTGCTCAGTGTTGTCGGAGTGCTTTGCTGCGACGCATGTGCCCCACGCAGTTGCCCGGCAATCGCAAATTTAACTAACACGCTGCGGAACCGCGCAATGCCGTCGCGTATAAATGCCGTTGCGCCGCTCGCGGGAATCCCGTCGATAAGTTCGCGTAGGCTTTGTAAATCATCGCCCAGCAAAGAGGTGCTTTCGGTGATAAGTTCGTCGCGGGTTTGGTTGATTGCTTGCTCGTGTGCAAGCGCGCGTTGCATGCCCTGCACGTCACGACCATGCAACTGGCGGCGACGGAACGCTTGGTAAAATAGTACAATAAGTAAACAAAACGCGGTCATTTGCAGGATAATCGTTACCTGATTGACGCTGAGTGAGTCAACATTAGCAGAGATGTAGTTGAAGGCGACAACAAACAACCCGATAAATACAATCGGCAGATAGAGTCCTGGGCTGCGCCAGGCGCTTGGTAACGGCTCGTCGTCGCTGCGGGCACCGGCGATCTGACTGGCGGCGTCACTGCGTGCTAGCAGTGAGTCGATTTTAAGGCGCAAGCTGTCGATTGTTCGTTCGGCGCGAGTCATGACACCGGGCGTGAGTGTGGTTGAATTTTGCAAAAGATCAAATCCACCCTGAATAATACTCATCGGTGTTCGTAAATAATGCGAGGCCAAGGATACAAAGGTGGTTTTTTCTTGCCCGGTTTTGCGCTCAATATCTATAATGCGGCGCAGGGTGGCTACTTCGCGCACCTCGCGCTGTGTTTGGAACAAGAGCAGCAGGATATTGCCAAGTAAAAGCGCAAACAAAAAGTACGGTGCGCCGTATAAAACTGGTGTGGGCAAGCTGCTCGCAAATCCCAGCACAACGCGCGATACATTTACTAAAGGGTTATCGGCTGGTTTATCGGTGGGTACTGGGTCGGGCGTACAGATGGTGAGCGTGTACGACTGGGTGCTCACGCTGCCGTCCTCGGCAGTAATAATAAGACTGAGCTGCACATTCCCCGTGGTCTCGGTTGGCTGCCATAGCCAGCGTACGGCGCCAATTTCGTTTGGTGTTCCGGTATACTGCAGAGCGCCGTTAACGTAAAAACCAACTTGTTTGAGTTTGCCAGCTTGCCCATCGGCCGGTTGAACAATAACTACATACCCGTCGTGGGGGATTTTTTGACCGCTCGTTAGGTTGATTGTAACTGTCAGCCCGGAAGGCAGCGTAACCGATTGGGTCGGCTGGCTACGGGAACAGGCATAATCACATTTGTTGTAGCCGCCTGATCCATATGGGGCAGCCAGCGTCGGTGCAGCGCATAGTAATAGGCTACCTATTACGGCGGCCATCGCAATAACACCTTTGCCCACTCGTGCCCTCAAAAACATAACCACATTGTATCCTACTTTGGGTCGGGAGTAGTGCGATTTGTTGGTAAAGTGATAATTCGTACCACTACGTACAGAACAAAACTGAACATGGTAATGAACACGCTTGGTTTAATTGTGTCAAACAAGAGACTTAACACTACCCCGCCAACACTGGTAAACACGGCAAAACTTACTGATAACGCCATTACTGTGGATAGCTTTACCGATAGTCGTGCCGCCGCAGCAGCCGGAGCGATCGCCAAACTCAACACCAGCAGCGTGCCGACTACTTGTGCTGCCTCGGTGACGGCGACGGCAAGCACGAGTAAAAAGAAAATACTAATCAGGCGCATCGGGACGCCCTTTGCGCGGGCAACCTCGGGGTCGACCGATGCAAACAAAAGCGGGCGGTACATCACTGCCAAGGCGAGGCACGCAACAGCTCCGATACCAAGTAACCACCACAACTGTTCGTTAC
>DATLJN010000113.1:0-5464 GCA_035538835.1 Magnetospirillaceae bacterium
ATTCTACGCGAACTTGTCTCTAAAGAGATCGATAAAGCAAACGACGTCAATCAACTTTAAGGTACTATAACCTAAATAACAGGATAGTCGTCGGCTTATCCCTATCCTTTAACCTTAAGCCTCGCCCACAAAGCCCCTCGCCGCTTCCCGTCCCGCAATATGTGCCACAAAGGTGATCCTACACTCGCTGCAATTGCTAGTAAAATCACCGGCATCACCAGCATCTCGACATTTATGCCGTGCTCTTCTAGGAATGCTCCACCGTAATAACCCATGTAGGCGATTGTGCCAACCCACAAGGCGCCGCCGATGACGTCAAACAGCAGAAATGTCTTATACGACATACTGCCGATTCCTGCAACTACTGGTGCAAAGGTACGCACAACGGGTACAAATCGCGCCAGAATAATAGTTATTGGCCCGTATTTTTCGTAAAACTTTTCGGCGCGTTCGAGGTTTGATTGGTGAAACAGTAAGGATTCGGGTTTACGGAATAGCTTGCGCCCGACTTTGTGCCCAATGAAGTATCCGATTTGGTCACCAACGACCGCCGCAACAAATAATACAATCACAAATAAATGGATGTTTACGTTCAGCACGCCCTGTTGGGTTAGGAATCCCGCTGTAAACAACAGGGTGTCACCGGGTAAAAAGAAACCAACCATCATGCCAGATTCGGCAAAAACCATTGCAGCAATTCCGAGTACGCCGATGGCTTGTATCACTTCTGTCAGATTCATGCCGAATAACATGCACCCATTCTACCACGGGCTGCCTAGGTTTTTGGTATAATAAACATATACAGTTTTTGGTGGAATAAGGAGTACTCATGGGCGACAAAATAATGCTGACTGTCGAAGAACGTAAGATTTTAGGTAAAAAGGTAAAACAATTGCGTCGCCAGGGGATGATCCCCGCGGTTGTTTACGGTGGCGAGATGGAAGCTACGCCGGTTATGGCGCCGGCTGTTGAAGCCGAAAAAGCTTGGCGCGATGCTGGCAAACACCACGTAGTGGAGTTAACTTTGGGCGGCAAATCACAGCTCGCCATGATTAAATCGGCCGATTTGGAACCTGTCAAACGCCGTTTACGCCACCTAAGCCTACATGTTGTTAAGCAGAACGAAAAGGTCGAAACCGAGGTACCAATTAAGGTGGCGGGCGAGGGTGAAACCCCTGCCGAAAAAGCCGGTTTGGTTGTGCTTAAGACGATCGAAACCGTTGATGTTGCGGCGTTTCCTAAGGATCTTCCTGACTTTATGGAGGTGCCCGGTGACAAATTGATCGAAGCGGGAGATCACTTGACAGTTGCGGATATTATTGCCCAGTCAGGGGTGAGCGTGCTTTCTGAATCCGAACAAATCGTGGTTACGGTATACGAACCAAGTGCACTTGCGGCCGCGAACGACGCGGCGGCGGGTACTGCAACAGATGAGTCTGAAGTCGCGGCCGAAAATGGCGCCGAAGTTTCTCCTGAAGGCGAAGAAGCCGAAAAACCAGCAGACAAGAAGTAGTTAGACCAATAAAAAAGACGGCCACTCTCCAGCGCCGTCTTTTTTATTGAGAGGTACTATTCCTCGATAAACCCGCCTGACTGATGTGCCCACAAGTCGGCGTACACTCCGCCGCGCTCCAGCAGCTTGGCGTGCGACCCTTGTTCGACTATCTTGCCGTCGCCAAGCACCACGATTTCGTCCATGCGTTGGATAGTGCTTAAACGGTGAGCAATCACAATGGCGGTGCGACCCTTCATAAGTTCCCAAAGTGCTGCCTGGATGAGCCGTTCGCTTTCGCTGTCCAAAGCGCTGGTTGCTTCGTCCAGCACCAGAATTGGTGCGTCTTTTAGGATTGCCCGTGCAATCGCAATGCGCTGGCGTTGCCCGCCGCTTAACTTGACGCCGCGCTCACCAACTTCGGTTTCGTAGCCTTTGGGGAGCTTTTCGATAAACTCCGCGGCGTGCGCTTTGCGGGCGGCAGCAAAGATCTCCTCATCTGTGGCGTTGGGCCGGCCATACGCAATATTTTCGCGCAGACTGCGGTGAAACAATAAGGGTTCTTGCGGCACATAGGCAATGTGGCTCCTCAAATCGTCTTGCGAAATGTCAGCGATATTTTGACCATCAATGGTTATGGCGCCACTATCGATGTTGGAAAGTCGGAGCAGTAAGCGAGTTAAGGTTGTTTTACCCGACCCAGAATGTCCAACCAAGCCCATTTTGCGGCCAGCGCTAACATGAAGTGACAGATTTTTAAATAGCGCTTCCTCGGTGTCGGCGTGCGCGAAGGTTATGTTGTTGAAGGTTATGTCACCCTTTGTAATGCGCGGCACTTCGGGTTTTGCGGGATCAGCGATCTCGGGCGATTCATTCAGGATTTTAAGCATATCACGTGCGTCGCCAAACGACCGGTTGTAATTGCGCATAACCTGCTGGCTAAATTCCCACAGACGCGTCGTCAGGTTGGCAGTATAGTTGAGGATTAGAAACACAGTTGCAAAGTCAGCCTTAAATACGGCGACCCCAACAACACCGAGCACAAGCGACGCAATGCCGATCGTCCATGTAAGGCTCGCAAAGGTACTTTGTTGGCGCATAATCACCGTAAGTAGGTTGTTTTCGGTGCGACGGGTGTGCTCCGTAACCTTACCAAAACGTTGCTTTTCGGTAAAAGCTGCGGCAAAGCTTTTGACAGCCGAAACATTAGTGATAACATCAGCCAGCACGCCAGTTTGTTTATTTTGTGCTTTGGCAATTGCAGCGTTTAGGTTAGTGTTGCGGCGTGTAATAAACACGGCAAGTACAACATACGCAACAGACAACGCAAACAAAATCACCACAAACAACGGCGCGCGTGGATACAAAATGACTGCGGTAAAAATGTAGGCGAGCATCATGGTAGCCGTTTGGTAGATGGTCGTGTCTGCAATATTTACGTAAGCACTGCTCAGTTTGTTGGTCTGCGAAACCAGCGAGCCACCAAAGTGATTAGCGTGAAAGTTACTACTGAGGTTAAGAAGGTGAGCAAAGACGCGGCGTTGGATGTCGCGCTCCACCTTAATCTCGAGGTTCCACGAAAGATACACCACGAGGCGCCAGGCGAAAATCGCCCCGATTCCGGAGAGTCCTGCGTACCACAGCAAATCACTCCCAAAACTACCCCACCAATCATTTGGATTGTAGGTGCCCTGAGCAAGGCGGTCCAAAATGCTGGCGGCAATAAGCGGCGGAATAAACTGATGGACGAGCAGTGTCAGCGGTAGCGCAGCAATGATTCCCAAGACATATTTGGGGTATCGCCAAGCGTGTTGCCAGAAAAATTTAATTGTCTCTTTTGTATAATTCATATTATTCTTCCAAAAAGCCGCCAGACTGGTGCTGCCAGAGGCCTGCGTACACGCCGCCTGTTTTAAGGAGTTCGGCGTGTGAGCCTTGTTCGCGGATAACGCCGTTCTCCAGCACAACAATGCGGTTCATTGTTTGGATTGTGCTTAAACGGTGAGCAATTACCAGGGTGGTGCGGCCTTTCATTAACTTTTTAAGGGCGTCTTGGATGAGCTTTTCGCTTTCGCTGTCGAGTGCGCTGGTGGCTTCATCGAGGACTAAAATTGGCGCGTCTTTGAGAATGGCGCGGGCAATGGCGATACGTTGGCGTTGGCCACCGCTGAGTTTAACGCCGCGTTCACCGACCATTGTGTCATAGCCTTGGGGGAGAGTTTGGATGAACTCATCGGCGTGGGCGAGTTTGGCTGCTTGCACAATAGCTTCGTCGGTGGCTGCGGGCGCACCGTAGGCTATGTTTTCGCGTAGGCTGCGGTGAAATAACAGAGGTTCCTGTGGTACATAAGCGATGTGGCTGCGCACATCGGCCTGGGTCACCTGTGCGATATCTTGGCCGTCGATCGTAATCGTGCCTCCATCTATATCGACAAACCGTAACAGCAGGCGAGTCAGCGATGTTTTGCCCGAACCTGAGTGCCCGACAAGCCCGATCTTTTCGCCCGGTTTAACGCTGAGGCTAAAGTTATTAAACAGCGCGTCGTTACTTCCGTCGTGCTTAAATGTGACGTCGTTAAAGGCCAACGCGCCTTTACTTACACGTAGTTTTTGTGGCTTGGCCGGGTCTTTAACTTCCAGCTCGACACCCAAAATTTCGGTCATTTCCGAAGCATCGGACAGCGCCTGCTCGATATTGCGCGATATGCCGCTGAGTCCCCATAATTGACTAATCAACTGCGTCATGTACACCTGCACTAAAAGCAGGGTACCAATCGCCACAGTTGATTCCATCGCTGAAAAGATTAACATGCCGAGCACGCCAAGTTGCAACGCGGCCATCATCATGCCAATCCTAAAGTCGTTGCGCACAGCTTGTATCCAAGAACGGTATTTTTTTTGGGCGCGGTCTTGGTTTTTAACACTGTGCAGCGCTGATTCGTCGGATTCGCGGGCGAATGCTTTAATGGCTGCAACGTTACCAATGGCGTCGGCGAGGTGGCCGGTAAGCACGCTTTCGGCCTCGGAGGCGATCCGCGATAAATGAATCCGCTTGCGAGTGAGCGTAATGTTGACCCAAACAAAGAAAATCGTCCAGCCCAGCATGGCTAGCGCAACCCACGGCAGGAAAAACGCGACCACGCCGATGGCGACCAAACTCATCACGGTGGTCATAATAACGTTGATGGTAAAGACATCGGTGAGCGTGACGTATGCGCTTGTGAACTTAATAGTCTGGCTCACGAGCGAGCCGCTAAAATTATTGGCATGGAAGTTGAGGCTTTGGTTGATGAGCAGGTTAAAAATGCGCATTTGTAGCTCGGGCCGCACCAACGTTTCGAGTTTAGAAAGCAGCCACAACGCGACATCGTTGCAGGCTTGGCCTAAAATTGCGGCCGCTGCAAAACTAATAAGATACGGGGTGAACGTGCCCCAATAATCGGCCGGGTGGGTAGTGTAAATGGTGATGAGCTTATCGAGCGCTAACGCGCCGATCAGCGGTAAAGTGATCTTTTGCAAGATCATGCCCGTTGTAAACACGCCGATGGTACCAAAAAATAGCCCAGGGTGCGCACGGTTTGCACGCCAAAAAATACGCAGGCTCTTCAGTGAAGTTCCCATAACAACTCCTAAAAAATTAGTGGAATTTTAATGTATTTGTTTTTATAAGGCGATTGACGCTGATATTACACCTCTCGTAGCCAAAAGAACAGCGGACTGGCTCGTCCAGTCGTATTGTTAATAGTGTACACGATTGTGCTTAAGGAGTGCAACAGTTTTGTGGTATAATATTGTGAGCAATAATCCGAAGGGTCACGGCACCCGAACCGCCCCAATCTTTTTTGTAAATCTCACACCTAAAGGTATTCGTTACGAAAAAGTTCGGGACGATTCAGCCGCCACCCCACTTTGACGCGCCGCAGTTATGCAAAAAATCATCCTTTACTACAAATTTACTCCTCTAGCGGACCC
>DATLJN010000114.1:0-1932 GCA_035538835.1 Magnetospirillaceae bacterium
TACTTATGGGCGTACGAGATGTCTGTTCACAACATCAAGCATTGTTTTGTGCATGTGGCCATTGGTAATAAGCAGCCCGTCGATATCGCCACCATATGACAGCTTGCCACCGTGTAGCCCGGTAATTTTGGCGCCGGCACATCGGCCGATAATATCGATGGCCGCTCCGTCCCACGGCGAACTGTAGGGGTAAATGCCAGCGGCGGCGACACCCATGACGGTCTGGAGCAAGTCATAAATGGCGGAACCGGTATTAAGCATGTCACCGCCACCTTCTACGATCAACTCATTAAAGAGCCCACCAGCACTCACCGAGGCAACTCGTGAGCCTGGAAGAGTAAAAATACTCCCGCTGATTGTCGTGGCATCGTTGACGGTTATCCGGCCACCGTTTAGGTAGGCGGATCCTCCTTCCATTGCAGAGAAGGTCTCATGTGTAAACGGGTTACAGACGACACCAACAAGTGGCTTTCCAGCCACCACCAGCGCCATCGATACCACGCCCATTGCCGCGCCCTTTGCGCGTAGCCATGAACCGTCCCACGAGTCGGCAACCCATGCCCGTAGATTGCCGACCCGCTCTTCGCCGATGTACAATTCGTCTTTCCCCCGCCGCGCAATCGCGTCGGCAAGAAAGTTATCGATCATCACATCGGTTGGAGTTTGCGGCGTGCCATCGGCCTTGATAGTGACCGCTTCGCCTACGTGAAGTTCGTTTGCACCAATCTCAGCACCAGCCTCCACCGTACGGACGCAGAATTCCAGAGCATCTTCTAATTCCGCTTGTTCCATGTATCCCCCTTCATAACAGCGAAACAACACACAAACCAAACGGTACCACAACGAACACCATATTAAAAACCTGTGTACCACGTGCACAGGTTTTTAATATGGTGCACCTTATCGGGGGTCTTTCACACCCTGATCATGAAGCGAAGCGTCTCCTCAACGAGTCGCCGTTGTCAGCCAACCCGAGGCATCGGCCGGACAAACGGCAACAGGTCATCGAAAAGGATCAGTGAAAAGGTGCTTGGACGATCAGCATGAAGGTTGGTTATGTCGCCAACGATTGGTTGGGCGGGCGCAACTTCGTCAACTAATCGCCGGATGACAGCAAGATGTTGGCGCAGGGCTGGTTCGTCAAGCTCGGCCACCTTGTTCACAAGATTTTGGAATGCGGCCATGGCTTCATCGAGAAGGCCGACGACTGGAATCGGCGAGCTGTCTGCTTGAAGATCTAATCGAAGCAGGCGCGGGCACTTCTTCCATGCAAGAAGCGCTTCCCGCGGAAGAACCATTTGCAGCTCGGACACGACAGCGGGCTCGCCCGGGAGGCGGCCAAGTCGCTTGCTCCGAGTGAAGTGGATTCCGGGCATGTCCACGTGCTGAACGAAATTACGCAAGCCTTCAATCAGCCGGTAGCTGGCTGAGGTGTCGTAGCAGTCGTTGGTCGCTTTCTCGAAGTCCCGAAAGCGGTCCGAAGTATCGCCAAAACGGGTCGTGAGGTCGGCCCGCAGGTGATCAAGGCAAAGCCGCCAGAGCAGCAAGAACGCGACAAAAGCGACTTCAACGTTCTGAGCCAACGTTGGGCCAACCAGCCCGGAGACGCTGCTGAGGGCGGCTACTGCGTCGTCAAAACTCCGCCGACCCGCGTACACCAGTTGGATGGGTACGCGGCGAGCGTATTTGCGGCAGTGTTCGACAGCGATTCGAAGCACCTCAACCTCGGCATCGTCGAGATCCCGAACGTATGCCCACTTGTTCGGGTCGGAGCCGGGGTCGCTTCGAAGTAGCGAGGTAGCCATCCGACCATGATGGATCAGGGCGGGACATGGACGGAATCCATTAAGGAAGCGCTAAGCCGCCATAGACTGAACCGTCAAATCGTGCAATATATACGCAAACATTCGCGTTAGAAGAGACTCAAGTAGG
>DATLJN010000115.1:0-3624 GCA_035538835.1 Magnetospirillaceae bacterium
AACGACGATTTGGCAAAGACTCTAAACGAAGGGCTTCAGTTTGAAGAAACCCCGATGCCCGGTGCAGCTCCAAGTACGCCACCACTCACGGCATCCCTCACACCACCCGCCGATGACGACGACAAAATGCCGACGCTCGACCCAGAGGGCGGCAATGATGACACCAGCTCATTTGGTGCGCCAACAATGACCTCTACCCCTTCTAACGACGCACCCAAAGACGACAAACCAGCGCCAAAGGTTGAGCATCACAACGGCGGCAAAAAGCCCGACCACGTTACAAAAGGCAACAGCGACCTCGACGGTATCAAAGCGTCGGCACTCGAAGCATTGCGTCCGCTTGTTGGTAAGCTTAAGTTACCCGCCGAAGAACGGTTTGACACCTTATTGCTTATTATCCGCAGCACCGATGACCAAAACCTGCTTAGCCAGGCCCACGACGCTGCCAAAGAAATTACCGATGACACCCGCCGCGCCCAGGCCTTACTGGATGTCATTAAAGAAATTGATTACTTTAGCAGCAAACGCTAAACGCTGAGTTTTTTAATCAGCGCCTCAAGATACACGGCATGGGAAACCGGGAAAGCAAACTGGTCAGACGTAAGACTGCGTGGTTCGAAAAACCCAAAATCAGCAGCGTCATCGCCCGGCGTTATTGTTACGTCCGGTTTTATATGCCCTAAAAAAGCGATACCGAGCACACGAGTGCTATCACCTTGCCACGCGTAATCATCCGCGGCGCTTACCAAGTACTCAAGTGGTGAATAATCTGTTGGATCGAGTCCAAGTTCTTCACGTAGCTCTCGCGTAACAGCAGTCGCTAGGTTTTCCCGAAAATCACAGTAACCGCCAGGCATCGCTAGTTTACCCTTCCCCGGTTCAACTGCTTTTACAATCAGAAGCACCTCGTTTTTGTCATTTAAAAGCAAAGCGCCGGCTGCGGGCGCAGCGTCATAAAAGACCCGGTGGCCTTTGGAACAAGTAAACGCGTTTTCGGTCAATTTGGTCAGTGGTGAACCACAACGTCTGCAAAAATTAATATCCATACCCCTATTATATCTTTAATTTGAAAAGCCGTGCGCAAAATGCACGCACGGCTTCCGGTAGACCTACCGGTGGTTTGCTCGCGGCTGCGAGACTTACTCCAGGTTACCTGTGGAGTTCAGGCGATACGCGTTCCCCATCCACTGCCACCCTGTATAAGAGTGAACAGTGCGACAAACCGCAGCGGTGTCAGGATGGTAATGTGCACCACCCCATATCCCATAAACATAAGCTGGCTCCAGCGCCGCGTTCCCCATCCCAAGTCCTTGCGGGCAAAGAACGGGTAGAGCGACCGAATAAAGCCGACCGCGAGAATCGTCGCCACGTAATACCCAACGGTGAGCCATGCGTTGCCATTGATGGCCAGATGGACGGTTACACCGACACCACCCAGCAACATAAACGGCAGCACAAACTGCATCGTTAGATCGTACGTCATGTACCAACTATGCGTGCGTAGCCCTTGTAGGCTCCACAGCATCTCGCGGTAGTAGCTCATCTGCCAGCGTTTCTGCTGGGGGATGTACTGCCGGATCGTCGTCGGAACCTCTGTCTGACACGTCGCCCGAGGATCAAAGAGCACCAAGAGACCAAGCGCCAAAATAAGGTTCGTGAAATGGCGATCATCGCCAAACGTACATTCCTCGTTTCGGAACGTTTGCGTGACATATTGACCCATGACCCGGTCAACAACGTCTGCCCGGTATACCGCAAGCGGCCCCGAACAGCACATCACACAGTTCCAATAACTTTGGGCGGCCCGCTCCACATGGAAGGCAGACCAGTATCGCATGTCGATGAGACGCGTCAGCCAACTGTGGTTCCAATTCCCCACGTCGACATACCCAGTCGCCGCCGCCACATCCGGGTTACGGAAGTTCTCGGCGAGCAACGCGAAGGCGTTTTCGTTGACCCCAGTATCAGAGTCAACTGTCCCGTACAGCTTGTAGCCCTGCGACTTTCGCCAGGCTTCCAGCTGGGCTTGGCGCTTCCCTACGTTTTTGGCAAGCAGGACGAACTCGAATCGTGCCTTGTTACGGTACTTTTCGAATACGTCCAGGAGCTCGAGACGTTTACGCAGGTAAAACTCCAGACGCTGGCTATCTTTCAGCCCCAGTCCGGCTCCCTCGTACTCAGAGAGTCCGGCCAGGAAACGCCTACAGTCTTGTAGCGTTAGTGCAGCTGGCAACCAGCCTGTCGCGGTGGTTAGCTCGTGGCTGTACTTTGCAATCTGCTTGAGGTAGCTGCCGTCGTCAACGACGACCACCTTTACCCGACCAGCAAACTTAAACTTCTGCAACCTGTCGAGACAGAACAGCAGCCAAGTCAGCTTCTCCTGGTAAACCGGTACCCAGACAGCGAGGCTGTCCGGAACCGGGCCAGAAAATTCGCGGCGGTGTTTTGAACGCTCATCTGCGATCTGCCGCAACCTCACGCCGTGGAGCAGCGCAAAGGTGTATTGCAACAAGATGTGGAGGAGTGCCAACCCGCCGTAAATGATCAGGTACCCTTTGGCAGATAGGACAAAATGCATAACGGCCATCAGGCCGTCAACGAATCTGTCCATAGACCTCGCCTTCTTGAGGGGAGTGAGGGTGTGGGCAACTAACGTGCCACAAACACTAACCCACCGTTGCCCACTCAAACGGGTCGAGGATATTTTATAATATTAGGACAGATATAGCAAGAAGTTAGGCTGCGCGAAGCAGGTGTAACTTTATACCAATTACCCCATGCGCACGCTGAGCGCTTGGTGAATACCAACTATTTACTTGCTCTTTTACTGCCGCGACATCGGTGACACCAAAATAACTGGGCGACAAAGCAGCAAACAACTCATCGAATGTCGCATAGCGCAGTACCCCAACTACTTTTGTAACAATCTCCTCGTGGGTCACGCGATTTGTAATGACCACTAAATCGCCCAAACGGACCCGCTGATGCGCAACGTCGTTGAGGCGCGGCTCAACAATTTTATGGCCACCCTTGATCTCGGCAAACACTGCAGGGCCCACCTGCGAATAATGCGTCATGAATAGTTTAAGTATACCGTAAAAATGAAGAAGGCCGTATCGGGTGTGTCCCGAATACGGCCTTGTCCTCCTCACGTCATTGTGAGAAGCGCCATCATGTGCTACTGATGGGCTATTCCTGGTCGCCTGGAGTTGCTACTCGGAGTCGATCATCGACTGCAACTGCCGAGCCAACCCCGTAATACGAGTACCCGGAGGGGCATCGCTTGAAGGGTTGCGCTCAGTGCGCAGACGATGGTTCTCTTCTTTGAGAAGATCGTTCTCTGTAGTGAGGCGGGTAATTGTATCCATCGCGGCCGCGAGGGTGTCTGCGACTTCATCTGCCGACCCCTCTGGATTACTCCCAGCAGGCGGCGCCATCAAGATGTAGTGCTTAACAGCGGTTCCCGAACCATCTTTGTGCCGGAAACCGTTATCACGCATCCACTTGTGGGCGTCGTTGATGGGTCCTACGCCCAGGCCAGTGAGTTCCGTGGCGAACGTGATGAGACTCCGGATATTGAGCTTACGCCACAATACTCCGGGTTCTCCGTCAAATTCGAACGGC
>DATLJN010000116.1:0-2124 GCA_035538835.1 Magnetospirillaceae bacterium
TGGAACCGGCGGAGCCACTTTTCTTTGTCGGGCTGAATTTGAGCTTCGGTGAGCTCGGCTGTCTCGGGGTAGAGCGCCTTGATTGTGTTGGTGAACAGGCGGTCCTCACGGCGAATATGGTCAGCAAAGTAAAATTGGCGACTGCTTTGTACGTTGGCGGCGGGCGGTTGTGATTCGGCAATCATTAACACTTTAATATGTTTGGGGCGATACTGCTTGCGAACGTCATCATATGAATCCATGACGTAATTATACTATGAAACGGCCCCGCACTCGTGTGTGGGGCCGTCGCTTCAGTTAGGCGATAACTTCGAGTAGCATGCCGAGCATCGACCAGTCCAATCTGTTCGCCGCTCGTATTTCACCCAGCGTGGTGATTCGCAGACGGGTGCGTTCGGTATCGGCTTCGATGCCGTGCACAATGCCTGCCGCTTCTTGGGCGCGCAGCCACTCCAGCTCTTCATAGCTCAGCCTTACCGAATAGAGGTGGCAGAGCTGAGCCGAAAGCGTTGCCTGGATTTGCCGTGACCCGTGAAATACAAACCGTTCTGGGTCAATCTGCAGTCCAGTCTCCTCGTGGCACTCCTCGGCGGCTACTACGAGGTGGTCTGCGCAGTGATGACTTGAACCGCCGGGCGGGGCAACAACTTGGCCTCCCGGTGTCCGAAACTCCTCAACAAGCACAATGTTCGTACTGTTGATGTCCGTGCCATTGTGGTAGAGCACGATGGTGGATATGTCCGGCCGCGACAACACGACTTCGTTCGACTTGCGGCGGTCCTCTGATGTGATGTAGATTTCGGCCCACAACACCCAAAAGAATACCGTGCGTCGATCCGGACCTATTCGGTGTGTCCAAACCAATCGTGCATGTTCCAGAACCTCTTGGGCTGCAATTCTGGCTTGATACCACTGTTGAAAGTGTGGCGTGCGCCATACCAACAAAGGTACTTCGCGTTCGCCACCCACACGCCAGGCGCCGTCGCCCAAAAGCTCAAGAGCATTCGCGACTGTGTCTTCCAGCGTGTGGGCAACGGGAACTTTGCGCTTGTTGGAGAGGTGCTCGATGTAACGGTTTTTATACGCGCCAACCGGTCCGCCAAATACCATCTTGCCGGAGTCTATCCACATGCCAAGCTCCACATTGGTCGTGAAACCGGGCATTGTTTGGGGGTCGCGGGGTAGCCAACACATAATAATGTCGGCCATGTTCATGCACTCTTCTTCCCAATCAACTTGATTGAGATATCCATCTGGTCCCAGATCGTCCTTGCGTTCGCCCCGAGGTTCGGGTACAAAGACGACACCGTCGTAGCCCATCTCCGCCAGTATCCTGATAGCTTCTGGCCGCCAAGATTGGACGGACGCCGCACGCGGCGATGGTCCAATCAAGAAGATTGACTTAGAAAAACCTACGGGTGGTGCTTCCTGGCCGTAAATGACCGTGAGGCTCATGACTGAAGATCCCTTCTGAAGTCGGCGTTTGTCATTATAAAATGGCTCAGGTAGTAAATCAATTATGGATCTAGTGCCAAAGGGTAAATATCAGTATAATGTGCTACTAGCGTGCCACCTTAGCTCAGTCGGTAGAGCGGCGCTTTCGTAAAGCGTAGGTCGCCGGTTCGATCCCGGCAGGTGGCTCCAAATAGGTAAGTGGTCGTCTGCCCCCGCGTTTTGCTTCGTAAAAATGCAAGCGTTTTTACTACGTGCAAGCAGGGAAAACGCAGATTGCCGCCGGCAAGTCTCGCGGGTATCGTATAGTGGTTACTATGCAACCTTCCCAAGGTTGAGAGCTGGGTTCGATTCCCAGTACCCGCACCATGCGGTATACTAGGTTCAAGAATTATTCTTATGATAAAAAAAGCTGATTGGTTAGCTATCGGTAAAGATCGTGTTGCGGTACTCTTGTTGTTAGGAATGACAGGAGTAGCTGTTGTGCTTATTGCCACAGTTTTATTCCGCTTGCAGCCTAGCGATATACAAATTCCTGTCCGCTACACCGGCTTTGGTCAAACCTTTATTTACCGTGACCAGTGGTATGTGCAATACGGATACGCGGCCCTTGCGTTAATCGTAATTTTTATAAATGGCTTTTTGGCAGTAAAATTATATAAAATACGACGT
>DATLJN010000117.1:0-5889 GCA_035538835.1 Magnetospirillaceae bacterium
CGGAATGTGTATGTGGTTGATAGCCAAAAAAAACTACTCGGCATTATTGATGTAGCTTCACTAATCCAGGCGGACCACACCGTGCGCGCTGACGTCATGATGAAGCCAACCGCCGTTTTTTTACACCCCGAAGCCGATCAAGAAAAAGCGGTATTTATGGCGGTCAAAGACGATGTAGTCACAATCCCGGTTATCGACCATGACGGGCATTTTTTGGGATCAGTCACAGCGCATACGATTATCGACATCATGCACGCCGAACATATCGAAGATTCGCTGCTCACGGCCGGTCTGCGCCGCGGCAAATCGCAGATTTTTAAATTGGCAACCGAGCGCACTGGCCTTATCGTCCGTTCGCGGGCGCCGTGGTTGATTTTTGGCTTGGCTGTTGGGCTTGGCCTAGGATTAATATCGAGCTTCTTTGAAACGCAGCTGCAAGAGAAGGTCGCGCTCGCGTACTTTATCCCAGTCGTTGCATATATCGCCGATTCGGTTGGCACGCAAACCGAGGCGATTGCGGTGCGCGCACTGGCCACCATGAAGATCGGTGTGTGGCGATACCTCGGCAAAGAATTGCTTGTTGGGTTGGTATTGGGCGTAACAATGGGTGTACTTGGTGGTTTTGGTGCGTGGTTCATCGCCCAGTCACCCGAAATAGGTTTGATTGTCGCACTATCGCTGTTCTTTGCCAGCACGGTCGCGGCGGTTATGGCGGCGGCAATCCCTATGATCTTTAAAAAACTCGGCAAAGACCCGGCGCTCGGCAGCGGGCCGCTTGCAACCGCTTTTCAAGATGTGATTAGCGTACTGATTTACTTCTTGTTTGCGGTGATTATTTTGTAGCTTTCGCGCCGCCGGGTATAATCCTGATATGCGCATCGACTTTACTCGCACAAGTCATATTTTATTTTTTATTGGATTTTTGCCGGGACTGAGTTTTGCGATTGGCTGGGCGTTCTTTCAGTTTTTGCCAACGCTGCCATTCTGGATTGATACGATTTCGCCGCTCGCAGCCTATGGTATTTTGTATGCTATTTTTGAGCGCACCGCATGGCGCTGGCCAATTTTTAGCTGGCTTGGTATTGTGACTGCACCCGATGTGCGCGGGCGCTGGATAGGCACGCAGCAGTCTTCGCATCGCAATAAAGATGGCAAAAATATGACCTCGCGCGTGGTGCTCGAAATCCAACAAACATTTACCGACATTACTGCCCGTACCTATTACAAACGCTGGCGTGTGGCGCACTGCGACGGCAGTTTTATCGAACTCGACGGTGAACAACACCTTGTTTTACTCTTCGAGAGTGAACCAAATTCGCATCATCTGGGCGATGACACCGATACAAAAGGCGTGACTCGCTTGTATTACGTGCCAGGAGAACACAAGCTAGTTGGCAGTTATTTTAGCGATAACGGCAATTACGGCGAGGTTATCCTGACGCACCGCAGCCACAAGCTGCTCCATCGTTTTGATGCGTAAGTAAATGATATAGTGGAATTATGAAACAAGCACAAGATTTTTCGTTGCCAGATCAAACAGGTAAAAAACGCAGCCTTAGTGAATTTAAAGGGAAGTGGGTGGTTTTGTACTTTTATCCGCAGGACCAAACGCCGGGTTGTACGGCCGAGGCGTGTAGTTTTAGGGATGTGAATGAGGCGCTACTCGCGCGCGATGCGGTGGTTATTGGCATATCAAAAGATTCAGTCGAGAGCCATGCCGATTTTATCAAAAATTATAGCTTGCCGTTTACACTTTTGGCTGACCCAGACAAAAAAGTGATAAAAATGTATGAAGCCTGGGGGCCAAAAATGTTTGGTGTCGAAGGAACATTACGAAAGACGTTTATTATTAATCCTGCGGGCGATATTGCTCGGGAGTACCCGCGTGTCACGCCCGCCGAGCACGCTACACAAATCTTAAATGACCTGGCGCATCTGCAAAAAACCTAGTTTGATTTTTGCGGCGTGTCGATAAATTCGCGCAGCCACAGTTCGATATTTAGCAGGCGCCAGAACATCATGGAATCGGCGCGGGATTTGTCGTGTAAAAAGTCGTTAAATTCGGCCAGTACTGTTTTTTGATCAAAGTAGGGCCGAGCGGCAAATTCTTTTGAACCAAAAATCGTTGTAAATTCGGGCGCGAGTTTTTTAAACCATTCGACTTCGGGTGTCGTAAAGCCAACTTTGTTGCGTCGGCGGTGGATCATCGGTGGTAATAGATCTTTTAGCGCGTCGCGCACAATGCGCTTGTTCCAGCCATTTTTAATAATTGCTTCGTCGTCGAGGCTAAACAAAAAGGTCGTTACTTCTTTATCTAGAAATGGTACGCGGCCTTCCAGAGAAAAGCGCATGCTACTGCGATCTTCGTAGCGTAGCAGTGCGGGCAGACTGTTAAAGAAAATGTCTTCGATAAACCGCGTACGTAAATCATTTGGCGTTGCGCCGTAGGTTTCGGCTTTGTGTGTTTTTGCAAAGGTAGTATTGAGGAGACTGGTGATGGAAACTTTGCGGCGCATCGATAGCGTTTCGATGATTCTAAAGCGCGCGGCGCGCAGTAAAATATCGGCGCTGGTAATGAGTTCCCAGGCCAGCTTGCCCCACTGCCGGCGGGTACGCAGTTGCCGTAAATATACCAAAAAGTAAGCGTAATACCCGGTGAGCATTTCGTCGGCGCCTTGGCCGTCCAGCAGCACGGTTACGTGTTTTGCGGCTTCTTGCATAGTCTTCCACTGGGCGTATTGGGCTGAGCTGATGGTTGGTTCTTCTTGGGTGCGCACAAAATCAGCCAGATCTTCTTTGAACACTTCGACCGTTGGGTAAACTTTATACACTTTGACGTCGCCTTTACAGCGGTCAACAACGGCGTCGACGTATTTTTCTTCGTCGTTTATAGACCCGGGGAACACAGCAGAAAAGGTGTTCTGCACAGTGCCAATCGATTCGGCGGAGCTGTCGTGTTTATAAAACAACTCATTCATAGTAAGCGTCACAGCCGATGAATCAAGCCCGCCGGATAGGCAGGTGCCAACCGGCACCTCACTCATTAAGCGGACGCGCACCGATTCGGTAAAGGCCTTTTTGTAGGCCCCGGTTTGTTCGGGCGTATACGCGATAGGTTTTTTGGCTTTTTCCGCCAGGACCTCAGGTAATTTAGTGAAACGGTCGATGGTCATGCCACTGGCGTCGAGTATCATATATTCGCCGGCCATTAACTTGTAGATGCCGCTAAAAAAGGTTTCCGGGCTTTCATCGTGGATGCGGAAACGCAGGTAGCGGTAGACCGCGCGGTCGTTTGGTTTAGGGGTGAGTTTTTTAGATGCAAGAAGTGCCTTAATCTCGGAGGCAAACAGGACTTGTGGTTTTTTATCGCTGTCGAGGTTGGTAAAGTAGAGTGGTTTAATACCAAAATGGTCGCGGGCAAGCACTAACTTGTTGGCTTTACGATCGTAAATTGCAAAGGCAAACATGCCGTTAAACCGATCGAATGCCGCAACACCCCATGCAGCGTAGGCCTGTAAAATAACTTCGGTGTCGGACTGCGTGTTAAAAGCAAATCCAAGTGTTTCAAGTTCGCTACGCAACTCTTTGTAGTTGTAAATTTCGCCGTTATACGTGACAACCAAATTTTTATCAGGGCTAAACATTGGCTCTTGGTTGTGAGCGCGGTCGATGATAGCCAGGCGTCGGTGCCCCAATCCCGTGGTTTTTTCGGCAAAATAGCCATAACCATCTGGGCCACGGTGTGCTTGGGCGTCACTCATGCGCTCGAGCAAGGCCTTGTCGGTACGGAGTCCAAAATAGCCAGCAATGCCGCACATTTAGTTGATCAGCTCAACCAACCCCATTGGCGCGCTGTTTGTGTGGCCGTGCGGGTCGTCTTTAAGTGATCGTAATAGATGTTCTTTACTGAGTCCGCCGCTTGATACCCCACGGACGTGGCCACCAAAATAGTTAATATCAACAATCGCCACAGGTGCTCCGACTTTTTTTGCTAAATCTTCTGCCATAGCGCGGGCGTCGCGCGGCCGCAGTGGAGGTAGTAGCCATTCGAGATAGTTATCGTGCATACCATCCAGATCACGTGCTTTGTAGCCGGCAATGACAAAAAATGCTCCGCGAATGCCAAAAGGTCGTGTGACCGCGGTTGCGGCGCAGGCGAGCAAGGTGCGCGGAAACCCAATGCTGTTAATGACAAATTGCATGCGCTCGGGAATAGATTGGGCCAAGTCGCTACCCCGTGGCTTTACGAATTTTGACGCAAATCGGGCAAAGCGGCCGACTTTTACCGTATTGGCACGGACCATCTTGCCGGCGGTAACAATGGCAATTTTTTCTGCTAAAAATACCGTGCTTTTTGGCGTGATGTGTGACCCGAGCGCTTTTTTAATAATGGCAGCGAGATCGTCGCCCTCATTGATCCACGGCGTTTTGGCGAGGACTCGGTGATAGGAATGGCCATCTTGTTTGAAGGTTTCGTCAATAAGAATGTCGTATGTTTTTGCGCCTTTGGTCATGGGGCTCCGTATGCTTACTCGTGCTCACTATAAAGGAGGTTTGAGAGTGCTGTCAACTGGCGGTCAGGTCGTGTGGTGCGCTGCATTCTTATATTCAAGCACCCCGCTATGTAGTATGCTTATGCTTAAGTCTAGGTGGCAAAAACGTGAAAGCAAACAAAACGAGCGAGTCAACGCAGAAGCCTGCTCGCCCACACTGGCACCCGCCGCGTGGGTATTTTGTAGTATGGGCGGTGGTAGTATTGGCCAGTGCTTTTGTAGGCTATCTAAATTTGCATTTTGATAACCGCGTTCTACCCAATGTTTTTGTTGGTACAACCCAAGTTGGCGGACTTAAAAAAGATGAGGTCCGTAACGAGGTAATCCAGCAGATCGATCAAGTGCAAGTTACGTTCCAGGATGGGGATCAAAAAGTTACCGTGCCGGCTAGCGAGCTTGGTGTGGAGTTTAATATTGACGCCACCGTACAGCAAGTGATGTTATCGCGGCGTAGCCAAAATATTACGAGTAACTTATCACCAAGCGCTCATTCGGTACCGCTGGTGTATTCTAACGATGCTGGCCAGTTAAAGGCGTATATTGCCGCACATTTCCCTAACATTTATGTTGATCCACAAGATGCACAGGTCGTATTCAACCCTGCTTCGCGCCAGTTTGATGTAAAACCGAGCGTGCCCGGCCGTGGTTTTGATATTAAATTTTTTGAATCGTCGTTGCCTGATATTGCCAAAAGTCCGCGTGCGGTCGTACTCCCGGTCACCACAGTTGCGGTTGAACCGCTTATTAATGACCTTGCTGGTGTAAAAGCGCAGCAAGCGGCAAACGAGCTGCTTACAGTGCCACTTAGCTTTATGCGGGATGGGCGGACTGCTTACACAGCTTCTCCGGCCGATATTGCGAATTGGCTGCATTTTATCCCTGATACAACTGTAGGCACGCTCACTGTTGAGATAGATCAAGCCAAGGCTCGTCAGTTTTTGACCGATGTCGTAGCGTCAAAGATCACCACGCTGCCAGTGGACCGAAAAGTAGTCGTCGATAAAGAAACCGGCGACGAACGGGTAATTCAAGCGGGTCGCAAGGGCTACCAAATCAAAGATGTCGATAAACTCACACAAGATGTGCTCGCCGCAGTGGCCAACAAACAGGGTTTATCGCGCGAGCTAGATGTCACCGAAGCGCCGTTTAAAACAGTCACGATGACCGGGTATGGTAAGTGGATCGAAGTCGATTTAAGCCGTCAAACAACAACACTCTACATTGGGAATGAGGTCGTGGGGAGCTTCTTAGTATCAACAGGCAAGGCGGCGACTCCCACGGCCATTGCCGAGGGCCGCGTTTACGCCAAGTACCCAATGCAAACCATGACCGGCAC
>DATLJN010000118.1:0-1900 GCA_035538835.1 Magnetospirillaceae bacterium
CAAGCATCTTGGCGGCGACAATGCCAATCACGCCATGCGACCAATCTTTGCCGCTCAGCACAAGCACTGGATCGTGCGTAAAAGTCTCGGCTTGCGCGCGAGCCGCTTTAGCAATTTTATCTTGGGCAGCACGACGTTTGAGGTTCATATCCTGAAGTTTTTGCGCCATCGAATACGCTTGCATTGGATCGGTCGCGGTCAGTAAGTCCAGACTATGTTGCGCAGTTTCGAGTCGTCCCGACGCATTGAGCCGCGGCCCAAACACAAACCCCAATGTACGGGCGGTAATCTTTTGCGGCGACGTGTCGGTGACAGCCATGAGTGCCTTAAAACCAGGTCGGCGCGCCTGAGCCATAACAGCGAGACCGCAAAACACATTGGCGCGGTTTTCGTCTACCAGCGGGACCACATCGCAGACGGTGCCAAAGGCCACCAAATCAAGTAGCAATTTCTCGTGACCGTCGGGGAAGCCAGTCAATTTTGTCTGCAAGGCCTGCACCAATTTAAACGCCACGCCACACCCGGCTAAGTCCTTAAACGGGTATGTGTGATCTGGCCGTTTAGGATTAACGACCGCGACAGCCGCAGGCATAACTTCAGCTACATTATGATGGTCAGTAACGATGACTTCCATGCCTAAGCTGTTAGCATGGGCAATTTCGTCGTGGCTCAAGCTCCCACAATCCACTGTTACAACCAACTGGGCGCCGCGTTCATGCAAAGCGGTAATCGCATCTTTTGTTAAGCCGTAGCCTTCGACAAACCGGTTTGGTATAAACGCCTCGCGCCGCAGGCCAAATTTTGCAAACGCTTCTAGCAAAATCGTCGTGGCGGTAATGCCATCAATGTCATAGTCGCCATAAATATAAATGAGTTCGTTGCGTTCTTTGGCGAGCAGAATGCGCTGCACTGCCGCAGCCATATCTGGCAATAAAAACGGGTCATGTTTACATGCAGTATATCGGGCGTTAAGATCGGGATTACAAAAAGCGGCGCGCACCGACGCGTCGGTTAACCCCCTTGCTGCAAGCAGTTGTTCCTTTACCCCCGGCATGTGTGTTTTATTGTACACGTTTCTGTCCGCTTTGTTCCCTGGTCGTCAAAGTTGTGCGTTTCGCCCCGGTTTTTTTGGGGCATAAAACCCCTAAAAAACGCTGGGCTGCACTACGCTTGACCCAACTTTGACGACCAGGGAACGCGCTACCTCACTTCTAAAACTAAGCCGTCTTGGCCTTGCCGTTTTGCTGCGATTTTAAAACAATGCCCTGAAGTTCTTTAAAGATAACAAACTGTTTGTTTGTCGAATAAATTTTGGTGTTACCTTGCTTTTCGGAATGTAAAAATCCCACCTTTTCGAGCCGTTTAAGCTCGCGTTGGATGTTGCCCGGGTCTTCTTTGATAAGTTTGGCGAGGCCCCGAACGTGGGTACGAAAATCGGGATACTTAGCGTATACCACAATAATTTTGCGGCGCACTCGTGATGTTATAAAGACGTCCAAACCGTACATGTTACTCACTCACCTCGCTTAGTCTATGTTACCTCTCCACCAGGCCGTTGCTAATAATTCTACACCTGGCGGGGCCGAAACGCAAACGCGCTTTAGCGCCAATTTAGCACAATCGAGTTGATTGTGTTTACGGCTTGTTCTTGGGTCGGCACGTCGTCCACGTCGTAATAATGCGGTGTTTCTAAGTAGTTATCAGTAACGCTCAAACAGTGCAATTCGTCAGCCAAAATATGCATTTGATCGACGGCGTTCACTGAGGCTACCGGCGCGGCGATCACCAGCCGTTTGGTTTTGACTGGTTTTAAAAATGATGCCGCCGCGGTAAGCACACTGCCATTTTTGAGCCCATCAGAAACAAGAATGACGATATGCTCCTGGAGTAATGCAATATC
>DATLJN010000119.1:0-3928 GCA_035538835.1 Magnetospirillaceae bacterium
CCAAAGAACGGCGCTCAAATCACGTTATATTTGGCACGATGTTAATATGCGGCGCGCTAGGACTTATTGCGGCATTTTTGTTGTCGGTCGAACGTGTTGAGCAGCTCATTAATCCAAATTCACAACTGTTCTGCGATGTAAATGCTATCTTTAATTGTAGTACCGTTATGCAAACTTGGCAGGCTAAGGTATTCGGGTTCCCCAACTCGTTTATCGGGCTGATGGCGTACCCGGTGGTTATTACACTCGCGGTGGCGGGACTGGCTGGCGTAAAGTTTCCGCGCTGGTTCATGGCTACGGCTCAGACGTTTTTTGGATTGGGACTACTATTTGCTTACTGGCTCTTTTTTCAAAGTGTCTACGTCATTCAGGTATTGTGCCCGTTGTGTTTGGTTGTGACTACTGTTACAACACTCTTGTTTGAAGCACTTTTGCGTTATAACCTGCGCGAGAATAACTTGTTTTTGCCGGCCAACATCCACAAAAACATCCTTGGGCTACTCAAAAAAGATTACGACAAACTGCTCGTTGGCGCGTGGTTGGCGATCATGTTTGCTATCGTGCTTATTCAGTTTCCTGGTATTTATAGCTAAAATCAGATACAATCCTAGTGCAACATTTTAGGTAAATCTACGTGAGCGGCCATCAACCGCGAAAGTTGTGGGAAGAACCGGCCCTAAAAAGCCCAAGTAGAACCCCCGGATTTGCGCCGGCAACACCGCAAATAACAAAGCGCTTTTTGGATTCACCCAAGGAGAAGTTGGATGGTACCGCCCATTAACACGGGTTCCAACATCTTATATAAGGGTGATTTTTAATAGGAAGTGCTATGAACAACGATCAAAAAAAGACCGCAACCGCCTTGGCCGAAGAAGCCATGATGGCTGTATGGGACAAAGAAAAGACATTTGAAACAAGTGTAGGGCAGCGCAAAGACGGGCCGCTTTTTAGCTTTTACGATGGCCCGCCGTTTGCCAACGGCAAGCCACACTGGGGCGGGTTAATGACCTCTGTCCTTAAAGACGCCGTGCCGCGGTATAAAACCATGCGCGGTCATTATGTACCGCGCCGCTTTGGTTGGGACTGTCACGGTTTGCCGCCAGAAATGCTGGCCGAAAAAGAGCTAGGCGTGTCTGGTAAAAAAGCCATTAATGAATACGGTGTGGATAAATTTAATAATTATTGCCGCCAATCGGTGTTACGATTTACCGATGTCTGGCGCCATTATGTACGCCGCATCGGCCGCTGGGTAGACTTTGAAGATGACTACCGCACGATGGACCCCGAATACACCGAAAGTGTTTTATGGGCATTTAAGCAGCTCTACGAAAAAGGCTTGGTGTATGAAGGCGAGCGCGTTGTGCCGTACAGCTACGGCGCCCAAACGGCACTCAGCAACTTTGAAACCCGCCAAGATGACTCATACCGCGACCGCGAAGATATCACCGCAACTGTCAAATTTAAACTAGCCGATGGCCGCTTTGTGCTGGGGTGGACAACAACACCCTGGACCTTGCCTTCGAACTTATTACTTGCAGTAGGCAAGAGTATCGATTACGTCGAGATGTCCCTGGGGGACGACACGCTTATCTTAGCCGAAGCCGCAGTCGAGCGACTTGCCAATCACTTGAAGGGCGCAAAGGTACAACGCCGCTTTAAGGGAAGCACACTCGCTGGCCAAACGTATGAGCCATTATTTGATTACTTTAAAGACACACCGGGGGCATTTCGTGTGGTGCTCGGTGATTTTGTGAATACCGAAGAAGGTACGGGTGTCGTTCATGTCGCGCCTGGCCACGGTGAAGACGATTACTGGTTAGGTAAAAAAGAGGGTGTGCCCGTAGTCAGCCCCGTCGACGACGACGGTCGCTACACCAGTGACGTGCGTGATTACGCCGGAAGGCTCGTGTTCGATGCCAACAACGAAATTGTCGCCGACCTCGATAAACAACACAAATTGTTCACTTCCGCGCTTTACACTCACAAATATCCGCACTGTTGGCGCACTGATGTGCCAATCATTTACCGGGCCATGAGTGCTTGGTTTGTTGACGTTCCAAAGATCAAAGAGCAGATGCTCAAGGCTAACCAAGATATTAATTGGTACCCCGGTAACGTAAAGGACGGCGCGTTTGGTAACTGGCTCGCCGGAGCCCGCGAATGGAACATGAGCCGCAAACGTTTTTGGGGCGCCCCAATCCCCGTCTGGAAAACCGACGACGGCGAAATAATTGTAATCGGCAGTATGGAAGAACTCAAAGCAATGGCTGCTGATCCTACAAAAGTCGTTGATTTTCACCGGCCGTTTATTGATGAAGTGGTACTTAAAACTAAGGACGGCCGCCTCGCGCACCGCGTCGAAGATGTGTTTGACTGCTGGTTTGAGTCCGGTAGTATGCCGTTCGCCCAAATGCATTACCCGTTCGAGAACAAAAAGCTGTTCGACGAGGGCTTCCCAGCCGATTTTATCACCGAATATATCGGCCAAACCCGCGGCTGGTTTTACACACTGCACGTGTTGTCGGTAGCCTTGTTTGGTAAACCCGCTTTTAAACACAATGTGGCGCACGGTATCATTTTGGGCAACGATGGTCGTAAGATGAGCAAGCACCTCGGCAACTATCCGCAGCTCGACCCAACATTTGATACGCTGGGCGCCGATGCCGTGCGATTTTACTTGCTCGGTAGTTCGTTGTTTAGCGGTGATACTGCGGCTTTCGACGATAAAGCCTTGCTCGAAGCACAGCGCAATGTTATTCAACGTTTCCGCAATATCGCTAGCTTTTTTGCCATGTACGCCGAAGTCGATAAGTGGCAGCCGCCAAAAGCACTCCGTCGGCCTCCATCACAAAATTTACTTGATACATGGGTTGTGGCCCGGCTCGACCAAACCACTGCGACTGTCACCGAGTTGGTGGATAACTACGATATCCCTAAAGCCATGAAGACAATCGCTGATTTGCTTGACGATACATCAAACTGGTTCGTCCGCCGTAGCCGCCGACGTTTTTGGAAGAGTGAAGACGATGGCGACAAAGCGAGTGCCTATACCACATTGCACTACACTTTGGTGCGTCTGAGCCAATTGTTGGCACCGTGGACGCCATTTGTTGCCGACGAAGTATGGCGCAAGGTCACGGCGGGCATGGATCTGCCACAATCGGTGCATCTCAGCGATTGGCCAAAAGTTGTGGACGCCGATCAAAAAGTGCTTGCCGATATGCAGGCTGTGCGTGATGTGATTACCGAAGGTTTGGGACAGCGCGCCGCCGCAAAAATTAAGGTGCGCCAGCCGCTCGGTAGTGTTACCGTGCCAGAACTGCCCCCAGAATATCGTGATATATTGGCCGAAGAACTTAACGTCAAGCAGGTCGTATTTACAGGGAAAAAAGTCGTACTCGACGTCGCTATGACCGACGATCTTAAGGCCGAGGGCACCATGCGCGATTTGGTGCGACATATTCAAAATCTCCGTAAAAACGCTGGCCTTAACGTCGATGATCGCATTGTGCTGCACATCGAAAGTGGTAACACATTGGTGCAGCGGGCTGTGGCCGACTTTGGTAATGTTATTAAGCAAGAGACGCTGGCCGTCGAATTAAGCGATCAACCGCAAGAGCATCATGCACCCGCCAAAATTGACGGTCTTGAAGTCTCGGTTTCACTGAGTAAGAAATAGGGGAGTCCGATGCCTCAAACCGCCCATTGCAGTGTATTTGGGCGGTTTTGTGTACTAAAATAATATTGACTCTAGCGCATTATTATGCTAATGTTTATACAGTATCAATCAAAAACAAACACGAAAGAATGTATGAACCTTACGCTCAAAGATTTTGTCCCGCACCGCGAAATGCAATTCCAACCTGTCGAAGACGATGACGACGACCTAAGCCAGGCTATACACGGTGATGCCGACGTTCATGACAAC
>DATLJN010000120.1:0-2739 GCA_035538835.1 Magnetospirillaceae bacterium
CAATGGACCAAAAACGAGTCAAGATTGAAGAACTCGAGAACTACGTAACCATCAAATAAAAGGGGTAAGATGATTGAACTCATGAGTGCGGTGGATCTGCTGCCAAGCCTAGAATTTATTGCGCGTGGCGGTGGCGGTGGCTCAGGAGGCGGCGATGGGGGTGGCGGTGGAGGTATCGCCCTGCTAGGGTATTTACCCTGTCACTTTACCAGCAGCCTGTGCGCTAAGCACATATCAATCCCTGTCAGTCTGATTGTCGGTTCGGTTGTTGCGCTCGCCATTACTATTGGCTCATTCGCGGTGTTCTGGCCATTATTCCCGTTTGAAGCAATCGCGGTTGCGGTTGGGGCAGGTATAGGGGTGATAACCGGATCTCAAGATCTGTTTGGCAAGATCAAAGCCGCCGCCAAAAAAACCAAAGAAAAGGTAGGTGTTGCCGCCTCGAAGGACCCTGCTTGGCAAGAAGCGGCACTGCAGCAAACCATAACAAATACCTTTGCACATTTTCAAAACGACTGGTCAACCTTTAATCTCGAGCATATTCGTAGCTATACAACGCCGCATTATTTTCAGCATATTAGTCTTATGCTCGCGGCGCTCCACACTATGGGCCGCCGAAACGCCGTGATAAATCCGCAAGTTCAGTCGCAGTTTATTGCCGATATCCAGGACAGTGACAATAACTCAGAAGATCGTTTTACTGCTGTTATTACTGCCAAGGCCGACGATAAATTAATCGACACAAAGCAAAATAAAGTTATTTATACCGACAATAGTAGCTTTACTGAATATTGGCATTTTGTGCGTGACGATCATCAATGGCGACTTGCCGGTATCGATCAAGCAACCGCTGAGCTCGGCGCGCTACACGGCCCGATTTATCACTTTGCTGTTCAGAATCATATGTTTTACAGCCTCGATTGGGGCTGGTTACTGTTGCCACAGCGCGGGATCTTGTTTGGGCAAGCCAGGTTTAAGACGTCGGATATCAATAACCATGTGATCTGCCAGTGGAACGGCATAATGGTGCAGCTTTACACGTACCGACAAGTAGCGGTAAATAGCAGTTACCCAAATTATCAGATCGCGCAGATCACGTTACCAAAATCGTATGGCGGCATCATTGTTAGGCGTAAGAAACTCTTTAACTTCCCACCGCGCGGGTACCAAAAGATCACCTTTGAATGGCCAGACTTTAACCAGCGTTATGTTGTTTTTGCAACGGACATGGATAAAGTTACTAGTTTTGAGTTGCTCAACCCTAAATTCATGGCCGATTTATATGATAAACAACTCAAGGTTGATATTGAGGTGGTTGATAACGTTGTATATTTGTATAGCCGCGTTACTGCCGGGGAGACAAAGTATCCTGAAATGATGCAGATCTTACAGCAAGCGTTCCGCGAATTAAAGTTGTAGGAGGAGTATGGGATTTTTTAACGCATTTAAGAATATCATTCTGGGAAAACCAGTGTTTGAGGCTACACAGCCGCCATCAAAAAAATCTGAAGCTGGAACACAAGCACATGCGCCACAGTCAGGTCATGCCGGACCAAAAGTTATCCCGCAGATGTTTATTGAGCGAATTAATTGCCATACTTCGGGTAGCGAGATGGAAGTAGATGCTATCATCCAAAACTATTCGCACGAGGAATTACTACTTGATAAGATCGTTCTGCTCGGCCAGACACATTTGCTTAATGCCAAGTTGGTGAGCCCTGGTGAAGAAGACGATATTACTGCTTTTAGTGGCCATCGTCCCACAAACACATATGATTCGCAGTGTCTTTTATATTACAAAAACGAGGCCGGGGATTATTTTTGCAGCGTTCATACTGTGGAATTTGAAAAGTTGCCCGACAACACGCAGGCAGTTAAAAATATTCGTTTTTCAATGATCCGTGACGTATAAAATGACGAACCCGGCTTGTGCAGCCGGGTGGGGGTCGTCAGTCTTTGCTCGGGCACTCGTTGATAAGTGACTCAATTTCGTCGGTAAGTTCCCGGTGTGAGAGGAGTTGTTCGGCACTAACCAAACTGGCTTTTAGATCGCCTGGAGGCATCAAGGTTGTATCAAGTAGCTGCATCGTTTGTTTAGCGGCCGTAACGTCACCGAGCGCAATTTGGGCGCGCGTCAGGCCGTGTCCGCTTGCAATGAGCATGTCCACATCGATATATGGCGACAACAGGGCAAGCTCAAAGGCTTCAGTCAACAGTAACAGTGCTTGCTCGTGCTGGCCAAGTACGCCGTACTCGATACCGATAACTGTTTGGATAATTATCCGCGTTGCTGTTTCGAGATATGCGTCACTCAGTAGCCCGAGACCAAGCTCGATAGCAGTTTTTCGTTGCCCGTAGCGAAGGTTTAACTTGATCATCCCCACGATCATTTGGACGTCTTCAAGCGCGAGTGGATCCGACGGTTCGATCACGCGGTGCCCCTTTGCAAAGATCGCTGACCGTCCAAGCATAAAAGATGCATGATGACTTTTCAAGCTGCTTTTCGGCAGTTTGGTAAAACAATGAGCTTGGCGTACAGTGGGGGGTATGAAGCGAGTTGGGGTATTTTCGGGGACGTTCGATCCGGTGCACCGGGGGCATCTTGCGTTTGCGCTGAGTGCCCAAAAGCGGGCGCAGCTGGATACGGTGGTATTTTTACCAGAGCATTCCCCCCGAGGCAAGATAGCAGTGGGTAGTTTTACACATCGACTCGAGATGCTCCGGTTGGCTACCAAACAC
>DATLJN010000121.1:0-2280 GCA_035538835.1 Magnetospirillaceae bacterium
GCCGTCTTGTAGAGTAAGCTGCGGTAGGGTTACCCCGCCTGCACGATGTTCGGGGAGTACAAGCATGTCTGCGTTCCGACCGACTTTTCGTGCGGAGCTGCCGTGGCCGACAGTTATGCCAAACCACAAGGTCGTGATAAGGCCTTCTCTGGTATCGAACACCTGATACCGCTCATTGACGTAGCGACCGACTCCTTTTCGCCAAGGGCCGTGCAATCGAATCAACTCCTTTTTTGTCCGTCCCTGTACAAACCTCGGTAAAGTAACCAAGGCTCTGCAAAACCGCCCACTCGCTTGGCAGAACTTTGGTTACAAGTGTTCCGGCGCGGGAATATGCAGCATACTCAAACCATCTTTAAGCACGTCGGCGTAAGCGTGCACCAACTGGAGGCGCAACGCCTCACGTTCGTCGCCGATAACCCGGCTTTGTTCATAAAAACGATTGAACGTTTGAGCAAGTTCATATAAATAGGTGCAGATATGGTGCGGCATAAGCTCGGTCACTGCCTTCTCGAGCACAGTTGGATATTCGGTTATTTTGCGCGCCAAACTGCGTTCGCTCGGCTCAAAGTCGATAAAATCACCAGGGTCAGAACGATTGGCTTTGGCCAAAATGCTCCTGGCACGGGCATGAGCGTATTGCACATACGGGCCGCTATTGCCTTCGAGTGCCACCGATTCGCTGGGGTTATAAATAATGTCGCCACCAGTACGCTGCTTAAGTAAGGCATATTTTACCGCGGCGTAGGCTGTTTGCTTGTCGCCTTTTGCGGCAGTTTCGGCGGCCTGCAAGATATCGTTGGCATATAACACGTTGCCTTTACGCGAACTCATTTTTGCGCCGCCCTCTAACTTAAGCATCCCGTGGGTCAAGTGTCGGGTACGCGGAGGAAGCTCGGGCATAAACTGTTCGACGCTTTTAAGGACGACCTTCATGTATTCAACAATGTCGTTGCCGGTAATAATGAGTGACAGGTCAAAGCGGTAGTCGTGCCACTTGGCCATGATCAGGCCGACATCTTTGGCCTCATATGTTGGCAGGCCCTCAGAATTTATAAACACGCGGGTGTGCAGACCAAATTGCTCGCCATCAAACACGATGGCGCCGTTACTTTTTTTATACACGCCCTGTGCAAGCTGTTCTTTAACTGTGGCGAGGCCAACTGGAGTGGTTTGACTTTCTGGGTAGTATTTTTCAAACGGATCGACGCCGAGTTCCTGATAAAACGCGTCAAAATATTCGTAGCTCCAATCACGGCACGTGTGGTAAATTTTGGCGAGTGTGCTGGTGTGGTCGTCTTGTTCATGTATGAGGTACACTTTTTTGTTCATGCCAATAATCTGTGCTTTGGCAGTCTCGTCTTCGTCGTAGGCTGTGTTGCCTTTTACGTAGCATTCAGCCATCCAGGTAGCGCGGTCGTGGAGTGGCTGCGCAGCTAGCACCTCCAGATTTTCCAGAGCTTTTTGCATATCTTCGCCCACTATTGCCCACATAGCCTTGCCGACATGCAGCCCAACGTCACCGCCAAAGTTAACACGGTGGACCTTTGCGCCAGCCGCCTGTACCAACCGCGCTATTGCGTCACCGACGACGGTGGTGTAAAAATGCCCAGCATGGAACGCCTTAAATGGGTTTGGGTCAGAATATTCGGCAACAACGAGCTTGTCTTGGTATATTTGAGGCTTTTCGGCCGCAGCGGCTTGGGCCCGGCCTAGCAGTTCATTATCACTAAGCGTGACATTAATAAAACCCGGGCCGGCCACTGTTATGTCGGAAACATCGGCGCCCAGAGCATCTTTTGCGGCGTCGGTAATGCGCGTCGCAACCTCGCGCGGTGAGACACCGATTTGCTTAGCAATGTGCAGAGCAACA
The DNA here is from genome assembly GCA_035538835.1 of Magnetospirillaceae bacterium. Lineage (GTDB taxonomy): Bacteria > Patescibacteriota > Saccharimonadia > Saccharimonadales > EFPC-124 > EFPC-124. The sequence continues at coordinate 1,874 of DATLJN010000121.1, forward strand.
TTGGTTGCAAGATCGCCAAATTGTTCGTCCGGGCGAGTAAAAACAACCTTGACTTCGAGGCCGAATAAGTCCTGGATTGTGTGCTCAAAAACCGTCTCAATGTGTTGCATAATTCAGAGATATTGTACCATACCTCTGTTAAAAATCGAATCTTTGGCTACCAAACGAGCCTTCGTCGCTTGTTGTTGGTTTGGCGCGATTGGCATTGAATACCTTAACCGCTTCGGCGTCGCTTGCGGGCGCATCGGGGTTGCGGTCGGGGCTGTAATCAAAGTTGAGCGCTTTACCCGCACGTTTCGCCTGCTCGGGGGTAGCTTCACCTCCACGCCAGCCTTTCTTAAAAAGTTCACTCTGGTACATTTGGTTAGCGCGGTCGGCCGCGGCAAAATCAGCATCTCCAGGCCGTT
>DATLJN010000122.1:0-6981 GCA_035538835.1 Magnetospirillaceae bacterium
GGTATAAATGCAAATGTCGAGATTGGGTGGGACGGCGGCGTGGCGCCCGATAACGTGGCGTCATTGTGCTTAGGTGGCATTGAAGTACTCAATGCTGGCGGCCATATTCAACAAGCCGCTGACCCAAAAGAAGCTTATGCTACACTGGTAAGTAACGTACCAAAAGAGCTTTCATTATGATACAACTCACCATTCCCCAGCTACAAAAAAAGGCCAATGAGATCCGCATGGATATTATTAAGATGGTCGAACATATAGGTTCTGGCCATTTGGCTGGCCCGCTCGACCAAGCTGAAATTTACGCGGCGCTGTATTTCCACATACTCAAACATGACCCCAAAAGACCAGATTGGGACGAGCGTGATATCTTGATTCAGAGCAATGGCCACTGTGTGCCTGTTCGGTACGCGGCTATGGCGCAGGCGGGGTACTTCCCGCCGGAGGAGCTTATGACACTGCGCGCACTTGGCAGTCGCTTGCAAGGCCATCCCGAGCGCACCAAATTGCCGGGGTTAGAGACAACATCGGGACCTCTAGGCTCGGGCATAAGTCAGGCTGCAGGCATGGCAATGGCGCTCAAAATGGACGATAACCACACTCGCTGGGTGTACTGTACTGTCGGCGACGGCGAGCTAAACGAAGGCAACAATTGGGAAGGTATCATGTTTGCGGCAAAGTATAATTTGCATAATATGATTGTGATTGTTGACCGCAACAATATTCAAATTGACGGCAACACCGAAGATGTCATGCCGCTGGAACCGCTGCGTGATAAGTGGGAAGCCTTCGGCTGGCACGTGCAGGAAATCGACGGCCATAATGTAGAAAGCGTGATTGATGCTTGTAGTATGGCGCGCGCAGTGGTCGAAAAACCTAGCGTGATTATCGCCCACACTATTCCCGGCAAAGGCGTCCCCTTTATGGAATACGACTATCATTGGCATCACGGCTCGCTCAACCCAAAGCAGGCGAAAGAAGCGCTTAAAAAACTACGCAGTATGAATGGCAAAGTCTCGGGAGATCACGACTGATGAATATGTATTTAATAGACGATATAGATGGTACGGATATAAAGCAGGAGCCAAATCGCGCCGGATTTGGCCGTGGTTTAGTAACAGCCGGCGAACACGATGAAAACGTCGTTGCGCTCTGCGCCGATCTAACAGAATCGACCCAAATCAGCAAATTTGCTGAAGCCTTCCCTGATAGATACGTCGAAATCGGCATCGGAGAGCAAAACCTTGTAACCGTAGCGAGTGGTATGGCTGCACTTGGTAAAATGCCGTTCGCCAGCAGTTACGCAGCATTTGCGCCTGGCCGGTGTTGGGAGCAAATCCGTACGACTATTTGTTTGAACCAGCGTGCCGTGTGTATTGTTGGATCGCATGCCGGTATGAGCGTTGGACCCGATGGTGCGACTCACCAGATGCTCGAAGACCTGGCGTTGATGCGTGCGCTCCCCAATATGACCGTCGTGGTGCCTGCAGATAGCATGGAGGCCGAAAAGGCGGCGCTCGCTCTTGCCAGACTCGGCAGTCCCAGCTACCTACGCCTCGCACGCGAAAAAACAGCCATTTTTACAACTAAAGAAACGCCCTTCGAACTGGGCAAAGCCTATGTGCTGCGCGAAGGCAGTGACATTGCACTAATGGCCACGGGCACCAGCACTTACCAAGCATTGCTTGCCGCAAATATATTGGCAGGCGATGGCATTCACGCCGAAGTCGTCCATGTCCCAACCATTAAGCCGCTCGACGCCGACACTATTTTGGCCAGCGCACTTAAGTGTGGCCGGGTTATTACCGTCGAAGAGGGTCAGATTGCTGCCGGATTCGGCGGTGCGATTACCGAACTGCTCAGCGAAAACTTGCCGATGCCCGTTAAACGAATTGGTATGCAAGATCAATTTGGCGAATCTGGTCCGCAACCTGAACTGCTTAAAAAATATGGACTTACTGGTGACGCAATCGCTATGCAGGCCCACGACTGGATAAGTAAGATGCCGCAATACCACCGCTAACAAGGATGCAAGTGAAAGATTTACCAAAACCTACAAAAGGGGCAATCAAGCCACCAAAGGATCCAACCGCCGCAAGCCGTACATGGGCGATTGCCTTGATTGTTTCGGCTATATTATTACTAGCGGCAGTCGGAGTGGTGATTTGGTTGGTTGTGACACGTGGGTTAGGTGGTGTAAACACAGCTTCGCAAGCGCCGACTGACCCATCAGTTGGCGTTAAGAACGTCACATTTGTGTTGCCTGCCGACATGCCCGCGCCGTATGTTAAGCGTGATCAAAGCCGAGTAGGTGAAAGTGTTGTTTTTTACGACGATGAGGGTTCGGTGTGTAGCGTTATGCTCAGCGTTTTGCCTGTCGACGCCGCCAAAACTCCCCAGCAGCAAGTGTTCGATCGCTTGGCGGCGGCGTACGCCAAAGGGGTGGATACAACAAACACCAAAGTTGGTGAACGATATGTCGTAAAAGACGCAGACGGCACGCACGAATATTCTTTTGAATCCGTTGTTACTGGACAGAGCCTGAATATTAATGCCGTCGGTCACGTCGCGCGCCAACAAGTTACTTTATTTAAAAAGTTCGGGAACCAGGTTGTTGCGATTGGCTATGGTTGTAAAACCGAAACATGGCTGGCAAAACAGACCGAGCTCGCGGCGCTCGTGGGTGGTATAACCTTAAAAACGGAACGCTAAGGGGGCGAGTGTAGTGGGTTTAACGATTAGAGAGATCAGAGATAACTGTGTTCGGGCACGCCATTTAATGCAGCGTGCGCGCCAGCAGCATTTTGCGGTTGGGGCATTTAATATAGATAATCAAGAGACGTTAATCGCAGTGTGTTTGGCGGCGCAGGCCAAACAGTCGCCGGTGCTTGTTGAGGTAAGTCACGGCGAGGTCGAAGCGATAGGCCTCGATAATATCCGCGATATGGTCGATAACTACAAACGCGAATATGGGCTCGAAATGTTCATTAATCTTGACCACAGCCCCAATGTCGAAGCGGCAAAACGAGCGATTGATACTGGCTTTGAATGTATACATATTGATATTAGTCAGGCGAATCACGACGCGACCGACGAGCAAATTATCGCCGACACCAAAAAAGTTGTGGAGTACGCAAAAATTACCGGCGCGCTGGTCGAAGCCGAACCGCATTATTTTGGCGGCAGCTCCAACTTACACACCGAAGTAATTGATTACGAAGAAATCAAAAAGACCTTCAGCACCCCGGAAGGTTCAAAGGCGTTTGTTGACGCGACCGGCATTGATACATTTGCAGCGGCAATTGGGAACTTGCACGGTAAATATCCTGTTCCAAAAGAACTCGACCTCGAATTGCTACGCCGGATTCGGGCGGCAATTGATTGCAATATAAGCCTGCACGGTGGAAGCGGAACACCCGGCCACTATTTTAAAGAAGCGACTCAGATTGGAGTAAGTAAGGTGAACATCAACTCGGATATGCGCGTCGCATTCCGCGAAACACTGGTAAAAGTATTACAGGATAATCCCGACGAATACGCGGTGGTTAAGCTTATGCCAACGGTGTACAAAGCAGTGCAACAAGTGATAGAAGAAAAAATAGACACGTTTGGCTCGGCCGGAAAGGCGGTTGTGTAGTGGCAGTACCGCGGATGCTCGCCATTGGTTCAGCCACGCAAGATGTTTTTTTGATTGGCGGCGATATGTTTACGCCTAAAACTGAGCACGGCATTGCCTACGAACGCCTCCCGCTCGGCGAAAAGATCGAAATGCAAAAGGTTGTATTTAGTACTGGCGGTAACGCCATGAACGCTGCAACAACATTTGTGCGCCAAGGATTACACAGCCAATTTATGGGTATTTTAGGCACTGAGCCGGCCGGCGAAGCGGTGCTAAAAGTGTTTGACCAGGAGGGGATTGATACCAGGTACCTCAACCAGGCCGATCATTACCACACAAATTACAGTACTATTTTGCTTGCGCCGGGCGGTGAACGGACTATTCTAACCTACCACGGCTCGACCTTACGCGCCGATGGTTCTGATATTAACCTTGCTGCCATCCAGCATGTTGATTGGCTATATGTATCGTCGGTGGCGTCGATGACGTTGCTTGAGCGTATCTTTACCATCGCCACCAAGCATGGAGTCAAAATTGCCTTTAATCCATCGGGGCGTGAGCTAGCCGAAGTTGATAAGTTACGTCCGCTCCTCGAAGATGTCAGCGTTCTTATTGCTAACAAAGAAGAGATGCAGGTGATGGTCGAAGGTAGGTCGATTGACGAACTTATCCATCATGCAGCGCATCTTGTACCGACGGTTATTATATCTGATGGGCCGCGCGGTGCCGTAGCAACCGACGGTCAAAAAGTGGTCGCTGCCGGTATGTACAAAGATGTAAAAGTAGTTGACCGACTAGGGGCCGGCGATGCATTTGGTTCAGGTTTTGTGGCGATGGTCGCCCAAGGCAAATCTCTCGAAGAAGCCGTAGTTTTTGCCAGCGCAAATTCAACCTCGGTCGTGCAACATCATGGCGCCAAGGAAGGCATTTTACACAAAGGCGCCGAACTGCGCGATATGCCACTTAAAGTAAAAGAGTTGTAGCTGTTTTTCGTCCTGTTGGCTCATACCGTTGGTATGAGTACTTCGCTTTGCCAAAATCTTCGGCGCTTGCTCGGTAACTCGTCAGCTTAGACATACATCTAAGGAAACAGCGGAGGGCAGGGTGGAGTTATCGGAACTCCACCCATCGCAAGATCCAGCTTGCGCTTCTCGTTTGTAGGGTGTCAGCGCTACTTTTGAGAAGGCCCGTGAGGGGTGATGGTGGGCTGGATTACTCCAGCCAACCGACCAGCGTTGCCGCTGGTTACCCTCAAATCTATCACCAGTTCGCCGGTGGATGCGTCGGGTACCAAGGGGTGAGCTTGGGGTTACCCGATACCCTGTATATGTATGCGCATTGACTCTGTTGAGGCAGTCTCGGCGCAATAAAGAGGGGTAAGGCCTCCCAGATACCAAAGCCTGTGCGCCCTGTGGCAGCACAAGCCTGGGCTCTTCCTGGGAGGTTAGAAAACATTATATAATATACATTTTAATTTGTCAATAATATTCCACGCTGCGCCTGAACGCGCTTATGATACGATAGACCTAATATGTCTTTTTTACGCGATTTACTGGATGCTAAAGAGCCGTTGTTCGACGAAAGCCTCCGTCAGCTCGAAGCTGTGAGTCATAAACAGGGAGTCGACACAAGGCTGGTTGGAGATATTCACCGGTTGGCAAGTCGTGCTATAAAAGCGCTCGGCCTCGACGAATCTGATACCACCGGCCCCGAGCTGTATCACGCGCTGACTGCACAAATACAACGTCACGATAAACATCTGGCGACTCGTATTGGCGGCAATCCATCCATGAAGGTTAGTGAGCTTCTGCCGCTCATGAAGCAAGCAGCCGATAAGGTAAGGATGCCGCGCGCTGTTTGGGTGCTCAAAAAAAGCGTTGCCAAAGAGATGTTGCGCCAGATGCCGCCTAAGAATGTCATGCGCTTGCTTGGCCATCGCTCGCTCGACAGTATGTTAAAACGCGAAAACTTAGCCGAAATATATGGTGCGCTGCGGTTTGCCGAATCACCCGAATGGCTCAACGCATTTAACGAAATGTACAAAAAAATCACGCCAAGTGATTTTGAAACGCGCGACATCGAAACAATTATTATGCCGCATGAACGTTGGGGCGACATTGCCGAAAAGTTTATCGAAAAAAAACGACACAACATTACTCATCTTAAAGAGCTGGGCGTGATTTTAATGCTGCCGGTCAAGGCCGACACACTGCCCGGCATTACTATTTGGGCTATGTCGCTGCTGTTCCATTACACCAACGAAATCAGGCTTTACAGTTCGTTTTTTAAATTACAGCAAGTCAAAAAAGATTTTGGCAAGATTTTAGTGGACACACTTATTGCCGATCCCGACCTTGGGCCGGTTATGGCGGGTCAACACATTCACTGGCGAGTCATTCAGCGCTATTTTGGTAAACTTGAGACCGAAAAGCACCCCGAAATTTTTGAACCGCACGTGCAGCCCGAAGATTTGCATTGGCGTCGTGCCGAAGATATTTTGTATAAAATCGACCCCGAGCTGTCGTTTTGGCGAGACCTCGATTACGTGGCGCTCATGCACGACGGTCGGGCAACGGCGTTTAATATGATGGATGTTGCCGCCAGCTACTGCAATCAAACGCCCTATGCCGACCGCACTCTGTACCATTTCCGCGAGAGCCTCTGGAATGAGATTTTTATGCGCTACCTAGGACAAAAAACACTCGAAGACCAGGTGTTACACCAGCTTGATAACGAAATGATCGCTCCCGAACATCTGACATACGAAAGGAACAACCCATGAGTAAATACCAAATTTGCGTCTCTGGTGCGCATGCCGGTACCACCGTCGAAACCTCACACCTACTCGCCTATGCTGTAGGCGCGGCTATTGCCAAGAGTGGTCACACACTCACAACGGGTGCAACAATTGGCCTGCCGCAATTTGCTGCGCGCGGTGCAAAAGATAATGGCGGACTGTCGATTGGATTTTCGCCGGCCAGTAGCTACCGCGAACATGTAAAATCTTACCGGCTCCCGGTGCAGGAGTTTGATTACATTAACTTTACAAATATGGATTACGTCGGCCGCGACGTATATTTAGTGCGCTGCAGCGATGCGGTTATTAATATTGGCGGTAGTATCGGTAGTTTGCACGAATTCTCGACCGCAATTGAAAGCCACAAATTTTGCGCGGTGCTCCTTGGCAGCGGCGGTTTGGCCGATTTTATCCCTACTATTCTTGAACGGCTCCGGGTTGATCAGTCGGTGGATATTATTTACGACACCGATCCGGATAGACTCGTAAAGCAAGTTGTTGATAGGCTCGACAAAAAATATGCTGATATTAAAGATGAGATTGTAACGGTAAATCCGCGAGCGAACAC
>DATLJN010000123.1:0-4866 GCA_035538835.1 Magnetospirillaceae bacterium
AGTCTTTTTTTGAAGGTTTGGTTTCCAGACGCGCTTTGTACGGCGCACAGAAAAACTGACATTATTGCCAAACTGCTTGCTTTTACCGGTGAGTTCACACTGTGCTGCCATTTATTTTGTCTCGATTACTAAGTGATCATTTTACTTTGTTTAATCTGTTACGTCAAGACACAAGAATTGGTATACTAGAGTGATGATTGATATACCCAGTCTACTCATTATTCTTGGTTGTATTCTTGTGTCTATGACGCTTCACGAGGCGATGCACGCTTATGTAAGCTATTGGCTCGGCGATGACACTGCCAAGCTCCAGGGGCGCCTGACACTCAACCCATTGGCTCACATTGATCCGGTTATGACTTTGGCCTTGCCGCTTGTACTTGCAATTGCAGGCCTACCACCGTTTGGAGCGGCAAAACCCGTTCCCTTTAACCCCTTTCGCCTTAAATATGGGGAGTTCGGCGCGGCGCTTGTAGGCGCGGCCGGCCCCCTAACAAACTTAGGCCTGGCAGTGATAGCGGCTCTTATTATTCGGTTTTTTGGGATAGGGTTAGATCCGTTAGTTGTTCAGATATTAAGTATGCTCCTTCTTGTGAATGCCTCGTTTTTCCTATTTAACATTATTCCATTCCCGCCCCTGGACGGATCACGAGTGTTATATGCTATTGCTCCCGAACCGGTCCAAAGGGTTATGGAACGGATTGAGGCGATGGGGCCGATAGCTATTTTGCTGTTTTTTCTTATCTTTTCGACGATTCTTGCCGGTCCGTTTTCGCGTTTGCTGTATGCATTAATTAGTTTTTTGCTTGGTGGTCAAGCTGGTCTCGAAGCGTTATAATAAAAGTATCCTGCAGTCTGGAGAGGTGAAGGGTGAGTATATTTTCCTGAACAAGTCGTAGCATAGGGAGCTTTATAGCATTATTCCGTGGAACAATGCCGCGGGCACCCACCTGCACATACAAGCGGGAAATTTACTTATCATGAACGCTCTGGACCTGCAGGTTTTATGTACATAACGGGATGTGGCGCAGTTGGTAGCGCGTACGGCTGGGGGCCGTGAGGCCGCAGGTTCAAGTCCTGTCATCCCGACCAAGCTAGTTTTATTTAATCGAAGGTGCCGTGCAAACATGAGACAGATCATCACCGTGAGGGCAATCATCAAACAAGGGGATAAGATCCTCTTGTTGCGGCGTCAGGGCGGAACCCCGGAATTTGATGGGCTCTATGAGTTACCCGGCGGTAAAGTTGAATTCGGACAGGATCCTAAGGCGGCTTTGCAACGAGAAGTGAGTGAAGAGACCGGTCTCGAGGTCCTTACTATGCAGCTGTCAGATGTGTACTCGAGTCTTGATACGGCTGATCTGCAAAAACAATATATCTCACTTGTGTTTTGGGTGAGTGTCCAAGGCGGATCACACATCCAACTCAGCAGTGAACACAATAAATATATATGGAAAAGGTTGTCTGATATACAACTAAATGAAATATCTGATTTTACGCGTACTGAATTACAGTTAGAGGCATCGCCAATTGTATCAGATCAAAGTATCGCAGATAAATCTAAGATTGTAGATAAAAATACCTCAGATTTCTCTCATGTTGTTATTTATTCAGATGGTGGGTCGCGTGGTAATCCTGGCCCTTCGGCATCTGGTTTTGTTATAAAGAGCACTGATGACCGGCTGCTTGTCGAAGGCGGAAAGTACCTAGGCATAACTACGAATAACCAAGCAGAATACCAAGCCGTCAAGATCGCCCTCGAGAAGGCAATCGAATTGGGGGTACAGCATGTTCAGTTCAGACTCGACAGTCAGTTAGTAGTTAATCAACTTAATGGAATTTACCAGATTCGAAATCGGGATCTTTGGCCGATTCACAGCGCTATTAAAGAGTTGGTTCACCATTTTAAAGAGGTTACGTTTACGCATGTGCGACGCGAATTTAATAAAGAGGCGGACGCTATGGTTAACAAGATTCTCGACCAACAAGCATAAACAGTTTGCGTTTAATGCCGTTAATAGGTATAATATGTAAGTCAGATTACTGGACAGTCGCTTGCCTTCGGTAAGAGGAAAGTCCGGGCAGCGCAGGACAAGACAGTTGCTAACCGCAACCGGGGGCAACCCTAGGGAAAGTGCCACAGAAACAATACCACCTCCTCCCCGGGAGGAAAGGGTGAAACGAGTGAGGTAAGAGCTCACAGCGTGTCATGGTGACATGGCAAGAAGGTAAACCCTGTCTGCTGCAAGGAGACCCGCATCTATCCTTTACGGGATAGTAGTTGTCCGCTAGCGAGTCGATAACCGCTTGATTGCGCAGGTAACTGCGTAACTAGATAGATGGCTGTCCACGACAGAACCCGGCTTATAGGTAGTCTGACACTAAAAAACCACCCCGTATAAGAGGTGGTTTTTTAATTATGAACGATATTATTTTGTTGCTTTTACGACAGCAGAAAAGGCTTTTTGATCTGTCACTGCGAGTTCACCCAAGATTTTGCGGTCGAGTTCGATGTTTGCTTTTTTAAGACCGGCGATAAGTGCACCGTAAGTCGTGTCATTTTCGCGGGCGGCGGCATTAATACGAGTGATCCAGGTGCCACGTAGGTCACGCTTTTTGTTGCGACGGTCACGATAGGCGTATTGCAGTGCACGAATAACACCTTGTTTAGCAAGGCGGAACGAACGGCGACGGGCATGTTGCATGCCTTTTGCCAGTTCAAGCATCTTTTTGTGGCGGTTGCGTGCGGTGACGCTTCGTTTAACTCTCATAATTAGACTCCTAATGCGCGCTTGATGCGTTTAATCATTTTGCCTTTAATCAGCGCTTTCTTTGCGATCACGCGTTTGCGGCCTTCGCTCTTCTTTTCGAGGAAGTGAGTGCCAAATGCGCGACCACGGAGGACTTTACCGGTACGCGTAATTCTAACGCGTTTCGCGGTGCCCTTGTGGGTTTTGAGCTTGAGCTTTGCCATGTACCGTACTCCTTACGACGATTCCTAAATTCTTACCTGCCATAATTGGCTTTTGTTCGACTACTGCAACATCCTGAAGTTTTTCGACAATTCTGTCGAGCAGTTTATACCCTAGTTCTTGGTGCGCCATTTCGCGGCCTCGGAAGAACGCCATAATTTTTACTTTATGACCTGCTTCGAGGAACTCACGTATCTTGCGCAATTTGATCTCAAGGTCGTGGTCGCCGATTTTAAGCCCCATCCGCATCTGTTTTATTTCGATGGTTCGAGAGTTCTTTCGGCTCCGCTGTTGCTCTTTGGTTTTTTGATAGAGGAATTTACCCCAATCAACAATCCGAGCAACGGGCGGATGAGCTTCTGGAGAAATCTCTACCAGATCAAGCTCGGCCTTTTCTGCTTCTAAAAGTGCCTGACCACGCGATAAAATGCCAATTTGGCTTCCATCTGGGCCGATAACGCGTAGCTCTGGAGCGGTGATTGCCCCATTGATGCGCACAGATTTACTAATAAAACCTGCTCCTTCTTTGGTTGCTTAAGTCTCTATTCGATGGTTTATTGTAGCAGAGGTCAGCCCCAATAGCAACGGTCAAACGTTGTTCCGGGCACGATATTGCAGCGCTTCTGAGAGATGTGAGCCAAGAATGACATCAGAATCTTCGATATCAGCGATCGTGCGTGCGACTTTAATGATCTTAAAGTAACTCCTGGCTGAGAGTTTTAGATTGTGCCCCGCACGTTCCATTAAAGTCCGTGCCGCGGGTTCGAGGTAAGCAAGGCGTTCGATGTCTTTGCTACTGAGGTTCGCGTTTGTCTGGTTGTCTGTGTTAAAGCGCCTCCGCTGTCTTATAAGTGCGGTGGCAATTTGCTCTTTGGCATGGCGGGTTTGGTCATGAGATGTCGTTACTCTTAACAATGTAGTAGGATCAACTCGAGATATGGTTATGGTCATATCAATACGGTCAAGTAGCGGCCCGGATAACTTCTTTTGATACTGTTCAATTGCGTGGGGCCGACAGCTACATTCGTGTTCCGGATCGCTCGCGTAACCGCAGGGACAAGGGTTGCGAGTTGCTACAAGCATAAAATCTGCCGGAAACGATACGCTTTCGTTCGCGCGAGCAATGCTGATGCTTTTATCTTCTAGGGGTTGACGCAGAGATTCCAGAGCCTGGCGATTATATTCTGGTAATTCATCCAAAAAAAGCACGCCGCGGTGGGCGAGACTGATCTGGCCAGGCCTTGGACTTGTGCCGCCGCCAACGAGGGCGATGTGGCTTGAACTGTGGTGGGGCGACCGGAATGGTCGGGATGTGATTGCCGAAGCATAATTTTCGCCCGCGAGGCTATGCAGTTTTGTTACCTCAATAACTTCGGAACGCGATAGGGGAGGTAAAATGTCGACCAACGCTTTGGCGAGCATAGTCTTGCCAGCTCCCGGCGGCCCGCTGAGTAATATGTTATGACGGCCCGCTGCGGCAATAGTCAAAGCCCGTTTAGCCTGATCTTGGCCTCGGATGTCGTCGATGACTGAAGTTTCGGCTGCTTGTTCAGTGACGATAGCTGTCGTTTGCGTCCTAAGAGGCTGCTCGTTTATGAGGTGCCTGAACACATCTTTAAGCGAAGTTGCCGCAAGAACGGTAACGTTATCGACTAACGCGGCCTGCTCGGCACTTTGCGCGGGCAGGATGACTGTCTGGATAGCGCCCGAAACCGCAACTGCGGCATGCGTGATTGCGCCGGGAATAGCCCGCAACGAGCCGTCCAGCGCTAATTCGCCAGCAAGAAGCGTACTTTTTAGTGCCTCTTGCGGAAGTTGACCACTTATAACTAATAGTGCAATCGCCATCGGCAAATCAAAGTGAGCGCCATATTTAGGTAAGCTAGCCGGCGCT
>DATLJN010000124.1:0-6290 GCA_035538835.1 Magnetospirillaceae bacterium
AGTTGTATCTACCCCTGTACCTGTCGCAGCACCAGCTCCTTCGCCCGCGCCAAAACCGACATCTTGCAGCGCAGGCTACTACTTAAATGTCGACGGTAACTGCATTCATTCCCCCGTCTACACTCCGGCTGGTCCGCCAGCAGGCGCAACCGCAGAATGTAACGATGGCACCTATAGTTTTAGCGCAAACCGCCGCGGAACTTGCTCGCATCATGGCGGGGTGGCAAGTTGGCTGTAAGATTAAAAAACCTCATAACTCACCCGAATCTTCCCGCCCTTCTTCTTAATCTTCTCGATCTTCACCTCCCCCAGCTCAGCAGTGTCTTTAAGATGCGTGCCGCCGCAGCACACATGGAAGTTGTCCGGGTAACTCGTAACGTGCACATTTTTATACGAATCCAAAATAATTTGCGGCAAATATGCGCTGTATTTGTGCGCTTCGGCGCTGGACACGCGGCCGGGTGTAATCGCGCCGCCGCGGGCGGCGACGTCGGCCAGAACCCTCTCGATTCCGCGCGCTAATTCTTCGGCTTCGTCGGCGTTAAACTCGCCGTCGTATTCCACGTAACAGCGGCCAGGGAAGTGCGCGCCTTTGCCCGCCTTCCAGTCTTTGCCGAGTTTTGCCACGGCGTAATCAATTAAATGGCCGGCACAGTGCAATCGTGAATTTAACCGGCGGCGCGCTTCGTCCACCTCACACTCAACGCGGTCGCGCACTTTTGGCAACTCGCCTTCTAGTGTTCCGTCGTGCGACACAACACCTTCTTTGTCTTTGCTAACGTCGGTAAGAACAAGCTGCCCGCCCTCCCATTTAAGCTTGCCGAGGTCGCAGGCTTGGCCACCGCCACCGGGGTAAACACAAGTTTGGTCGAGCACAAAGCGGTACGCGCCCTCACCCAAATCTTCGATGCTTTGCAGCGTGGCGTTACATTCGGTGAGCTGGTAATTATCTAAATAAAGCTTAACTGTGCCTTGTTCGGCCGCGGATTCAGGCAAATTTTTAGGTTGAGTTACAACTTTTACAGGCGCATCCAACTTTACATCGGAATAAATCGTTTTGGTAACCTCATCAACTTCGCGGCGCAGTTGCGGGAAGATCACGCCTTCGCGTGCGGTCACGCCTTCGAGCGTCCAAAACACACGCTCGCTATAGCCAAAACCACACGCCGGCGGCATGGCGTACTCTAGCGCCTCAACGTAATCGATGTCGAGCATCATGGCCTCGGCATCGCCGGCGTCGCGCATGGCTTGCTGTTCCTTAAAGCGGTTGAGCTGGTCGATTGGGTCGTTCAGCTCACTGTAAGCCTTGCATAATTCTGAACCGCCAAGCAATAAATTAAACTGCTCTGTAAGTTCCGGTTTGCCAGCCTGCGTTTTAGCCAGCGGCTGTAAAAATGTTGGAATATCCACCAAAAATGCCGGGCCGGGCAATGTGGCGCGGACCTTTTTCCATAGTTTATCAATGCCGCGCGAGCGGTTTTCGGTTTGAGCAACTTCTAGCCCGTGTTTTTTAAGCTGAGCCTTAACCTCATCCAAAGTACAGGTAAACACATCCAGGCCGTAATGCTCGCGGATCACCTCAACAAAACTCACACGTGGCCAGTCTTGGTCGTCTTTGCCAAGATCAACCTTCATGCCGTTTGCCAGGGTAAACTGACGGGTTTGCCAGGTCGCATCGGCCACTTTGCGCACTAAACGCTCGGTAAGCTTCATGCCCGCTTCCCAATCGGCGTAGGCCCAATACCATTCCATAGCGATGTGTTCAGGGAGGTGTTCGTCGGAGTAGTTTTCGTTCCTAAAACGCGGGCCAATATCAAAAACTTTTTCGTAGCCGCCAACAAGGAGGCGTTTTAGGGGAAGTTCGTGGCTAATACGCAGGTAAAAATCTTGGTCGAGGGCGTCCATGTGCGTCACAAACGGGGTGGCATCGGCGCCACCGGTGGTGGTTTCGAGTACCGGCGTGTTGATTTCGATAAATCCATTGCCCAGCAAAAACTCACGAGTCGCTTGCCAAAACGCGCTGCGGCGCAAAAAGCGTTCGTATACATCGTGGTTAACATTTGTATCAACGTAACGGCGGCGAAGGCGTTCTTCTTTATTGCTAAAACCGTCGTGGGCAGCGGGCAAGCCGCGCAGGGACTTAGTAAGTAGCCGCAGTTTTTTTACATCAACCGATATTTCACCGGTTTGAGTTTTTACCACGCTGCCGTGCGCTTCGATAAAATCGCCACTATCGAGCAAAGGTAATTGGTCAAACCCAAGCTGGCTCGCGCCGGCGTCGAGCGGCGCCACGTTATCGGCACCCAAAAATAATTGCAAACTACCGCTTGCGTCGCGCAACACCACAAAGGCGATCTTGCCAAACTTGCGAATATTGGTAATGCGGCCCACCACCGTGACCGGCTTACCCTCGAGTTCAGAAAACTGCTGTGTGATTGCATGCAATGTATGCGTGCGTTCGGCCTTTGCCGGATACGCGTTAACGCCCAGTTTTTTAAGCTCGTCTAGTTTGCGCAGCCGTTCGTCGCGGAGTTCTTTGAGTGTTGCCATATCCGTTTAATAGTAGCACGAACAGGGGCGAAAATAAAAAATCCAGCGACACGCTGGTGACGGGTAGCGCCTTACGGAAGATCGGGGCCGATCCGCCGTAAGGCAGCCTCTACTAGGATGTCACAAGACATGCGCCGCGCAAGTGCCTCTTGCAGCGTGTGCGCCACCAGAGGCTTCTCAGTCCACCCAAAGTAGACGCGCACTGGGTTGCTCGAGGGGATTTCATGAAAGACCTCCAATTAGCCGGTGCGTTAGTTGTGGATTATATAATAAAATTATCTTAATACCTACGTTTTTGCATATTTGTTTTTTATATAAAATATGTTATTATATGCAAGTCTTAACAAGACCGATATGAGAGGTGGATGACATGCAACTTTTTGTCCTCACTCCCAAGAGCCCCACCCAGGCACCCCTCAACGAATCAGAATCGACGGCGACTCCCATCGGCCCGTTTTCCGCCAGCAACATAAGCATTGGCGAATACCTGGCCGACAACGCCTTCGGTTCTCTTGCCTGGGACAGAGTGGTTCTTACAGTCACCGGTGATACTGTCAGCGAGCAGCTCATGAGCGTGGCTCCACAGCTCGCCGAGCTCCAGCCCAAAAGCTGGATGGTGACCCTGCTGAATCTCCTCCGCCCGCCGGGCACGGACATCAAGGAAATGGTGCACCAGCTCAAGCTGATCACCGCTGCCTACGTCCTCGTGGCCTAACGTGTATGCCGAGCACCCCGCAAGGGGTCTCGGTGCACACAGGAGGGGTGCCTCTCATGTCGAGCCGTCCGTAATTACGTATTGCGCTGACGAGTCCAACCAAGGACGAAACGGCTACCCAACCTCCCAGCACAAACAAAAAAGCCCCCAATTACGAGGACTTTTTTGCACTTATGAAACATGATCTCAGCTAATAGCTGCGATCTCATATCCAACGTTGCCGCTTGGGGTTACAATGCTCACTTTTTCGCCAACTTTTTTACCCATTAACGCTTGGCCAATTGGCGATTCGTCGCTAATTTTGCCCTCGAGCGGATCGGCTTCGACCGAACCCACAATGGTGTAGCTCACCTTCTTTTTTGTTTCTGAGTGGTGCAAATCAACAGTTACGCCAAGTTCAACAGCGCCGGATTTCTTTTTACTGCCGGTGATGAGGCTGGCGTTCTGCAAAATTTCTTCAATTTCAGCAATACGGCTCTCAACTTGAGCCTGTTCATTGCGAGCTTCGGAATATTCAGCGTTCTCGCTGAGATCGCCGTAGTCGCGGGCGTCAGCGATTTTTTGGGCAATCAGGCCGCGACGCGACTTTAGCTCGTCTAACTCTTTTTCGAGTTCTAATTTGCCCGCTGGTGTCAGCTGGTAAGCTTTTTTCATGGTCTCTCTTTCCTTTTGGACGGTTGATAAAATGCGTGTTGTAACAGGGGTCGCTAGCGGAATTGTTTGGCCGATTTTGGCGCCGCTTCACGATCTCTGCGGCACAGTATAGCAACCTCCTGGGGAAGCTGCAACAAATGACACATAGGCTACATATATTACGCAGCTTTAATCAATTTAGCAAGTAAACTGGTTTTGTTTAATAGAGTTAATTTATCTGAGGTGCGGGCCTTCAACTCATACTCTTTAGCCGCCACGAGCTTATCACCCACAACAACACGGTATGGGACGCCAAGCAAATCTGCATCAGCAAATTTTTCGCCGGGGCGGGCGTCGCGGTCGTCGTAAATAACTTCGATATTTTGGTCGATAAGCTCTTTGTACAGCTCGTCAGCCGCTTTCACTACTTCTGGCTTCTCGCCCAACCGCGCGAGGTATACGATGGCCGGCGCAATATGTGCGGGCCATACCAAACCACGTTCGTCGCTCATCACTTCCGCAATAGTACCCATAAGACGACTCACACCAATCCCATAACACCCCATAACTAGTGTTTGTAGCTCGCCTTTTTCATCTGGAGCTGCCAGTTTGAATGGCGCAGAAAACTTAGTACCAAGACTAAAAATATTACCGACTTCAATCGCTTTTTGAACAACCATTGGTTCGCCTGTGGCAGGGTCGAGATCACCCTGTTTGGCAATTTTGATGTCAAAAAATTCTTTGGGCTCCGGCACATCGCGGCCAAAGTTAGCGTTCACCGCGTGATAATCAGTCTTGTTAGCGCCGGTTTCAAAGTTACACAGCCCCTTTAGCGAATCATCAACGAACAATCGCAAACCTTCAGGCAAATTTAGTAATCCGGCAAACCCAACGGTGGCGCCGGTAAACTGTTTTACTTCTTGTTCGTCGGCAAGTTTGAGCGTGCTGCAGCCAGCAACATCGGCAAGCTTCAGTTCATTTACGTCGTAATCTGAGCGAACCGCGGCCACAATAACTTCTCCTTGGTTGGTCACATAAAACAAAGTTTTTGTGCTGCGCTCTATGGTAATTCCCAGATGCTTCAGCAAAGCCTCGACACCGACAACACCCCTACCTAATACTTCTTTGATATCGGCTGGCGCTTCTTTTTTGTTTGGCTGGGCAACCTTCGACGGTGCAATCTCGCGGTTATAATACTGCCCATCGCTGGTTTTAAAAATCAAATCTTCACCTGCGTCGCTAAATGTTTGGAACTCGTGGCTGTATTTACTAAACACGCCGCCGCTAGCCATGACTTTTACTGTCGTGTCGCCTATGCCAAGCCGTTTGTACACACGTTCGTAGGCGTTGGCAGCACGTTCGTAGTAGGCATCATGCTGCTTTTGGTCCAGCGCGAACGAATACATATCCTTCATTAAAAATTCGCGTCCACGCATAATGCCGCTTTTGCTGCGAACTTCGTTGCGGAACTTGTTTTGAATCTGGTATACGGCGAGCGGCAAATCTTTGTACGAAGAAATAAAATTCTTAACAATAGGCACTAAGTTTTCTTCGTGACTAAAGCCAAGACCTAATTCAGTGCCGTTGGCTAGGCGAGTTTTAAACCAATTATCAACTACTTCGTCACTCCAGCGGTTAGTGGCTTCGTAGCGTTCTTTAACCTGCAATGCTGGCATCAGTACTTCTTGGCCGTCAACCTGGTTCATCTCTTCGCGCACAATCTGGGCGATTTTGTTGAGTACACGAAGGCCAAGTGGCAAATAACTATACACTCCAGCCATCTCTTTATGAATAAACCCAGCCTTAATAAGCAATTGCGCATTTTTGGCAACTTCGTCGGCGGGAACGCTTTTGGTTGTTTTGGTAAAATTTTTACTCAGTCGCATAGGTGATCCTTATGGGGATTATATTGTTAGCATAGCAAAATAAAGGATAAAAATTACGGCCGGTGGGCCGGCATAAAAAGTGGGTGCCCCAGATGGTTCCCTTGGCGAAAGGCTTTGTTGTTTCCCGACTTTAAGCAGACCACTGTCCTGTGGATTACGAAGCCTGTGGACGAAGGGATTATCTTGGTGGTTGCCATAAACTTACGACCCATTATAGAGGTAAACCAGATAAAACGCCACGCCGTTTTTAAGCATATGTAAAAAGATGGCTGACCATAAGTTTTTGGTTTTTTCTATCAAATAGCACCCCACCAAGCTCATAACGAACACATCGAGTCCCACGTTCCACTGCCCATGAATCCAAGCAAATAGCGCGCTCACCCCCAGTGCTGCTAGCCAAAATGGCAACCGGCGGCGAAACCCTGCGAACACAAATCCCCTAAATATTAACTCTTCAGTAAAAGGTGTTACTAGTACGAGCGTTATAAATGCTGCGATGAGTTGGA
>DATLJN010000125.1:0-2621 GCA_035538835.1 Magnetospirillaceae bacterium
GGTCTCAGCCGCGACCAAGGCTTTAACGCCGAAAACAAGCGCCGTATGCTGATTGGGACCTACGTGCTGAGCAGCGGATACATCGACGCCTACTACCGCAAGGCGCAAACTGTGCGCACCAAGTTAATCAACGAATTTACCAAAGTGTTTGTCGACTACGACGTACTTATCGGGCCAGTTTCGCCAACGAGCGCGTTTGTAATTGGCCAAAACGACGACGACCCGCTTAAGATGTATTTAGAGGATTTGATGACCGTTGGTCCAAGTTTGGCAGGTTTACCGGCGTTTTGCGTGCCAGCCGGCGTTGATAAAAATAACTTGCCGCTCGGTATGCAGATGATCGGTGCGCAGCGCAGTGACGCCGTGTTGTTCGCACTTGCTAAGCAGCTTGAGGAGACAAACCGTGGATAGTTTACTGCTGCTTGGCTTTGCCGCGATTTTAGTTGTGGGCGTCTTATTTTTAGCGGGCATTACGGCGCTCAATCGCAAACGTAGCGGTCTCGACCACGCCTACTACCAAAAGCAATGGCAAACGATCGAAGGCTTCCAAAAAAACGGTGGTGCCGGGTTACAATTGGCTATTTTTGAAGCTGACAAGCTGCTCGACAGCGCACTTAAACATCGCGGCTTCCGTGGCCAAACTATGGGTGAGCGGCTCAAAGATGCTAGCCGCGCATTTATGGACACCGAAGCAGTTTGGCGTGCTCACAAACTCCGTAACCGGCTGGCGCACGAGCAAAACGTGTCGCTTGGTTCTAGCCAGGCCGATCAAGCTCTGCGCAGTTTTAAGGCCGCACTCAAAGATTTAGGAGCGTTCTAAATGATACCCAAAGAAGTTTTTGAAAGTTACGAACCAACAATCGGCATTGAATGTCATGTGCAGCTCAAAACCAAAACTAAGCTGTTTTCGGGCGCCGACAACGACGACCGCGATAAAGCGCCCAACCGTGCTGTTTCGCCAATTTGCTTCGGTTTGCCCGGTACGCTACCGGTGTTAAACGAAGCCGCCGTGCGTTTGGCGGTCTGTGCCGGATTTGCGCTCAATGCCAAAATCGGCCAATTTAGCAGTTTTGATCGCAAACATTATTTTTATCCAGACTTACCAAAAGGCTATCAGATTACGCAGCTTGATCATCCCATTGTGCTTGCCGGACATGTTAATGCCCCGCTTGGCAATGGTGTGGTAAAAGTACGCATCCACCACGCTCACCTGGAAGAAGATGCCGGTAAATCGACCCACCCTGCCGGTGCCGATTACAGTTTGGTGGATTTAAATCGCGCAGGAACGCCGCTGCTCGAAATCGTATCCGAAGCCGATATGCACAGTGCCGCCGAAGCCAAAGCATATGTGCAGGAGCTTTATTTATTGATGAAGTACGCCGGAGTAACATTTGGCGATTTGTCGCGGGGGAATATGCGCTTTGATGTGAACATTTCTGTCGCAAAAAAAGGCGCTAAACAGTGGGGGACGCGTGCTGAGGTGAAGAATCTCAACTCGTTCCGCGCTGTTGAACGGGCTGTTGAATACGAGACAAAACGCCAGGTAGAACTGCTGGAAAAGGGAGGGAAAGTTAAGCAGGAAACCCGCGGCTGGGTAGAAGCCACGCAAAAAACCGTTAGTCAGCGCAGCAAAGAAGACGCTATGGACTACCGTTACTTCCCGGAGCCTGATGTCCCGCCACTCGAACTTTCCGACGACTATTTATCTGACGTGCAAAAAGAAATGCCCCTCTTGCCAGAGGCCCTCCGTCAACAGATCGAATCTAAGGGTGTTGATCAAAAAACCGCTGAAACTTTATTGCTACGCGATGCGCTTACGGGCAGTGTTTACACGCAAACTGTGCTCGCACAAGAACCGGACGCCGCTCGGTTTACGGCCAACTTTATCGCTAACCGTGACGTTGCGTATGTTGATAGCTTGGTAAAATCCAGCAAAGATATAGGCGTCTTGCCGGGCGCAGAGATCTTTAATGCGGTGTACGAGCTGCGTAAAACGAACGCTATCAGCTCCAACAACGCCGATGCGCTGTTGTTTGCCTTACGTCACGAATCTGCCGAACCCAAAGCACTCGCTGAAAAGCTGGGCTATTTGCACGATGCCGACAGCAGTGCTCTCGAGGCGACTGTGGCGACAGTTATCGCTAATCCTGCCAGCCAAAAGGCTGTCGACGACGTAAAAGCCGGCCAAGATAAAGCCATTGGCTACCTGGTGGGCCAGGTTATGAAGGCAAGCGGCGGCAAAGCAAATCCTGCCGCGGTGGGCGATGTTATCCGTAAGCAATTGGGTGTATAGTTAAACCATAAGGCCAGAAAGGACCCTCTTTTTATGACAAAAGTTCCAACGAAAGCTGTAATTGCTGCTGCCGGTTTTGGTACACGCTTTTTGCCCCAAACCAAGGCGATGCCTAAAGAAATGTTGCCGCTGGTAGATAAGCCGATCATCCAGCATGTTGTCGAAGAGTTAGTGGCGGTTGGCATAAAAGACATTATTATTGTTACCGGTCAGGCGAAGCGCGCGATCGAAGATCACTTTGACGGGCCCACAGAAGATTTAATCGCCAACCTTAAGATGGGCGGGCCTAAAAAAGAGCCGCTACTTAAGATGGTGCAAGAGGTTTCCA
>DATLJN010000126.1:0-5289 GCA_035538835.1 Magnetospirillaceae bacterium
CCCCGCCATACTCGACTGGTTTACTTCTGTTTCATAGAGGCACAGAAGTCCTGGTAGGTCATGTTGACGGTTGCGAGCGAGGTGAGGTGCTCACCGTCGCACGTATCAACCTGGAATGAGTTTCGATCCCCGGCGGTGAAGCGAAGACCCACGAGGCCGTAGTCTGTGGGCATCAGCACAAATTCACCTAGCGCATCGGTGCCAAACTTGAGTCCCGACGCACGACGGTCCCAGCCTGCCTTGCCCAGCAGGATGAGCAGGCCGAACTCGCCATTGGTCGGCAGACGTTCGCCGTGGGTCGCCGCCGCCAGTTCGCGCGCGGGATCGTTGTTCTTGCGTTTGCCCAGCGCCCGGTTAACCGCGACGGCCGCTCCAGCCAACAGGCCGAGGGCCAGCACGCCGATGCCGACGTTCCTGAGCTTACTCATGGTTTTCCAATCTACGAGAGAGTCTTGAGAGGGATTATAAAATATTAATAAATATTGGTCAATTTGCTATAATAAAAATCTAAGTGCAAAAGTTTAAACTCGTTACCCCGTACAAGCCAACCGGCGACCAACCGGCAGCTATTAAAAAGCTGGTCGCGGGTTTAGAAGCGGGTAAAAAAGAGCAAACTCTTTTAGGCGTGACTGGCTCGGGTAAGACATTTACTATGGCGAACATTGTGGCCGAACGCCAGGTGCCCACGCTAGTGTTGTGTCACAACAAAACGCTCGCCGCCCAGCTATATAGCGAATTTAAGCAGTTTTTCCCAGAGGCTGAGGTGCACTATTTTGTCAGTTATTTCGACTATTACCAGCCCGAAGCGTACATCGCCAGCAGCGACGTGTACATCGAAAAAGATAGTAAAATCAACGAAGAAATCGACCGCCTGCGTCACGCCGCTACCAGTGCGCTATTGACCCGGCGCGATACGCTAATTGTCGCGAGTGTGAGCTGTATTTACGGTATTGGTTCGCGCGACGATTATGGCGCCATGAGTCTTACCATCAAAAAAGGTGAGCGCCGCCAACAAGATAAATTGTTGCGGCATTTAAATGATATTCAATACCACCGCAATGATGTCGATTTTCACCGTAGTACATTCCGTGTGCGCGGCGATGTGGTAGATATTTTCCCGGCTGGCGCCGAAACCGCCTACCGCGTGGAGTTTTTTGGCGACGACGTTGAGCGGATTATTAATATCGATCCACTGACTGGTGAAATTATAAAAGAAGTCGATACGGTAACGATTTTCCCAGGTTCGCACTACGTTACCCCGCGCGAAAAACTTGCGGTAGCAATCGAAAAAATCCGCAAAGAATCCGAAGACCGCGTCAAGTGGTTTGAAAGCCACGACAAACTGCTCGAAGCGCAGCGCCTTGGGCAACGCACTAAATTCGACCTCGAAATGCTCGAGGAAACTGGCTTTGTAAAAGGTATCGAAAACTACAGCCGCTACCTTACCGATCGTGAACCGGGCGAGCAGCCGGCCACGTTACTGGACTATTTTCCTGATGATTTCTTACTGTTTGTCGATGAATCGCATATGAGTTTGCCTCAGGTTCGGGGAATGTACAACGGTGACCGCGCGCGAAAAGAAATTTTAGTAGACTACGGGTTCAGGTTGCCCAGTGCGCTCGACAATCGACCGCTTACATTTAGCGAATTTGAACGCCATATTAACCAAGCAGTGTATGTCAGCGCGACGCCCGCCGAATACGAACTGAGTCGTGGCGGCGAGCCGGTGCAGCAGGTGATTCGCCCGACAGGACTGCTCGACCCGCCAATCGAAGTGCGGCCAATTACCGGCCAAGTTGACGATTTAATCGCCGAGATCCGCGATACCACTGCCAAAAATCAGCGAGTTCTTGTTACGACACTCACTAAACGCATGGCCGAAGACCTTTCGGAATATTTGATTGACCTTGGTATGAAGACCGCCTATCTCCACTCCGACGTTGATACAATGGAACGCACCGATATCCTGCGTGATTTACGCCTTGGTGTGTACGACGTGCTTATCGGTATTAACTTGCTCCGCGAAGGTTTGGACTTGCCCGAAGTAAGTCTGGTGGCAATTATGGACGCCGATAAAGAAGGCTTTTTGCGTTCCGCACCGGCGCTTATTCAAACCGTTGGCCGCGCTGCTCGCCACGAACAAGGCCACGTTATTATGTACGCCGACAACGTTACAAAAAGCATGCAAATTGCGCTCGACGAGACAACCCGCCGCCGTAGTATCCAAGAAGCTTACAATAAAAAACACAGCATCACGCCAACCGGTGTGCAAAAAGGGATCGAAGAAGGCTTGCGAGCAATTATTCCTAAAGAGGCCGAGATGGTTAAACGCGACCTTAATAAAATCCCCAAAGAAGAATATACCCGTGTTATTAAAGACCTCACCGCCGAAATGGAGCTCGCTGCCGCTAACCTGCAGTTTGAGACCGCCGCTGAACTACGCGATCTCATAAATACACTTAAATCAAAACAGTAGTTCTGTTACGGCATGCTATACTTTGGATAAATAAACAAGGAATTTCTTATGGATCCGGCACACACGCCCGACCACCACAAACCTCATCACGAAACACCGCCACCGTTTACGCCGATTCCTTCGGTAGCAGTGTCGGCGCCTGCGCACACTGTAAGCGGTTCCAGCTGGCTTCACCGCACGAGTAGTGCATTTGTCGCCGAATATTGTATGTTTATCATTGCGCTTGGTATTGCGCTTGCCAGCCTGAGCTGGTTGATTTACATGTTCTTCTTTATGATTATTGCCGCGATGAACGGCGCAAACTTTGGCGGTTCGCCGCTTAAGCTTATTGTGCTATGGTTATTTATCGCGTCGCTTGTTTCATTACCGACGGCGTATGTTCTTTGGTCGCGCACCAGGGGCGAACTGCTCGCAAATGAGCATTTTAAGGGCGTCTTACCCGGTGGGGCCCGAGGCTTCCGGACTTTTTGGATTGTCCTCACTGTTCTTGGCATGATTGGTATGCTGATCTTTTCTTTGTACACGCCACTTGCAACACTTGTCTCAGCGAGCGAAGGTTTTGGGCAGAGCCTCTTGGCGGTAACGCTTCCGGGCGTTATTAATCTTGGGTTCTCTGCCGCCGGCATTTATGTTATGACCCGTCCGGCCGCCCAGCCTGGCCCATCCAAGATGGTGCTGTGGCTTATTATTGGCCTGAGTACACTGTTGTTTATCGTCAACTTTGCATGGGTGGCGAGCCAGCCAGATAACTCGTACCGCACAACACCTTATTACGATTCGTATTACGACTCATACTAAAGTCGACGTAAAAATCCCTCGTGTTATACTACAGACAGTATAAGCGAGGGATTTTTATATGGCATCCACTCCCGTTGCCCCCGGGCCGAATAGCAAAAGTTTTATCGACCGCGAACTGCATGGCGCTAGCTTTTTGGCACTCGAACATACTGCACACATGATCCTTGCAGTTGCAGTGCCAGGCTTGATTGTCAGCGCGATCAGTACGGCGCTTACTATGTGGTTTAGTACGAGCAGCAGTATGCCGATGCTGGATATCGCTTATTATGGTGGCGGCTGGATGAGCACAATGAGTGCCATTGGCCTCACGGCAGCATTGGTAGCTCTCGTGCCGTTGATGTTGGTGCTCGGGCGTCGCACTCGCGCTGAATGGCACAAACGTGCGGCGTTTATTAGCCGTTTAGCTTACAAAGTGCCGGTGTACGGTGCGCTGGCGGCTACCACAGTCGTAGTTATTTGGTTCAAGATCCAAATGTTGTCGGTGTTGCTTGCTACGCTTGCCTTTATTGGCGTGCCCAATGCTCCCTTTGCGACACTCTACTCCGGAGTATTTTTGCCAGCACTAATCGGCTATGTAATTTTTGGAATTGCATGGTGGTATATCTTCAAACTGGTCAAGGGTACCGATTACGGCAAGATATTTAGTATTATCATGGCGATTTTAGGGGCGGGCATTGCCGTTGCCTTGTTCATCACATCAACTGTGTCGCTTCACGGCTCGGGGAAAAACAGTAATCCATTGAGTCCAACACAACCCGACCCAGGCCCGATATATTATAAAGACGAACACGGCACTGACTACTACCGATAGCATACCTCAATCTGATATACTCCTGAGTGTATGACAACTATATCCACAGACGACGTCAAGTACGTGGCCGCTTTGGCTAAAATTGCGATCACGGACGACGAGGCAGCGAAATTTACCAAAGAACTTGATGCCATTTTGGGCTACGTGCAACAACTTGACGCTGTGGATACGACGGGTTTACAACCAACCTACCAGGTAACAGGCCTGACAAATGTTACTCGCAAAGACGAGATTATTAATTATGGCACGTCCCGCGAAGACCTCTTAAAAAATGCCCCACGCACACACGACGGCTATATTGAGGTACCAAAAGTTTTATGATAACGATTAATGATATCCAGGCACGGATTAAAAACGGCGAATCGGTCAGGAGCATTGTCGAAGATACATTAATGCGCATCGATGCCGCCGCTGAATACAATACACTAGTGAGTGTTGTACGCGACCCGGCGCTGCGCCGCGCCGATGAACTCGACGCTCAGCTAAAAAAAGGCGAATCGCTTGGCCGGCTGGGCGGTGTACCCTTTGTGGTAAAAGATATGTTTTTGGCGCACGACACGATTACAACCGCATCGAGCAACATCCTCAAGAATTTTGACTCACCGTATCAAGCGACCGTTATCAATCGGCTCGAAGCCGAAGGTGCGATTTTAATCGGCAAAGCCAACAACGACGCATTTGGTAATGGTGCGAGCACCGAAAACAGCGATTTTGGCATCACAAAAAACCCACACGATAAAACCCGCGTCGCCGGTGGCTCGTCTGGTGGTTCGACGGCAGCCGTGGCTTTGGGACTGGTACCGTTTGCGCTTGGTACCGATACGGGCGGTTCGATCCGCCAACCTGCGGGGTACTGTGGTGTTGTCGGGATTAAGCCAACCTATGGCACAATTTCGCGTTTTGGCGTAATTGCTATGGCAAGCAGTACTGATACCATTGGCACAACGGCTGGCAATTCCGACGATGCGGCCTTGGTGTTCGATATAATTGCTGGCAAAGATGGGCGCGACGCAACCACTTTGCCCGACCGCGCTAAAAGCTACCTGCCCAGCCACAACCCAATCAAACCGCTCAAAATTGGCATAGTAAAAGAGCACATGGCCAAAGATGTTGTGCAGCCCGAAATGCTTGAAGCCATTTATAAACAGGCCGAGCAACTCAAAAAATTGGGCCACATCGTCGAAGAGGTCAGCATCCCCACCCT
>DATLJN010000127.1:0-1989 GCA_035538835.1 Magnetospirillaceae bacterium
GAGGACCCACCGCTTACTGAAGCCATCTACAGAAAGCTCGCCGCCATATAAAAAGGTCCTGCACCAGGCAGGCGCCTGCGTGGCTGCCTGGTGCAGACCCCATGTATACTAAACTCATGCCACGACGCAATCCCGATCTCACTAAATTTTTGTTATCACCACAAACCTGTGGTGAAAAACGCCGGTACCCAACCGAGTTCGAGGCCGAACGGGTCGGCAAAGAACAAGAACTCCTAAACCCCGGCCTTGAACTGCGCATCTATAAGTGCCAGGCTGGCTGCGGCGGCTGGCACCTCACACGGCGGCGGCCGGACATGTTACAATAAAGGTAAGATGGCTACAGAAAATACTCCCAAAAAAGACGAAGCCGTGGTTGTGTACAGCAGCCCCACTTGTGGTTTTTGCCACATGGCGATGGAATATTTCGACAAGCTCGGCGTCAAATACACCGAAAAAGATATTACTGTCGATCAAGACGCACTAACGTTCATACTCGAAAAGGTAGGTCAGGCCGTTACCCCAATTATTACCGTCGGCCAAACTATTATTGTTGGCTTTGATCGGCCAAAAATCGACGAAGCGCTTAAAACACTCAAAGCTTAATTTTGTTACTATACATATAGCTGGAAATTCCAGTTGTACAGCAGCGAAAGGGTCCGCATATATGGAACCTTGGCAGAAACACGAGACAAAAACCCGCGATCAGTGGTGTGCGTCGCACGCGATGCTGACAATCCTGACGCTTGCCCGCAAGCTTAGTGATTCAGCGCGATCGGCGAGCGAAGTAGGCCGAGCGCATGAGCAAGGCAACGAGGCATTGGCCTGGTTCGATCCCAAGTTGTTTACGGTCAGCGTACGTTTCAGCCGCCGAGACTCGGGAGACGCCCAAAAACTACTCGTATCACTTGTGACAAACGGGTTTCATGGTTTTATCGGCCCATTCGAGATAGACGGGGAAGCTTACGTAACTGACGACCGAGTCATCATCCCCCTCGTCCGCGACGAAGCCAGGGAACCAATGCCCGTCTTGGTGGGCGCAGTCTCTGCATAACTTAACGGGTGGGTGCCACATATCGGACCCTTTCGCTCACCCCAAGCAGATTTCACAACAGCGTCGCCTCGGCTTGATGATACGCTATATACATGGCTTTTGAGGATTACCAAACCAAAAAAAACGTCGTTATTGTTTATACCGGCGAGAGCAAGGGCAAAACCAGCGCTAGTATTGGGCTGATGGCCCGCGCGCTCGGCCGCGAATGGCGGGTAGCCTACATTCAATTTATCAAACACTGGGAAGTGGGCGAGCACACATTTATCCATAAAATTGAACCGATTTTTGGCGATAAACTAACTTTTTATAAGGGTGGTAAGGGCTTTTTTAATGCTGGCAACATTAGCGCTAAAGATGTCACCGCCGCCGAACACAAGCAAGCCGCCGAAAAGACATACGAATTCGCGCTACACTGCGCACGCAATGGCGACTACGACCTGGTTGTATGCGACGAAATCAACAACGCCGTGCACGACGGTCTGCTGACACATAAGCAACTCGGAACACTTATCGACGAGCGCAACCCCGCCACCAGCCTATGCTTAACTGGCCGCAATTTCCCTGGCGAGCTCCTGCAAAAAGTTGACATCGCCACCAACATGACAAAAATCAAGCACCACTTTGACGATAAGTTTTTAGCAAATAAAGGAATCGACTACTAATGTATCGCACAACTAAAAAGGACCGGGAATATACCGATCATCCTGCGCAAACCAAAGGAGTGGATGCCTATTTTGTCAATTCGATTCGACTGCATTAACGCCGAAGGACCGCAAAACAATCGAAGCGAAAAAGCCGCTAAAATCACTTTCATTAAAACCCCATATTCGCTCGAAATTACGTGGTAAAATAACGGTGGGGAGTGGCAGTCTGCGGATTTGTCGCTCTCCACCACGCAAGTTGTGGTAGCATAGCAACGTGACAAAACGCCGCGCCTA
>DATLJN010000128.1:0-3618 GCA_035538835.1 Magnetospirillaceae bacterium
CCCGGGATTTCTTCGAGCTCGCTGGCAGTTTGACCTTTGCGTTTAAGCACTGTGTGGTAACTCACCGCAAAACGGTGGGATTCGTCGCGGATGCGTTGTACTAATTTTACGATGTGCGAATCTTTGGGGAGTAACACGACGTAAAAATCCTCGTTTTCGGTGATAAACGCTTCGGGATAGGCCGATTTATCGAGTATTACGCCAGACCGGGTTTTATGTACCACAATTTCTTCTAGCCGTTTTGCCAGACCCACTGCCGGGATTTTTACCCCGCGCGACTCCAAAGCATCTAGCGCAGCACCAAGTTGCCCCTTGCCGCCGTCAATTAATAACAGATCGGGCTTTGGCCAATCAAGGTGATCACCGCTAAACCGGCGCAAAATCACCTCATTCATGTGGGCAAAGTCGTTGTTGCCCGGGATGCGCATTCTAAACTTTCGGTATTCGGCTTTGTCGGCCAGGCCGTTGGTGGCCACAACCATGCTGGCCACGTTGTTGGTGCCCTGCATGTGGCTAATATCGTAGCCTTCGATGCGGCGCGGAACCGGGATGGTCAGTAGCTTACTCAACCCGCTCAGCGCTTGATCTTTGCTGATGTCCATAAATTCACGGTCGCTGAATAGAATCTGCTTTTGCAGCTGTTTAAGATTGTAGATTTGGTTACGTAACTTGGCGGCGCGCTCGTATTCCTGCTGTTTTGCCGCCACATTCATTTCGGCCTGCAAACCAGCAACCAATTTTACACGCTCACCTTTTAGATACATCGTGAGTTTGCGCAACGTCTTTTTATATTCGTTTGATGATATTTTTTGTGCCTCCACGCCCGGGCAAAGCCCAAGGTGGTATTGCAAACACAACCGGTTTGGCATAGAGGTGTGGGTCGAATACGGGAAGGCTTTTCGCAAAAAACGCAGCGCTTTTTTGACCGCAAAACCGTTGTAATATGGGCCAAAATAATCAGCGCCATCATCGAGCGGCTGGCGAGTAAAACTAATCGCCGGATATGGTTCGTTCATAGGAATGCGCACAAATAGTTGTGACTTATCGTCTTGTAGTAAAATGTTATAGCGCGGTTTGTAGCGCTTTACCATCTCGCTTTCTAAAAACAGCGCGTCGATTTCGGACTCAACCACAATCCAGTCGGTGTCAGCGATTTCCCCCACCAACACATCGGTCTTTACGTCGCGTACCCGGCTATCCTGAAAATACTGCCGCACCCGATTTTTAAGCACCGCCGCCTTGCCAACGTAAATAATATCGCCACGCGCATTTTTATGAAAATACACGCCGGGCGAGCCAGGCAACGTTTTAAGCTTATCGGCCAATTTTTTATTCACTACCTTTCATTATAAATTATGCACACCAAAAAACCGCCATCTGGCGGTTCGTACATAGGATTTGGCCCGTCGGTCACCACATGGTAACCGACGAACCTTATCCGCTTAGCGATCGCAGGTAAAGCTAAAGTCTCCCTTCCCTCCGATGCTCACGGTGTGAACAGCCGGGAACACGCTCTGCATATCGTGGATGTTGAGCATGCGATAAATCGATGCCGCATCCTCGATGTCGACCCACGCGTAGTACGCGGGCACTGTGCAGCGGACGTCGCCATCCCAGGTTCCTACCAGCACAACCGGCACGCCGTCCTTCATCAAGAACATCGCCGTGCGCATGTTGTAGGGGTGGCCCTGGTCGGTGGTGCGCCATAGCGTTCCTTGGTAGGAAATGCCGCCGATTTCGGTCGATTGGTAGCCAATCGATTCGTAGTCGGCCGCGCGGAACTCAGCTTCGTGTCCACCTGCATCCTGCGGGCGAGACTCACCCAGCAGAGTGAACTCTTGCACCACTGGCGAGAACCGCGGGATCGAATCCTTGGGTGGGTCGCTCGCAAGCAGTGGCAGAACGTAGTTGTTGGTAAGGATTGCGAGAACCGCGGCCGACACTATCAGGCCAAGTGCCGGCAGGCGCTTTCCGGGCGGGGGTACGAGCTTCTTGAGCTCGGCCGTGAGACGCCGCACTGTTTCCTCCTTGGGGGTGCTTTGCGGATACTGTATTATAATATCATAAAATCACTTTTTTGTCTATAGCAACAAACCATCAAAAAAACCGCATCTTTGCGGCTATAAACAAGGAATTGATCCGCCAGTATTACTACCGGCGGATCTCATCCGACGAAAAAACCTTACACTTACTGGAGTACACGACTACACACCACTTTCACAGATGTTTGCTCAACTTTAATGTCGAGCCGAAGCGTTTCGCCGATGGCGAAGAAATGCTTGAATCTGGTGACCATCTCATTAAAGAAGGCCACGGCAGACGAAGGCTTGTCCTGGTATTGAGGGGGTACCCCGCACCAGAATGAACCATCCGCCGCCCGTACCTGCGCGATGAGATCCTTTTGGGATCCTTCCGCGTAGCGAATCATGTTCGGCCCAGCGGCTGTCTGTGGCCGCCACAACGTGCCTTTGTATCGGCCGTTGCCGGTGTAGGTGTCGGTCGGTCCAGCCACGTAACCGTTCGATTGCAACGCGGTGGTGACCGCGGTGTAATCGTGCGACAGCGCCGTTGCTGTCGTGGTCACAGGATAATCCGCACTGGGCGGACGACCGGAGTGGCTTGATTCCATATTCAGGGCAACTGCGCCGCCAACACCAACCACTCCAAAAAAGATGAACAGCACGAAGACCCATGCGAGTCCAGGCGCGACATCTTCCCAGAAGATGGCGAAGGACGTGGTGAAATTGTCCCACTTCTGACTGATCTTGTTTCCCATTAGCGTCTCCTAACGCTAGAAATGGTGGGGGAAGGTTGTTCTTACGGATGAACGAAAACTATCATATCATAAAAACATTAAAAATCTAGCATGACAACAAAACATCATCGGCCTGCATATACCGTCGCACATGTTGGCGAACAAGTATTCTCGGCCGAAATACACTTTTGACACACAAGGATAAGGTCGTTGCAACTGGCTACAGCGCAGTTTTCGTAGTTGCTTGTTGCACCTCCACAGTGAACACACACGCCAATATTCTTGGCTTCCTCAGAAAAAGTTGTGCCCATACGTTTGTCAAAAACATACAACGAACCTTCCCATAGACCC
Organism: Magnetospirillaceae bacterium; assembly: GCA_035538835.1. GTDB lineage: Bacteria > Patescibacteriota > Saccharimonadia > Saccharimonadales > EFPC-124 > EFPC-124. The sequence goes on from DATLJN010000128.1 coordinate 3,107, forward strand.
TTGTCTTTGTACGTTTGGCCGTATTTAACAATGCCGCCGTCAAGTTGATATACCTCTTTAAACCCACGACTTTTCATAAGTGCACTGAGCACCTCACAGCGAATGCCGCCGGTGCAATACGTTACGACTGGCTTGTCTTTTATGGCTTCATATTTGTCGCCAGACAATTCATCTAAAAAGTCGCTCGTAGTGCGGGTTTCTGGGACCACAGCATTTTTGAACTTACCCACTGCAGCTTCGTAGGCGTTGCGGCCGTCAAAAAATACCACATCATCGCCGCGTTCTTCGACCAGTTTATGAACTTGCTCTGGCGACAAATGTTTACCGCCGCCAACGACGCCTTTTGCATCCACTTGTAGTTCGTCGGCCGCACCAAAGGTTACGATTTCATCCCGAACCTTCACGCTCATCCGCGGAAAATCCTCGCGCGCGCCATCTGACCACTTAAACGTAATTCCTTTAAAATAGGCCTTGGTTGCCTTTGCATACGCCTTTACGTCGTCGATATCGCC
>DATLJN010000129.1:0-4272 GCA_035538835.1 Magnetospirillaceae bacterium
AAATGCTGCGTTGTACGACGAGGATAATTATAATCTCGAGCGGATCGACGAATTTGTCGGTGAAGGAGGAGTGGGACTAAAACTCACCATTAAACGAGCGGCTGTGGTGCGTTTGGTGTTGTATGGTAAGCCAGCTGAAATCCGCACGCAGGCAAAGACAGTTGGCGAATTAATGCAAGAAAAGCAAATTATTCTGCAGGCCGAAGATGGTTCAAATGTATCGCCTGATACACCCGTGACAAATGGTTTGGCGCTTGAGGTGTGGCGCAACGGCGTACAGACTGTCACCACTGAGGAAGAGGTCGCCTTTACTACTAAATTCATTCGTGATACTGATAAACCAGTCGGCTTTAAAGAGATCCAACAACCTGGCATAAAAGGTAAAAAGATGGTTACCTACCAAATTGAAATGCGCAACGGGCGCGAGGTAGGACGTACACTTATCCAGCAGGTGTCGCTGCAGGAACCAAAACAGCAGGTCGAGATTGTTGGCGCCAAATCAAGTGGCGGCCTTTCTAAATCGAAGGGTGTGAACTTTTTTATTGATAGCCAAGGTATTAACCACCGCGAAACGTATTACGACCTAAAAATGGATATCGTTATGCGAGCGTGCGGTGGCGGCGCGTATAGTGTGCGCGAGGATGGCGCTAAGGTGGACTCGGGCGGCTACATACTTGTTGCGGCGAATTTAAACCGCTACCCTCGCTGTTCTGTGGTAGAAACCAGCCTTGGCCTTGGCAAAGTGTACGACACGGGCGGATTTGCGTCGGTGCACCCAGACGGCTTTGATCTTGCAACTGACTGGTCAAATTACGACGGACGATAGCATGGTGGCACCCAAGAAATCGCTCGGTCAGCATTGGTTGTTCGACAGTAAAAGCCTTGGCGCTGTGTGTGATGCGGCTGATGTGCAGCCGGGTGATACCGTGCTCGAAATTGGGCCGGGTCTAGGCCCGCTTACCGTTGAACTAACTGGCCGAGCCAAACAAGTCGTGGCTGTTGAGTTCGATGAGCAGCTCGCCCATGAATTGCCAGTTCGCGTGCCCGCGAGTAATTTACAGGTGTTCCACGCCGATTTCATGCATTTCGATCTTGCACAGCTCCCGGCCGGATACAAAGTAGTAGCTAACGTGCCATACTATATCACCAGCGCGATTATCCGCCGTTTAACAGAAAGCCCCACGCCACCTAAAAGTGCTACACTCCTTGTTCAAAAAGAAGTCGCTCAGCGCATTGCTGCCACGCCCGGCGATATGAGTATTCTAGCGGTCACTGCCCAGTTTTACGCCGAACCAATACTTGGCCTAATTGTCACTGCCGATAAATTTGACCCGCCGCCAAAGGTGGATTCGCAGATTATCACGCTTAGCCTGCGCACTGCGCCGCTCTTCCCAGATATATCACCTAAAGAATTTTTCCGAGTTGTTAAGGCTGGTTTTAGTGAAAAGCGCAAGACGTTACGTAACAGTTTAAGTGGCGGCTTGCAGCTCGAAAAACCGGCACTCGAAACACTGCTCGCAAAAGCTAAGGTCAACCCTGGCGCCCGTGCCGAAGCGTTGAGCCTCGAAGACTGGCATCGTTTAACGCGAGCGGTTAGCTAATCACTTTCGGCCATCTGTAATAAGTGGCTCCTCGCCTTATTGACGACTTTATAATCAGGTTTGGTGCGTCCGGCAGAAGGGTTAATAATCGACACAACTGCATCAAGTACGCGGAAATCACTTGGCCCAAGTCGTTTTTTAGCAATCGTAACCACACCGTTGTCGACAGAATATGGGTCTTCTTCGGTCTCTAACCGTCCGTAAAATTGTCCGAGTACGTAGGTGTCTTCTGAATCAAACGACCACATACTAAAATCCCAACCGCGGGGGTTGCCACCATTGCCACCGCGCTGACGGGGTGAGCCAGGCAGGGCAATAAATGTTTTGTCGGGCGTATGCGAAACAAGTAAATAGGCCGAAATTTGATGTAAAAGGTGTGTGAGCGCCTCGGCTTCGTTGCTCGAGGTGTCACCAGTCTGCTTAAGTGCATCGCGTATTTGGGGTGCAAGTATGGCAAGTTGAGCGCAGTAAATGTCGAGGTGCTCGCTGACATTCTCGTGGGCAATAAGTGCCCGGTACATCGGTGCGGCAGCTTCAGCGATGGCGAGTTCAAAAAAACGGCTACTGCGGCGTAAATCTTCGGGTATGGCATCCCGGGTAATCTTGAACATATCTTCGGCACGTTCAAGGCTACCAATCAGGGAACTTTGGTGGGCGGTATCACCAGCGCGTAAGCTCAATCCTGCCTCTAGGTGCATCCAACCCAAAAGGTAGTCCGAATCTGGCGTGTTCTCATCAGTGAGTCGTAACATTTCGAGTTGAGACGCAGCGGTTTCAAGTGCACCCCCATACGATTCGTGGCATGGGTCGGCAAAGGGCGAAAGCGTTTCGTACCATTGTACGCAATCGGCAGGCGGGCTATATTCTGGGGTTTCGGCATCGAGTCGGGCTAATTCTTGGTCGAGATGGGCGCCGACTCGTTCGTCTAACACCGTGATTTTTTCACGGTAAGACGCCACCTTTGGAGTTATAGTAAGCTCCTTGCCGGTTCGCCTGCGTTTTCTTTGCTCGTGTGCCCAGACATCGGACATAACCATCGCCTCTAACATGCCTCGGCTATGACTGGTGGGGATCTCGGCGTGACCAAATAGCGACGGCGGAAGCAAAATCATATCTGGCGGGCCGTGTGGTGCAATACGAATTTTGTGTGTTTTGGTAGTGCTTCGATCGTATAGCGCGGCATGCCAGCGCTGGGCAGGGACGCTGGCATGTATGTGGCGAGGCGCAGCAACAAGTGGTATGTATGACGTATTTAAAAAGTTAGTGGTGAGAAGCCGCAACCCAAGCGAGGTGTCGAGCGAGGGGATGTCTGTTATGTGTCCGCGTTTTGTGAAGTCATCGAATAGCAAAAGATTGCTGTCGAATTGTGTCGCAAGGTAGGCAGCCATTTGTTTGGCTTGCACGGAATTGGTAGGATGCGAGAGGATAAGTTCAACCATCGGGAGGCTGGTTATGGCGGTGTCGATATGAGCGCGCTGAGGGTAACTTGCCTTCACGCGACTCTGCCTAAATAGCCGCTCGGCGATACGCAAATCCTGGATAGCAAGCTTTGCGATATCTGGTGTTGGCTGCTGACCGAGTGGTCCAGCCTCAACAACACGGCTCCACGACCGTTCAACGCGCATCCATGCCACATTGATTGTCTCTGAAGGCTTGAGCTTACCAATATGTTCCTCGGTGAGACTAATCCATTCGTCTAACGCTTCGGTTTCTAGCTCGCCAAAACCTGGTTCAGAACCAACGCTTAAGTAGTCGTCAACAGCGGCATGGGCAAGGTATTCGGCTGATGGTTGGTCGTATTCGGTCATAGGTTTTTGCAGAAACAGATAGAATAATATCATACATTCGGGCGATGTAGCTGGTACGCTGCCACATCGCCCGGATAGGTCACGCTTTGTGTAAAGGAGACGTTAAAAATCGAGTTCGAGCTGCCAATCCTGCACGGGCCTGCTGTGCCACTGCGTCTGCATGCATAACCACCACGCTTCCATCGGGAAGACGCAAGCCGCGAAGTTTTTTCAGCTCGTTGTCATCCTCTATTGAGAGGTTGCTAATCGGCACAGGATATCGCCGTTTTTCTAGGCACTGCGTAATCCAATCTTCTGGGTCGAACGTCATTGTTTGATGAGTTGCGATGTATTCGGTTATACAGCCAAGCGACGGGCATGCATCGGCGCGCAGGCGACGCCCGTGTTTAAGGCGGCAGAACTGTTTGTTGTCGGCCCAGATTGCCACCTGTTCTAGCGGCGCCCCGCAAATGAACGACAGCCACGCATTGCTTATGCGCGTCCGTTGCCACGCCCACATTTCAACGGCGTGTTGGGAAACGCGCGTTATCTTTTTTGTCGTGCCAGGTACGTACAGGCAAGGGAAAGTGCCGTCGTCAATCAATGACCTGATTGTTCGTTCGTGGACGGTGTGGGTTGTGCGAATGGTCTCGAGCGTAAGAAGTGGCTCAAAATTGTTACGCACGCGCAAACGCCACCAATCCTCGGCGGTTCCCGTTGCTACGTGGGCGGCCATGAGCGCCATAAGACTCTCGGTCACAATATAAATTTCCCCGTGACTTCCCGGGACATGCTGACGCGTAAGGAGCCCGCACGATTTTGAGCTGAGTGTCGCAACCTTTTTGATGCTCAAGCCCAGGAGTTTCATGGCAAATTTTGCAGAT